>CAYTTF010000105.1:0-12787 GCA_964440665.1 uncultured Myxococcales bacterium | reverse complement strand
GTAGGTGATGGGGCTGAAACCGGCGCCCTCGTAAGCGGCGCCGCCCAGCATCACGGGCCCAAGAGCCACCATCGCGCCTCCCTGAACGCCCCAGGCATTGGTGTGGAGGTTCCTCTCTACGAGGGTCCCGCTGGAGGTGTCCGAGACCGTGCCTTCCAGGACCTGCCAAAAACCGCTCGCGAAGACGCGAACCATGTCTTTGAGCTCGAACTTCACCTCTCCCTCAATCCTGGGCAGCGGCGCCCGATTCAACTGGGCATTGGCGATCGTCGCGGGATCGTACGCTCCAAGGGAGATCTGGAGGCCGCCGAGACTCGGGGTCGCATAAACGAAACCGGGCTCGAAACCCGGGAACGGCTCGCCGAAACCAACCATGCCGCAGCCGCCGCCCGAGGCATACTCGACGCCACACGGATATCCGAGGCCGTAGTCGTGCGCGATCCGCGCGTCCATGAGGGTTGCCCCGCGACCGAATAACGCCATGTCGCTGCCGCCCAGGAAGCTGCCCCACGGGCCTTCGAGCTTCAGGTACAGCTCTCTGGGATCGATCTCCGCCGGGTTGTTCTTCGTTCGACTGCCCGTGATATCCATCCACAACGAGACCCGCGTCGTCACCTTGAAATTCGGGCTGATCTCCTTTTGGCCGGTGAAACCCAGAACGCTCATCAAGAAACCGTTGCGAATTCTCATGGCGTGCAGATTGTTGTTCGAGTCCGCGTAGTCGGGCGTGCCCACACCCGAATTATTGTCGGGTTCGTTGGACGGAAGACCCGTGCCTTCCGCCACGCTGAGGAAGGCGTTCACGCGACCATCGGTGGCGAGGCGCCAGCCGTCGTATTGCCCCAGCGGTATCTCGGCGATCGCAAAGCGCGATCCGATGAGGTGCGTTGCCAGGGCCAAGCCAAGAGCCGCGAGGGTCGCTTTCGTTGGGCGCGTCATCCGGTTTTCCTTTCGCTGATTTTCTGCCATTGCCCCGTGCTTGCCGAGCGCTCGATGGCGTCGAGCACACGTTGATTCTGGAGGCCGTCCTGGAAGTTGGGCCGTGGCTGCTTCCGGTCGGCGACGGCTCGGATGAAGTCGTAGATCGTGTGGGTGAAGGAGTGCTCATACCCAATGATGTGGCCGGGCGGCCACCAGGCGGCCATGTAGGGGTGCTTGCCGTCGGTAACGGAGATCGTACGGAACCCGCTCTGCGGTCCACTCTCTATGTAGACTTCGAGCTCGTTCATTCGTTCCAGGTCCCAAACGATGCTGCCCTTGGATCCGTTGATCTCGAGACGGTTGTAGTTTTTTCGGCCGGGCGCGAAACGCGTCCCCTCGTAGTAACCGACGGCCCCGTTCGCGAACTTGACCAGCGCCTGGGCGGCATCGTCGACGTCGACCTTGCCGCGTTTGCTGGGATCGTCGGGCAGCGGTCGCTCGGATACGAAGGTGGTGAGCAGCCCAGACACCTCCACCGGCTCCCCCACCAGATACCGCGACAGGTCCATCGTGTGCGACAAGATGTCGCCGAGCGAGCCAGACCCCGCGCGCGACTTTTCCAGGCGCCACACGCGCGGGAAGGTCGGATCGACGATCCAGTCCTGCAGATAGACGCCGCGATAGTGGTGGATTTCGCCGATCTGTCCTTCGTCGATGATTTGCTTGGCCAGACCCACCGCCGGGCAGCGGCGGTAATTGTGGCACAACATGTGGATGACCCCGGCCTTCTGGACCGCGGCGAGCATCCGTTCCGCATCGACCACGCTGTTGGCCAGAGGCTTTTCACACAGGATCGCCTTTTGCGCCTCGGCGGCGGCGATCGCGATCTCCGCATGAGAATCGCCCGGCGTGCAGATGTCGACGACGTCGATGTCCTTGCGCGCGACGACGTCCTGCCAACGGGTCGCGTATTCATCGAATCCCAGGCGATCTCTCGCCTCGGCCACCTTGGCTTCGGTGCGGCCCACCAGCACCTTCAGCACGGGCTCGAAGGGGACGTCCTTGAAGAAATGGGCCACCTGACGCCAGGCGTTCGAGTGCGCCCGGCCCATGAAGTCGTAGCCGATGAGTGCAACGTTGAGTTTTCGCTTTAGCATCTGGGCCGACTCCTAGTGCTAGGTCCAATAAGGAACGCGCCCGCGGCCCTGGACCGGAATGTCCTGCGCCGGAAGCACCTCGTGATGAAGCGCGTACATGCAGGCGGCGGCCTCGTCAATCTTGCGCGCGAACGCAATCGACCCCTGCAAGATGGGTTTCAGGCGCGCCTTGTCCTGGATGCGGGCGCGCGGGTACTCGTGCTCGATGACCAGCGCGGTGTTGGCGACGTCCAGCTTCAGCAATTCACGCGCGGCGAGCTGGTGATCCAGCCAGTCGACCGTTCGGTTCTGCAGATAGCCCAGCGGATCGTGCTTGGCCGTTCCGGGCAGCTCGTGCTCGCACAGCACGGTCTGCTTCTTCCATGCGTTGCCGTGATCTGCGGGATTCGGCGACGGCTGGCCGTTCTTCCAGTCGCCCCGCTCCACGGTCTGCCCGCCATACCCCCACGCCGCCACGCCCTTCGGATCGATGACCTGCCCCTTGACGTGGAAGCCGCCGACGATGAAATCGTACCCGCTGTCCTTGAGGTACTGAAATATCGATCGCGTGTCCTGGCCCATCAGGATCGCGTGCGACGGATCGTAGTGGACGCGGAGCTGATCGCCGACGCCGTGCTTCTCGCAGATGCGGTGCAGCGCGATCCACAACGCCGGGGTGTACCCGATGTTGTTGTGGAAATTGTCGCCGATGGTCCATCCGGGCATGGGGCACTGTTCGACCCGGTATTCGATGCCGCGCGCCTTCGCCTCCTTCAACAAGGGAATGAACACCTCCTCGAAGAAGACCAGGTTGCCGTCCATCGACAGCTTCTGGTTGCGGCCGACGAAACCGCAGACGGCCTTCAGCCCCAATGCCGCCGCGGCATCGAGCATCCGCACCACGAACGCGTGCTTCTTCTTGCGCAGGTCGTTGTCGTCGTGGAGCAAGTTGTCGAAGAACGCGATGTCCGTGACGCCCACGCCCGTCGCTTCCATGGCGGCCAGCACCCGCTTCGCGCGCGCCTTGTCGAACGGCTTGCGCAGATCGAGCGTGTTGGCCACGGGATCCAGCATCGCCTCCGGCGGGACGTCCGCCTCCGTCGGATGGAGCGCTGCCGATATCTGAATATTGGGACAGTCCATCTCGCGCGAAAACTCCAGCCAATCTTCGATGGCCCGGTCGGGGTCCGCGTCGCGGACAGAGCGCGGCGTGAGCTCTTGCAGCGCGGCGGTGAGCACGCTCATCTTCATGAACTTTGGTTGGAAGGCACGGGTGGTCATGTGAAACCTCCTCTCGACGGGTCAGGGTCAACGTCGAATAGCACGGCGCGGGCGGCGTTGATGCGCGGACGAATGCGATCCCCGGGGCGAATCGTCCCGCGCCGCGGAATCACGATGTGAACGTGAGCGCCCGCCCATTCGCACAGGAGCGTCGTGGTCGGGCCGATGTACTCGACGATCTTGACCACCGCCTCGGACGGCCCACCCGCGCGTTCGCTTTGCGTCGCGGGACCTTGCGGCTCGATGTCCTCGGGGCGAATACCGAGCAGCCGGTCGTTCGGTCCCGCCACATCGGCGGGCATGAGGGGGGTCGCGTCCGCGGCGACCCAATGGCCCTCCACGCGCCGGACGCGCAGCAAGTTGATGGCCGGCTGGCCCAGCTGCAAGGCGACCACCGGCGATGCGGGTCGCTCGTAGATCTCGCGCGGGGTGCCGGTTTGAAGGATGCGCCCCTCGGACAGCACGACGATTCGATCGGCCATCGAGAGAGCCTCGGCCTGGTCGTGTGTGACAAACACCATCGGTGTCTTCAGCTCCCGCCGCAGCTCGACCAGCTCCACCCGCAACGCCTCCCGCAACTTCGCGTCCAGGTTGGTCAGGGGCTCGTCCATCAAGAACAGGCGGGGACGGCGCACAATGGCGCGGCCGATCGCCACCCGCTGCATCTCGCCCCCCGACAGGCGCGAGGCCTCGCGATCGAGGAAGCGCGACATCTTCAGGAGCTCGGCGGCCCAGCCGATGCGGCGCTGAATCTCCGCCTCGGGGATGTTCCGGCCCGGGGCGCGAAGTGGAAACTCGAGATTCCGCCTGACGGTCCAGCGCGGATACAAGGAGAAGTTCTGGAACACGAGGGCCACGTCGCGCTCGGCCGGATCGCTGGCCGTCACATCCTGCCCGGCCATGAGGATGGATCCGGTGTCGGGCTTTGCCAATCCCGCGATCGTTCGCAATAAGGTCGTCTTGCCCGCCCCCGTGGGTCCGAGCACGACCAGCAGCTCATCGGCGTGCGCCTCCAGGTCGATGCCGAGCAACGCCTGCGTGCGGCCGAGGCGCTTCGATAGGCCGCGAATGCTCAGGAATGGCGCGGCGGCGGTCGCCGGCGAAGCCCCCGACGCGAGATCCGCGACGTCGTCCGCTTCCCCGCTGGCGCCGACGAGAGCGCGCGTGCTCACAGACGTTGCTCCGTCGCCGCGTCGAACACGGAGATCTGACCCGGATCCAGTCGCAAGCGCACCTCGGAGCCCCGCGTGCGCCTCGACGCCCCCGTGGCGCGCACGATGAGGCGTCCCACCTCGGTCTCCACGTGAACGTTGCTCGCATTGCCGAGGTACTCCTCGGTCAGGACGCTGCCGACGATGGAACCGGCGGGATCCTCGTAAACGTGCTCGCAGCGGATCCCCAGGGTGGCCAGACCGAGACGGGCGGGGCGTGGAATTTCGATGCTGATCCGCCCGGCCTGGGAGACGAACATCGAAGGGTCCGACCCGCCGGCCACCTCGCCGCGGATGAAGTTCATGCCCGGGCTGCCGACGAACGTGGCCACGAACAGATCGGCGGGCCGATCGTAGACCTCGGCGGGGGTGCCCACCTGACGAATCCGTCCCCCCTCCATGACCACGATCCGGTCGGCGAGGCTCATCGCCTCTTCCTGATCGTGCGTCACGTAAATGGTTGTCACCTTCGAGGCCAACTGCTCGGCGCGAATGAGCTCGCGCATGGCCAGCCGCTGGTCGGCATCCAGCGTCCCGAGCGGCTCGTCCATCAGGTAGATCGCGGGGCGGCGGACGATGGCCCGCGCCAGCGACACCTTCTGTTGATCTCCGCCCGACAGCTGCTTGGGGTAGCTCTCCAGAAGCTTCACGAGATCCATGCGCGCCGCAACCGCATCGACCTGGCTGCGTATCTCGGAAGCCGCGACCGCCGCGGCGCGCAGGGGAAAGCCGATGTTCTCGCGCACGGTGAGGTGCGGGTAGAGCGCATAGAATTGGAACACCATCCCGACGTCGCGTCGCGAGGGGCGCAATCGTGTGACGTCGTTGCCGTCCAACCGGATGGAGCCACCGGTGGCCAGCTCCAGCCCTGCGATCATGCGCAGCGTGGTGGTCTTCCCGCAGCCCGACGGGCCGAGCAGGACAATCAGCTCCCCCCTTTCGACCGACAGATCGATCCCGCGTACGGCGTGCGTCCCGTCGCCGTAGGTCTTTTGCAGGCCTTCGAGCGCCAGAAAGCTCACGTGCTCCTCTTGTGGGACGTGTAGACATGAAGCACGGTCGAGACCAGCGTCAGCCACAGCGCCCAGCGGAGGCGCCCTTCCCGCCAGAGGGGCATCACGTACAGCGCCAAGCCCGACACGAGCCCGCCGATGGCCACCCGATCGAGAGCGACGATGAAGCGGCTGGCGGGGTTACTGTTTGATGGTCCCAAACGTGACTCCGCGCAATAGGTGTCGGCGCACCAATACCGTGAACAGCACGATGGGCGCCACGAAAATCATCATTCCTGCGGCGATCTGCGGCCAGGGAACGCCCTCGATGTTGCCTTGCAGCCCGGCAAAGTAGACGGGCACAGTCCTGGCCTCGTAGTTATTGAGGGTCATCGCGAAACCAAATTCGTTCCACGACGAGATCAGGCAAAACACCCCCGTCACAGCCATTCCGGTCGCCGCCTGAGGAACGATGACGCGCACGAAGGTCCGCAGCCGCGAGTATCCGTCGACCAAGGCCGCCTCCTCGAACGCGCGCGGGATCTCGTCGACGAAGCCCTTCATCAGCCACACCGCCAACGACAGGTTGAAGCTGGTGTACAGCACGACGAGGCCAACGTGCGTGTTCTCGAGGCCAAACCACCGGTACATCACCAGCACCGGCACCACCACCGCGAGCGGCGGCAAGAAGCGCGTCGACAGGATGAAGAACAGCCAGTCCTTGCTGCCTGGAATCTTGAACCGCGAAAATCCGTAGGCGCAGATGGTTCCGAGGCACACCGCCGCCAACGTCGACAGGACACCGATGATGATGCTGTTGCCGAGATAATGATAAAAATCGTGAGGCGTTCCCGCCACCGGCTTGGATAGGTTGCGGTAGGCGTCGAGCGTGGGCGCGAACCGAACCGACTCCGCCGTTTGCTCGTCGCCTCGGGCACCCGCTTCCGCCCAGGGGATGAACTTCGCGTGGGCGCTGATCGTGTCGTCGTAGGTCTTGACCGACGTCAGCGCGAGCCACGCCAGGGGGAGCGTGGCCATCACGAAGTACGACAGGATGACGACCGCGCGCAGAAGTCTCACGGCGCTTACGCCTCGACCTTCCCTTGCCGCCGATTGAGGCTATCGATGTAGCGCACGAAGATCGTCGCGACGGCGATGACCGCCACCAGGATCACGACGCCATAAGCGGAGCCAAGGCCGACCTTGTAGTCGCGAAACACCACCTGATAGATGCGCGCCGACAGCGTCTGGGTCGACGCGTCGTTGGGACCGGTGATGGCCATGACCAGATCGAACTGTTTGAGCGCGTCGGTCGCCCGCAGGAGCACCGCGAGCCCCAGCAGGGGCGCGCACATCGGCAGGGTGATGGTTCGAAAGACCATCCAGCGACTGGCGCGGTCGATCTCGGCCGCCTCGTAGATGTACTTTGGAATGGCATTCAGCCCGGCCAATGAAATCAGCATCATGAACGGCGTCCACATCCAGACGTCGACCAGCAAGATCGACACCAGCTTCAGATCGTCGTCGGTCAACCATTGAGGTTGAGGCAGGTGGCAAAACGCCAGCAACTGGTTCAACACGCCGTAATTCCCGTTCAGGATCAAGTTCCAGAACAGCGAAAGGACCACCGGGCAAAGCATCATCGGAATCAGCAAGATCGTCAGGATGACGGGCTTACCGGGCACGTGATCGCGCAGGGCCAGCGCCAATCCGAATCCCAGGATCAATTCGATGGAGACGGACAGCAACACGAACAGCGCCGTCAGCGTCAACGCGTTCGCGTAGCGCGCTTCGTTGAACAGCACCGTGTAGTTGTGCCCGCCGATGTTCCGGACGACCCCACCGGACAAATCGGCGTTGGTGAAGCTCAGGTAGATGTTGAAGACGAGCGGAAAGAGGTTCATGGCCAGAAGCAGGATCAGCGCCGGCGCCACGAACCCCCAGCCCAAAAGGCGCGACTGGGCCGGTCCAGGCCTTGAGCGATCTTCATTGCGGCTCATCCTTCGACCTTGGTTGGCTTGCCACCTCGCCACCTTGCCCGTCCGCCGCCGTCTACGGCGTGGCTTGCTGGAAGATTTTTTCGTGCTCGGCCGCCATCGCGGTGAGAGCATCTTTCGAGGACTTCTTGCCGTCGAGGGCCTCGCCGAGCTGTTGCGCGGTCGCGGCGATGAGCTCGTTGTAGACCGGCAGGTTCCAGAAGTCCGTGGCGATGTCCAGCGACTCCGCGAAGGCGGCGTTGTACGGGCTCGCCTTCTTGAATTCGTCGCTCTTCAAGATCTCCGCGTTCGCGGTGAACCCGCCCGGCTTTTGCACCCATTGTTTCTGGGTATCGAGCTGCAGGAACCAGGCGATGAACTTCCTCGCCAGCTCTTGCTGCGCAGCCGGCACCTTGGTCGAGATCGAAAATCCCTGGCCTCCCAGGCTCGAAAACCGACGATCCCCCTGTTTGGGCATCGCGAAGAACCCGACCTTGCCGGACATCTTCTTGGCCAGGTCCGGGAAGAAGGCAAAGTAGTTCATCAGCATCGCCGACGAATTGTTGACGAACGGCTCCAGCGCTTCGCCGTAGCCGAGCTTGCCGCCCCCGGGCGGCGCGTACTTGAGCAGGCCCTTGAAGAAGTCCAGGGCCTTGACGGCATCCGGAGAATCGAGCGCCCCTTTGACCTTCAGCGTCTTCGCGTCGCCCCAAGAGCCGCCGAATGCGTACAGCAACTGCTCGAATCCCATGACGATATCGTCGTAGCCGCGACCCGTGACCAGGACGTTCCCATAACGCTTCTTCTCGGGCCGCGTGAAGAACTCGGCGATGGTCTTGAGCTCGTCCCACGTGCGCGGAACCGCGAGCTCCTTCTTGTACTTCTGCTTGAAGGCCGCCTTTTCAGCCGGATCCTCGAACCAGTCTTTGCGGTACGCCCATCCCATGGCATCGGTCTCGGCCGGCGCCCCGAAGTAGTGCGCGGAGCCCGTGGGGTACTCCGCCAGGTACCTGACCGCGACGGGGTGCAAAGTCTTGATGTCGACCGCCGACGGAAGCCAGCTGGTCAAGTCGACGTAGAGCCCCTTGGTCGCGCCTCGCCCCAACCATTGGCTGTCGCCGACCACGATGTCGAACGCGGTCTGGCTCTTGCCGAACTCCTGGAAGACCTGATCCTGAAAATTAGCCCACGGGATCTGGTGGACCTTGACCTCGACATTCTCCTTCTGGGCGAAGGCGCTCGCCAGCTCTTGCAAGCCATCGGCGGGCGCCCACTGGGCCCACCAGATGGTGAGCGACTGCTTCCCCGCGGGCGTCGCGGGCGCGGAGGCAACCTCGGGGGGCTGCGCCTTCTGGCACCCAACCGTCAGGGCCAAGGTGATTGAGCAGGCGATACCCGCCAGAACCGAGGAGGTCACAACTGGTCTCTTTGCCATTGAGGGCCCTTTGGGTTGAAGGTCGCCGGGGCCAACAGACCCCTTCGCAAATACATCTCGTGAGGGCCCACCGGACGCCGATCTCGGGGGAGTATCTTCGCGCCGGGGCCAACCCGTCAAGGCGATCCGTCATCTGACCAGATTTGATCGCTTCTCGTGGAGGCGGCGTCGGAGGCCGCTGGCTGCGGAGGAAAAGCGGCCCGGCCGAACCGCCCGGCAGAGGGGGGGAAGGCTGTAGGGAGGCTGGCGTTCAGTTGGCAGATCGGAGACTGGACGACCCCGCTTCGCGGCAGGTCCCGCCTCGCGCCTTGAGTGAGGTCAGGCGCGGTGCGTCGGCGGGCCCGAGAATCGCTGATACGCGTCTTCGCTTCGCCATGACCCAAGGACGCCGGCATTGGCGTCAGTCGGGGAGGACGTCCTCGGCCGGGCCTCGGCCGGACGGTTACGCCCGTTGGCCGTACACAGCCGCCCGACCTGACGTAGCCCCAGCCCAAGAAGGTGCGCTGCCCTCACCTGCTTCAGGCGGCGCTCGACCACGCTTCTGATCACGTCATGTCGGTCGATCTCCTTGCGGCTCATGCCGACCAGCTAGGTTGCCATTGGTCAGGCCACCGTGCGGCTTCCAGCCCAGCCGCCAGAACCGGACATTTCTACTTGGCACAAACCGGATATTTTCATATGGCTGCTACACGAATGTCGCCGCCAGACGCAGAAACCGCGTTTGTTCCGTTTACGCGGACCGTTAGCAATAGCGTCAGCCACAGCCATGGTTCCACAACTCGGCGCTTATCGAAGACTCCGTGTGACGCCCTCCGCTTCGCTGCGAGCGGGACGGAGGGCGGTTACTATTAGTGTGAGGGGTCTCTACATTAAATTGGCCAACGCGTTGATGTAGTCGGAATACACGGCGTATCCGCTGCTCTTGCTGTTCTTGCCGGTCACGCGCAGCCGAACGTAGTTGGAGTAGTTGTTGGACAGAGGGATCGAGACGTTGTAGTTCTTCTTCAACGTGCCGGCAGTTTTTGCGTACAAATCCACTGGAGATCCTATAGCTACCACGCCCGTCTTGAAGGTGGAATCGGTCGAGGTTTCGAGCTGGACGATTCCCTCCGTCGGTCCGGTGGCGAAACCGGCCACGAAGTTGTAGTTGACGCATTCACAGGGGGGCTGGGCATCCACATCGATGGTTGGGAGGAAAAAGGCCGCAAAGTTCCCGGTGTTGGTCGCCTGTAGCTCAAAGGTCTTTCCGGCTGAGAAGGTGCTTCCGTTAACGGTCGTGTGGTTCCCGGAGCTTCCGACGAGCACCAAGGTCTCCGTCTCCGTGTTCGGATCGAACTCGAATGCGCCTATGTCGAAAAGATTGGATCCAGTGAGGCCGGTCGTCTTGCTGACGCCGCGGGTGAACCCCCGCTCGTCTACGGCTGGGCTCAGTGTAGACAGGACGTCGAGGACTGGACTGCTGGCCGGCAGCGCGTAAACGGGCAGACGATAAAGGCCACCCAGTCTGACGAGCTCAGGATCAGCTTGAGGGTCCAGACCCATATGATTGCCGCCGCCGTCGCGGTAGAGGACTCCAGGTTCGGTATTGCCGAGGATGTCCGAATTGCTCACCGTGATGTTGCCGTCGCTTACAAAGTCGGACACGGCCGGGATTCCTACGTCGCTCGTGTTATCGGCCACGAGGCTGGCGTTCATGCTGAAGCTGACCGAGTAGGCCCCCGACTGCGACAGGACGCCTCCACCGCAGGTGGCGCTGCCCGCGCAGCTGTTATTCACGAGGGTGGATTGTGAGATCGTAAACGATCCCCCCTCCCCCTCAATATAGATTCCCCCGCCGCCGAAGTCCGCGGTGTTCGAAGAAAAGGTGGATCCGACAACGCTCGACGTGCCTGCGCCCCGATAGTCGATCGCGCCGCCGTTGCCGGCCGAGGTGTTCGAATCGAAGGTAGTCCTCGAGACCGTGAGATTCTTCGAACCAGTTTGCATGAAAATGCCCCCGTACGTTGAGTTAAAAGCCAGGTAGGAATCCTGGACATCCACGTTGAATGCGGCTCCGAAGATTCCGCCATAAGTAAACCCGTCGACATAGCACCCGAGGACATGGACGGTCGAGGCTGAGCTCGATCCATCGGCAAAAATACCCGTCAGCTGATCGGTGGGCCCCCCCAGCGGGGGTCCGTTTAAGGCCACGTTAGTGAACGTCACCGACATCGCTCCGTGAAGCTCGACAAGGTCAAACATTTCCTCATCTATGTTGGTCAGGTTCTGGCTGTCGATGTTGGTCATGATCCCAAGCGCTGGATCTGGTGCCGCGCCCTTGATTGTGACGCCTCTGTCGATTTCGAGAGACCCGAGCGGCTGGTAGGTTGCCGCTTGCAGTTGGATCGTGTCGTTACCGGTTCCCGCCGGGCAGCCATAGGCCGCGGCTTTCGTGTTGACCGCAACTATCGCCTCGGCGAAGCCACATTTTGAATCGCTCGTCAAGCTCATGTCTGTAGTATTTACCGTAATGGTGGCAGCTTGCACCTCACGGCCAACCAGACTAACGCCAAACGATGCTACAAGTAACGCGCCTACGAACACACGCCCATGCTGGTCTCTCATCCCAAAGCCCTCCCAATTTCGGTTGAATTGCCACCGTAGCGGCGGCAGCTGGCGGATACTCGCTGATTGCCCTCAACCGGCACCTAACAGCGTTCGCGCGCGATGCACCGCCACGGCTGATTAGCGAGGCGATATGAAGGCCCGGATTACTTTGAAATGTGTGGAAGCCATACTCCTTGCGATACCGAGCAGTTGACAGGGAGGAGCGAGGAGGAGTGCCAACTGTTGCTGGCATTTACGGTGAGTTGTGAAACTCGGCAGCACAAACCGGACATTTTCTCTTGTGGCTGTGCCTCGCCAGGAGCTCATCTGCGCCGTCTGTTTCCCGATGCTGGCCATGACGGAGCAGCTATGGCTGGCCGCGATAGGTCCCCCCCATCAGCTTCCGGCATCGGGAACGGCCGGCTCCGGCGCTGACGAAGGAGCGACCTCGCCAGGACTTCCCGCCAGCGACGGGGCCGACGAGACGCCTGCGTCCGCCGCCAATCCCGGGGAAGGGTGGTTTCCCTCGCCGGCCGGAGTCGGAGCGGGGCGACCATCCGGCGTGGACGCCGCCGTTGGCGTCGACGCAACCTCGGCGGCGTAAAACTCCTTGGCCGCATCCGGTCCAAGCAAAACGCCGATGGCTGTCCTTCGTGCGTCCTCGTCACCCTCCACGAGCTTTGATGCCTCCTGGATGGAGAGCCCCATGAAGATGCGCGCTTGGGGGCGGTGCGCCGCCGTAATGTTCCGAATCGCCACGCGGGTGTCATCGGCGAGCTTGAGGGTCTCGAACGCCTTCTCGTCCGCGTGTCTCGTCGACTGGAAGCGCTGCCAAGCTTGCATCAGCGCTCGCCTGTCCAAGGATGACCGCCGTTGTTGCCATCGGCGCCACTCCCCGAGCTGCGCCGCCGCCTCATCGCTTGCGACGGGCGGGTCATTCGCGCCAGCAACGGGCAGCGGGCCGGACAGCTCAGGCTCACGTCGCCGATTGGCCCACGGTCTTGGCGGCGCCGTCGGAACGCTCGAGGGACTCGAAGTTTCGATGTCCTCCGGAGCCGCGTCGTGAGCAGCGCGTTCTGGTCGTGAGCGCAGCATGAGATAGAGAGCCGCTCCCAGAGCCAGCACTAACCCGAGGGTGATGGGGCTCAGGCGTTTCATCAGGACAACGTTACAACGGCCTTCCCGGAATCAGTTACGCCTCGACCAAAGGCGGCGCAGCGCGGGGAGCCGCTAGTATTTGGGAATGGTC
>CAYTTF010000104.1:0-12788 GCA_964440665.1 uncultured Myxococcales bacterium | reverse complement strand
TCAAGGGCGCGCTGGCCGAGACCGGGATGAAGGTCCCGATGGCGACCACCAACCTGTTCTCGCAGCCGGTCTTCCGCGAGGGGGCCTTCACCAGCAACGACGCCGCGGTCCGCGCGCTGGCGTTGCAGAAGACGATGCGCTCGATCGATCTGGGCGTCGAGCTGGGTGCGTCGGTCTACGTCTTCTGGGGCGGACGCGAAGGCCTCGAGACCAACGCTTGCAAAGATCCCCGCGACGCCGTCAAGCGGTTCCGCGAGGCCATCAACTTTCTCTGTGAGTACTCGCGGGACAGCGGCTACGATCTGCGCTTTGCGCTGGAAGCCAAGCCCAACGAGCCGCGCGGCGACATCTTCTTGCCGACCACCGGCCACATGCTGGCCTTCATCTATACGCTGGAGCACCCGGAGATGGTCGGCGTGAACCCGGAGGTGGCGCACGAACAGATGTCCGGCCTCGATTTTTCGCACGCCGTCGGACAGGCGATCGAGGCGGGCAAGCTGTTCCACATCGATCTCAACGGGCAGAAGCCGGGCCGCTACGATCAGGATCTGCGCTTCGCCAGCGAGGATCAAAAAGGCGCCTTCTTCCTGGTCAAGCTGCTGGAGGATTCGCGCTGGGACGGGATGCGGCACTTCGACAGCCACCCCTACCGCACCGAGGACGAGCAAGGGGTCTGGGACTTCGCGTACTACAGCATGCGGTCGTACCTGATCCTCAAGGACAAGGTCGCGCGCTTTCACGCCGATCCGGAGATCAAGCAGATCCTGGCGACGCTCGAGAAGCGCAGCACCACCCAGGTCGCGGGTCTGGGGCCGACGTTCAAGTACGACAAGAAGACCGCGGCGGCCCTCAAGGCGCACACCTTCGACCCGACCGCGATGGCGACGGTCGGCTACGAATACGAGCGCCTCGATCAGCTGACGACCGAGGTTCTGCTCGGCGTTCGATAAGATGGGAACCCGCGACGGGTTCCCAAACCCTCCCGCGAAGGGCTCGAGCCGGCTGAGCCGGCTCTCCCCCACGCGATCAATGCCGACCTTCCTCGGGCTCGACGTCGGAACCAGCAACGTCAAGGCCGCCCTCTTCGACGGTCGAGGCCGCACCGTCGCCCGCGCCAGCGAGCCGCTGGCGATGCGCGTGCCGCAGCCCGGCTGGGCGGAACAGAATCCCGTCGACTGGTGGAAGGCCGCGACGCGCGCGATCCGGCGGGCGCTCGGCTCGGGGCGCTCCGCCCGACGCGTCGACGCGATCGGGCTGTCGGGACAGATGCATTCGTCGGTCTTTCTCGACGGCGGCGGCAAGGTGATCCGACCGGCGCTGCTCTGGTGCGACGGCCGTACGACCGCGCAGTGCCACGAAATCGCGTCGCGCGTCGACCAGGCCTCCTTGCGAAGCTGGGTCTCGAACCCGCCACTGGAAGGCTTCACGCTCCCCAAGATTCTCTGGCTGCGTGACAACGAGCCGGCGGCGTTCGCGCGCCTCGCCAAGGTGCTGCTCCCGAAGGACTACGTCCGGCTGCAGCTCTCCGGCACCCTCGCCACCGAGCCGTCGGACGCGTCGGGGACCCTGCTCTTCGACGTCGCCAACCGGCGCTGGAGCCGCGAGATGCTGGGGGCGATGGATCTGTCGCCGGATCTTCTGCCCGATGTCGGCGGCTCGACGGAGATCCTGGGGACCGTCTCGGCGCGCGCCGCGACGGCGACCGGCCTTCTCGCCGGGACCCCGATCGTCGGCGGCGGCGCGGACAACGCCTGCGGCGCGGTCGGCGTCGGCGCGGTCGCGCCGGGTGCGGTGGTTGCCAGCTGGGGGACCTCAGGAACCGTCGTCTGCCCGACGGCGGCACCCAAGGTCGATCCGCAGATGCGCGCCCACACCTTCTGCCACGCGGCTCCCGACACCTGGTACGTGATGGGCGTGATGCTGACCGCCGGGGCCGCCTTCGCCTGGCACCAGCGCGAGCTGGCGCAGGAGCTGGCCAAGAAGAAGGACGCCGCCGATCTCCTCAACCGCGAAGCCGCGCGCGTTCCCATCGGCGCGCTGGGCCTGACGTTCTTGCCCTATCTCCAGGGCGAGCGGACGCCCCACCGGGACGCGGAAGCCCGCGGCGCCTTCGTGGGGATCTCGCTGGCCCACACGCGCGCGCACCTGACCCGCGCGGTGCTGGAAGGGATCTGCTTCGGATTGCGCGACAGCCTGGCGATCATCGAAGAGCTGGGCCTGGCGGTTCCCGAGGTGATGATCACCGGCGGCGGCGCGAGCGCCGCGTTCGTGCGCCAGCTCCAGGCCGACGTCTACGGCAAACCGGTCGTCCCCGTCGACCAGGGTGAAGGCCCGGCGCTGGGCGCCGCCCTGCTGGCCGCCGTCGGGGCGGGCGCCTTTCCCGACGTCGCCGCCGCCGCGCAGACGATTCGCCGCCGGCCCGCGGTGGGACCGCGCGCCGAAGCCCACCGCGCCTACGACGAGCCCTACCGCCGCTTCACCCGCCTCTACCCCGCCCTCCGCGCGGCGCGATGAGCGCCGGCGGCGACCGCCGCGAGCGATCCCTCGATCTCAGAGGTGGACAACGCGTTCGCGCCCGAAACCTGATCGCAGCGGCCCCCCATAAGCGCCCCACGACGTCGTTTCGTGAAGCGTCTGGTCTGCTACGGCATGCCGCCGTCCGGCTCGCCCGGCGCGCCGGCGTCCGGAGGCGGCAGCTCCTCGCGGTAGCCCAGCAGCGTGTTCTTCTCTTCGACGGGGGTCAACTTCACGGCGAGCTTGCTGTCGCCGAAGGTGTAGGCGCGCGTCTGCACCGGCAGGCAGCCTTCGGATTTGACCACCAGATCGAGCGGGCCCGAGTCGCGCGGGCGCTGGACGACCAGGGGCGCGTGCTGGGCAATCACGCCGAGGCGCTTCTTCCCCCAGAAGACCATCGCCTTCTTGGTCGACGGAAGCACGGTCACGACGATCCGGACCGTCGCGCTGGGCGCCTTGTCGAGCGGCGGGTTGGGCGCCGCCACGTCGATGGGGAGCGGCGGCGGCGCGCCGGCATCCGGCGCCGCGACGGCAGCCGCAACCGCGAACGCCCCAACGATGACGCCGGCGATCAGCCAAGCGGCCCCCGGCACGTGCAGGGCGCGACCCCGCCCCCGAGGGGCAAAGCGAGATAGCAACGCCGGTATCCGCATCTTCAATCGCCGCAACAGCTTCCCCCTCCCGCCTTGTCGCCCGACTCCGGCGCCGCCGGTGGCGGTCCGGGCGGGTACTTGTTCCAGGGCTCGGGCACGTATCCCAGGATCGGCTTCTTTTGATCGCCCATGATGTTCCCCTCGAGCACGTTGACCGGCACCGGCGGGTCGAGCTCGTAGAGGTAGCCACGCGACGGGATCCGCATCTCGTAGACCGTGTTCTTCTGGAGGAACTGCCGCGTGAAGCCCATCGGCTGATCGCCCGCGACCCGCATGTGCCGGTGCCGCAGGATGAACGAGTAGAGGCGGATGGCCAGGTGGTTCGGCAGCCGGTGGCAGCCGTGCGAGTAGCCGTTGGAGCTGTAGATCGACAGGTAGTCCGACGATCCGTGCGCGCGCACGCCGTTGTCGAAGTCCTTTCCGCCGTTCTGACTGGGGACCACGAAGTAGCCGGCGATGAGGCCGTAGGCCGACAGGAACCCCGGGCCGAGCTCGTCGTAGTTGACGATGCTCATCCACTTGCCGTTGACGATCTTGCCTTTGATCAAGGAGCGAATCGGCGTCGAGGTGGGCGCAATCCAGACCGGCCCCGAGACCACGTGACGGATCACGCGCGGCCCCACGTCGGAGCCCTTGTAGCGAAAGTACTCGTAGCCGTTGCTGGCCTGATCCGCGCGCCAGCCGCCGATGGTGGTGCGCCAGTGCGCCAGCGCCAGCAGCTTGCCGCCCACCCGGTTGTAGAGCGTCAGCGACGGGTACTTCTTGCGCGCCTGGGGCTTGTAGTGGCCCTTGTCGTCGAAGGGAACGTCGTACCAAACGTCGCCGCGATCGACGACGATCGACAGGTCCATCTCGGGGCCGTAGTAGTCGGGGCGCGCCGGGAGCTTGACCGCGACGCGCAGCCGTTTGAGATCGTCGGGTCCGTGGCGTTTGAAGAAGGCCAGCGCCGACGGGGCATCCGGCAGGCCCATCTGCGCAAGCGCCGCCTTGGTATATTCGTCGACCAGGTTGCGGACCTTGGAGGTCGAGCCGTCTTCGAGGATCGCGGCGGCGGAGACCACCCGCTCGCGCAGCGCGCGCACCAGCGCGTCGTAGTCGTTCTCCAGCAGCGAACGGGACAGCGCCTCGACCGTCTTGCGGCGCAAGAAGTTGGCCTCGTAGATCATGTGCTTGCGCTGGAAGCTGCGGACCGCGAGCCGCATGGCATCGTCGTAGATGCCGCTTTGGTGGTGGTTCTTGCCGGTGCCGAGGAGGCCCTCGCAGGTGAGCCGCTTTTCCACCGCGGCCATCGCCGGCTTTTCGGCCGCGCGCTTTTCGATGAGCTTCACCTTGGCCGCCAGCGCCGGCTGGCGGGTGGCCAGATCGTCCAGCGTCGCCGCGTGGAGCTTGCGGCGCGCGTCTTCGAGCTCCGCTCGGATCCGGCTCAGGTGCCGCTCGTCCTTCTTGAGATCGGCCGGCGCGACGTAGGTGACCGTTTCGACGGCGTCGAGCGCGTCGGCGCTCTCCTGGTCGACACAGGGGTGCCGCTCGTCGTCGAGGAAGCGCGCGCGCAGCACCGACAGCGACGGGAAGATGCCGTAGAGCTCGAGGTAGTTCTTGCTCCCGGGCGGCAGCGGCTCGCCGTCCTCGTCGAGCTGATCGTTGGCCAGGCCCAAGAAGATCCGGCGGTAACGGTTGGAGAGCGGCTGCCCGTCGGTCCCGACCTGCTCGGCGAAGATGTACGGCGTCCAATCGTCGGACAGGTCGATCAGCGTGAAACCGGCCGCCTCCGCGTCATCGGCGTCGATCCAGCGCTCTTCCTGGAGTGCTGGCGCGGGCGGGAGTGCTTGCGCGGGCTGGTGTGCTTGCGCAGGCGCCGGCGCCTGCCCCGGCTGCGGCGGGGCGACCACGAACAGGGCGCGCCGCTCGGGCAGCAGATCCGAACGGGGCTTGAGCGCCTCCGCCTCCGAGACGGGCGCGTGGGGGGCGGCAGGGCGCGCGGCCGTTGGCGCTCCAGCCGGTGCCGCCGCGCTGGGCTCCGGGCGCCCGCCGGCATTGCTGGCGGGCGGACCCTCGCCATGCAGCTGCGCCGATTCGCGACAGCCGACGATCGCGACCAGGCCCGCGATCGCGAGCCCGGGCCATGGACGTCCCCTCATCCGCCCCCACCATACCAACGACCGCGCCCGCAGGCGAAAGAACTACGGCTTATGTAAAACGACCCGGTCGCGGCCGGTTCGCTTGGCTTCGTACATGGCGGCGTCCGCGGCGGCGATGAGCGCCTGGGCATCGCGGGGCCCCCGCAGCGCGGCGACGCCCACGCTGATCGTCACCGGGATGACCTTCCCGCCGTGCTCGAAGCGTTTGCGCGACACGGCGACCCGCAACCGCTCGCCGAGCGCCCGTGCCCCCTCGGGCTCGATCTCTCGGCAGATGATGGCGAACTCCTCGCCGCCGTAGCGGGACAGTACGTCTTCGGCCCGGATGGTGGCGATCATCTCGCGCGCCACCGCCGCCAGCACGTGGTCGCCCGCCTGGTGGCCGTAGCTGTCGTTGATCTTCTTGAAGTGATCGATGTCGACGAAGAGCAGCGCCAGCGACTTGTCGTGTCGTTCGGCGAAGCGCATCTCGGTGCGCAGTCGGTCGGTAAAGTAGCGCCGGTTGAAGGTGGCCGTGAGGCCGTCGCGCAGCGCCGACTCGAAAAGCTGTTTCTGATAGCGCTCATCGGCCTGATCTTGAAAGGTAAACTTTAATATCGTCGAGGCCCCCACCGCGACCTTGTCACCGTCGGTCAGATCGCAGCGCGTGATGCGGGCGCCGTTGCAGAAGGTGCCGTTCGTCGAAGCGAGATCGAGCAGCACGAACTTGCCGCCATCGCGCTCGACCGCGGCGTGCGAGCGGGAGATGCCGTCGTCGAGGAGCCGGACCTCGGCGCTGTCGTCCCGGCCCAGCACCGACCGATCGTTCTTCAGCTTGTGCATTTCGCCGAAGCTCGGTCCCGCGATGACCAGCAGGTAGGCGCTCGGCCCGCGCGGCGCGGGCGTCGCCTGCCCGATCGGCACGCTCTGGTCGGTGGTGTCGTCGAGGGTCTTCGCCATTCGCGTTTCATGTTAACAGATGTGTCGGCGGCACCGACGGCGCGATTTTCCGGACGCGCGATCGATAATGCACTAGTCTTCTGGACCGAAATTATGTCGACCTCCGAGCCGAAGAAAGATGCGGATCGTGACGGGCAGCCAGCGGCGGCCGAGGCCGGCCCACTGGATGCGGCCCTACCGGGAGAGACGGCACTCGAGATGAAGGCCGACGCAAAACCGGAAACCGATCCGCAAGCTCAGCCGGCCGCGGCGGTGAGCATCGACGCGGCCGCCGACAAGTCGAGCGCCGACGAGCCCGTCTGGCCGCCGCCGGAGTCGCAGCCCAGCGAGCCGCCGGCCGGCGATGCGCCGCTTGTCACCAAGCCCGACCAGCCGGCGTCCACCGACAAGCCGGCCGAACCGGCCGCCGAGCCCGGCCAGGAGATGGCCCTTTCGGAGTCGACGTTGCACTGGCTGGTGGACGCCGAGCAGCCGATCGACGCCAGCCGGTCCAATCCGATCCTGGCGCCGGTCTACGATCGGGAGGCACCGGTCGCCGGGCGCAAGCGCGCCATCGCCGTCATCGGTGGCGCGGCGGTCCTGGCGCTCGGGATCGCCTGGGCGCTGCACGCGCAGGCCGCCCACCACCAAAGCGTGGCCGCGGCGCCGACGATCGATTCGGCGGAGCTCCTGATCCACCGCGCGGAGGCCGCGCTGGCGCAGGGTCGGTCCGCGGAGGCGCTCGACCTCGCCCACCTCGCGATCGTCACCGATCAACGGCTCGCCGACGCCTATATGGTCATCGGCGCGGTCCAGCGTTCGAACGGCCAGGTGAACGACGCGCGCGAAAGTTACCGCCGGTATCTAGAGCTGGCGCCGATCGGCACGCATTCCGCCGAGGCGCGCGCCGCCCTCACCTCTCTGCCGCCGTGACCGAGCCGCGACCGCCCCAGTCGATGGCGGCGCTGCGCGCCCGCTACATCGACAGGGGCCGACCACTGCCGGCGGCGATCGAGGCGGCGCTGCGTGTCGATCCGCGCGCCGGCGCCCGCGCGATCCTGAACGCGATCGAGCGCCGCCGCCGGGACAACCGCGCGGAAGGGCAGCGGCTGCGGACCATGCTCCGCTTCGAGACGGCGCTCTGGAAGACCGGCGTGGTCCACATCGCGGGCGTCGACGAAGCCGGCATGAGCCCCCTGGCTGGCCCGGTCGCCGCCGCGGCGGTGATCTTCGCGCCGGGCACGCGGATCCCGGAGGTCGACGATTCGAAGCGCCTCGACCCCGCGTCGCGCGAGCGCTTGGCGCCGGTCATCAAGGCCAGCGCCGTCGCGTGGACCGTCGCGTTCGCGGAGGTCGAAGAAATCGACCGCATCAACATCTATTGGGCGGGCCTGCTGGCCATGCGGCGGGCGATCGAGGCGCTCTCCCCCGCCCCAGAGCACCTCCTCATCGACGGCCGCAAGCTGCGCGAGCTCGCGCTGCCACAGCAGGGGATCGTCAAGGGTGACACCAAGAGTCTGTCGATAGCGGCGGCGTCCATCCTGGCCAAGACCGCGCGCGACGCCCACATGGTCGCTCTCGACGCCAGGTTCCCGGGATACGGTTTTGCCAAGCACAAGGGCTACCCGGTGGAGGCGCATGTGGGCGCGCTCGGCCGCCTCGGCGCCTGCCCGATCCACCGACGCTCATTCGCGCCCGTCCGCGAGGCGCTGGGGCTTCCGGCGCTGCCCCCCTGGCCGGCGCGGGTGGACTCGACCACCCCCGCCTACTCCACCGCGGATGTGGCAGGAAATCCGCCCGAAATGTAACGGACGGTCGCTTACACCTTTCATCGTACGCGGCGAGTGCCACAATGGGATCCAAGGCAGTTGATGGCACAGCCTCGGAGAATCTCTCCCCGCATTCCGTACGAAGAGGCGATCTGTCTCACGCGGATCGACGGCAAGGGAAGACTCTACGGCCGCGGGCTGGACCTGAGCGCGACGGGCCTCTCGATCGTCTGCGCCGAAGCCTGTCCGATCGGCGCTGCCGTCCGCTGTAGCTTGCTCTTGCTGGGCGGTCCGCGCATCGTCATCGGCCGGGTCGTGCGGGTGACCGCGGTCCCGCGCGGCCTCGGGCTGGCGATCGCCTTCGAAGGGCTGGCGCCGGGCGTCGTCGGCGCGCTCGAGCATTTCATCGACACGCGGAGAAAGCAGGTGTTGCCCGCGAAGCTGCGCATCGACGGGGTCGATCGGCCCCTGCGCTGCGAGGCCCGGGTCGACGAGCGGGTCATTCGCCTCACGGCGACGCTGCCGTTCCTGCGTCTCGACGGCGGCGTCGACGTGGTGCTCGGCGAGGACGGCGTCGCGTCCGCCGGCGTGATCAGCAAGATCGCGGTCGATCCGGCCACCAGCGACGGCATCCCGCGGCTGTCGCTCGACGTCGATCTCGACGGCGGCCCGCGCGCCCGCACCGCGCGGTACGGGGAGCCGTCCCGGCTGCCCCGCGAGCCGCGGCCGCTGCCAACCCGACTGCCGCCGACCTGCGGGCATCCATTGCCGTCGGTGGTGGTCGCGGCGGGCGTGCAGCGCGACCTGCGCGCGGTCGAAACCCGTCCGCCCCGGCGCCGCGTTCACGGGACGGCGGAAGTCGCGCGGCGGCCCAACTTCGCGCAGTGGAGCTGGCCGCAGGCCGCCCTGGCGATGCCCGCGCCGGTTCCGGAGGCGGCGCTGGCGACCGAGCGGCTGACGGTTCTTCATCGGGCGGTGGCTTCGTCCCGCAGCCTCTGGCTGCTGCTGCCCGTCGCCCTCGCCCTCACCGCCGTGCTGGTTCATCTCCGCGGCTGATCCACGCCGCGCTTCCGCGCTCGACCGGGTTGTAGTCTGCGACCGACCCGGCGCGCAGACGCCGCGAGTCGTGGTACGAACGGATCATGCACGGCGCCGACGAGGCCGAGCTCGCCGCGGCAAAGCGTCGCGTGGAGGAGCTCCGCGCGCGCATCGAGCACCACAGCCACCGGTACTACGTTCTCGATGCGCCCGAGATCTCCGACGCCGATTTCGATCTGCTCCTGCGCGAGCTCGGTGCGCTCGAGCAACGACACCCTGAGCTGCTGACACCGGACTCCCCCACGCAGCGGGTCGGCGGCGTCGCGGCCGCGCGGTTCGCGCCCGTTCCGCATTCGTCGCGCCTGCTCTCGCTCGACAACGTGTTCGACGACGCGGAGCTCTCGGCCTGGCACGACCGGGTCGTCAAGGGGCTCGGCCGTGAACCGACCTACGTCTGCGAGCCCAAGATCGACGGGGTCTCGGTGGCGGTGGTCTACCAGCGCGGCATCCTGATCCGCGGCGCGACCCGCGGCGATGGCGACGTCGGCGAGGACGTTACCGCCAACGTCCGCACCATCCGTGGCGTGCCGACCCGACTCCGCACGGCCGATCCGCCCGCCTGGCTGGAGGTGCGCGGCGAGGTCTTCCTGCGCCTCGACGATTTCGCCCGCCTCAACAAGGAGCTGGGGGAAGCGGGCAAGCCGTTGCTCGCCAACCCGCGCAACGCGACGGCCGGGCTCCTGCGACAAAAGGATCCCGCCGTCACCGCCGCCCGCCCGATCAGCGTCTACTTTCACGGCCTGATCCGGATCGAGGGGCGCTCGCCAGCGAGCTACAGCGAAACGCTGGCGCTGCTGCGCGAGGTCGGCCTGCGCACGCACCCGGAATCCAAACCCTGCGCCACGCGCGACGAGGTCCGGGCCTATGTGGCCGACATGGCTGCGCGCAGGCACGCGCTCGAGCACGAGATCGACGGCGCGGTCATCAAGGTCGACCGGCTCGCGGACGCCAACGAGCTGGGCGCCACCTCGAAGTTTCCGCGCTGGGCGATCGCGTACAAATTTCCCGCCGAGGAGCAGACCACCAAGCTGCTCGACATCCAGGTCAGCGTCGGCCGCACCGGCGCCGTCACCCCCTTCGCGGTGCTCGACCCGGTGCGCGTCGGCGGCGTCACGATCTCGATGGCGACGTTGCACAACGCCGAGGAGGTCGAGCGCAAAGGGGTGCTCATCGGCGACAGCGTCGTTGTGCGCCGCGCGGGCGAGGTGATTCCCGAGGTGGTCGCGCCGATTCCCAGCCTGCGCAAGGGCGACGAGCGCCGCTTCGTGATGCCGACCGATTGCCCCGTCTGTGGCACGCCGATCGTCCGCCCGGAGGGCGAGGCCATCGCGCGCTGCCCGAACTTGCAGTGCCCCGCGCAGGTGCTGGGGCGAATCGTCCACTTCGCCGGGCGGGGGGCGATGGACATCGAGCACCTGGGCGAGCGGACCGCCGCCGAGCTGCTCGACCGGAACCTCATCGCGACGCCGGCCGACATCTTCTCTCTGACCGCCGCCGAGCTCGGCCAGCTCCCCAGCTTCAAGGAAAGATCGATCGCGAACCTGGAAGCCGCCATCGCCGAGGCCAAGAACCGTCCCATCGATCGCCTGCTCTACGGATTCGGGATCCGCCACGTCGGCGCGTCGGCGGCGCGGGCCCTGGCCGACGCCTTCGGATCGATCGATCGGATCGCCGCGGCGTCCGCCGACGAGATCGCCGCCGTCGACGGCGTGGGCACCGTGATCGCCGGCGCGATCCGCTCGTTCTTCGATCGCGTGGAGACCGCCGAGCTTCTCGAGAAGCTGCGGCGTGCAGGGGTCAAGCTGGACGAGCAACGCGCCGCGCGCACCGGCCACCTCATCGGCAAGACCTTCGTCATCACCGGTACGCTGGCCGCTCTGTCGCGCGAGGAGGCCAAGGCCCGCATCGAGGCCGCGGGCGGCAAAGTCACCAACAGCCTCTCCGGAAAGACCGACTATCTCGTGGTCGGCGAGAGCCCCGGGACGAAGCTCGACAAGGCCACCAGACTCGGCGTCGCGACGCTCGACGAAGCCGCGTTCGCCGGGCTCCTCGCGGGCGACCCGCTGCCCACCGTCGATCAGACCAGCTGATCGCGGAAGAACGCCAGCGTGGCGCTGCTTGGGTAGACTCGGGCCATGCAGCTCAAAATTGTCCAGGCGGGGGACCCGGTCCTCCGCGAGGTCGCCCGCCCGCTCACCCCCGCCGAGATCGTCGGCGACGAGATCCAGCAGCTCATCGAGCTGATGCGCGAGACGATGCGCGAGGCGCCCGGCGTTGGCCTGGCCGCGCCGCAGATCGGCCTGCCACTACAGCTGGCGGTCATCGAGGATATCGGGGAGAACGACGCGGCCGAACGCGCGCCGGTCCCCTTTCACGTCATCGCCAACCCGCGTCTCACGCTGGGTGCGGAGACGATCGAATTCTTCGAGGGATGTCTGAGCGTCGACGGTTTCCAGGCGGTGGTGCCGCGCGCCCGCACCGCGCGCGTCGAGGCGCTCGACCACAGGGGGACGCCCACCGTGATCGACGCCAGCGGCTGGTACGCCCGCATCCTGCAGCACGAGATCGACCACCTGCGCGGCACGCTCTACATCGATCGGATGCGGCCGCGCACGCTCTCGAACAACCGCAACATGGGCCGACACTGGGCCGGGGTACCGATCGCCGAGGTGCTGGAGAAGCTCGCGGCGCGAACCGACCCATCGCGCTGACGGGGGTCCACTATTCGGCCGATCGCGGCTGTCTGCATTGCGGATGAGCCTTATGTTCGGCCACGCGCTAGAACTCTCCCCAGCAAAGGCGGGCCGCTGGGCGCGCTTCCGTCGAAGAGGGTGACCGCCATGGCCGAGGCCGGACAAAACAACGACAACAGCCCGCAGCCGCCGGGATCTCCGGAGCCGCGCCTCTCGCGCCGGATGGTGCTGATGCTGCCGCTCATGTTGATGGCGATGTGGTTTTGGAAGAACTACACCGAAGGGGCCCCGCAGCCGCCCATCGCCTACTCGCAGCTCTACCAGTGGATCGAGCAGGGGAAGGTCGAGTCGGTCACCCTCGACGGCGAGGTGGTCGAGGCGACCTTGAAGAGCCCCGAGCCACTCGATGGCCGTCAGGTCAAAACGCTGCAGACCAACGTCGCGCCCAACGACTCCCAGCTGCTGCCGCTGCTTCGTCAAAAGGGAGTGCGAATCACCGTCCGGAGCCAGAAGCAGCCGTTCGGGATGCAGATCATCTTCACCCTCCTGCCCTGGGTGCTGATCATCGCGGCCTGGGTCTGGATGTCCAAGCGGACCAAAGGGATGCTGGGCGCAGGCGGCATGCTGGGCGGCCTCATCAAGAACCAGAGCCGCAAGTTCGACAAGGCCACCTCTGTGAATGTTACGTTCGACGACATCGCCGGGCTCAAGGCGGCCAAGTCGGACCTGCAAGAGATCGTGCAGTTTCTCAAGGAGCCGGAGCGCTTCCAGCGCCTGGGCGGGAAAGTCCCGCGCGGTGTCCTGCTGGCGGGCCCGCCCGGAACGGGCAAGACGCTGCTGGCGCGCGCGGTGGCCGGCGAATCTGGCGTCCCGTTCTTCTCGATCAGCGCCTCGGAGTTCATCGAGATGTTCGTGGGCCTGGGGGCGGCGCGCGTCCGCGATCTCTTCAAGGAAGCCAAGAAGAGCGCGCCCACGATCGTGTTCATCGACGAGATCGACGCCGTG
>CAYTTF010000103.1:0-12926 GCA_964440665.1 uncultured Myxococcales bacterium | reverse complement strand
GTTGTAGAGATCCTCTCGATCGAAGACCAGCAACACGCCATCCACGTCGGTCATGCGGCCGCCGGCGCCGCGCAGGATCGCCTCCGGGCCGCAGGTGTCCCAGATCTTGGTGCGCCCGCCCGTGTAGACGTAGAGATCGCGCTCGGCCCGCGATACCAGTCCGATCTTGAGCCCGACGCTGCCGACGTTGATCTCGTCCTGGATCTGCAGCGCGCGTTTGATCTTGTCGATGCGCGAGGTGCGGTGGGTCTTCGACGCCACCAGCCGGATGCCGGGCGGCCCGTCGATCGTCGACGTCCGCAACGGCTCGCGCACGCCGTCCTGCCCCTCGACCCACGCCCCCACGCCGACGATGCCGCCGTAGACCTTCGCCGAGAGCGGATGCGCGACCGCGCCCACCATCGGGCGCCCCTCGACGGCCAGGCCGATCATGACCACGAACCCGACGTCGCCCAGGATGAAGTCGCTGGTGCCGTCGATCGGATCGACCATCCAGACCCGCCGCTTTCCGAGCCGCGCGCCGCTGTCGGGGACCTCTTCCGAGAGGATCACATCCTTGGGAAACGCGGCGTGGAGGCGCTCGACGATCAGCGCGCTGGCGGCTCTGTCGGCCTCGGTCACCGGCTCGCCGCCGGTCTTGCTCTCGATGACCATCCGCTTGCCGTGGTAGCCGCGCACCAGCACCGCCGCCTCGCGCGCGATCCGGGCCGCGGCCTCCAGCTCGGGTGTGTAGTCGCTCATGACGTCGCCGGCGGCGCGCCGCCTTGCGCGACGGCCAGGTCGCGCGCCAGCGACTTTCGCGCGGCGAGGAGGACCAGGCCCGCCAGGATCGGGAGCGCCGCCGTCATCAACACGGGCAGCTGCAGACCGGTGCGATCGGAGACGAACCCGATCACGTAGGGCGAGGCGGCGTCGCCGAACAGGTGAATCGCCGTGGTGTTGATCGCGAAGCCCCAACCGCGCAGGGCCGCCGGCAGCACGTTCGCCATGGCGGCGTTCAGCGGCCCGGTATTGAGGAATAGGAGCGTCAGCGCCACGAACATCGCGGGCCAAAAGATAGCAGGTGACGGCGCCAGGACCCCGATCACGGCGAACGGCAGCGACAGGACCAGCGACATGCCGGCCAGCAGGAAGTGGCCGGCGGCATGGCGCTCGGCCAGACGATCGCCGAGCTTTCCACCTATCAAGGTCCCGACCAGGCCCGCCCCCGCCAACACCCCACCGAAGGTCATGTCCGCCGACGCCAGGGGCAGGTGGCGGACCCGCACGAAGTAGGTCGGCATCCAGGTGGCGAGCCCGCCCACCACGAACGTGTAGATGATCTGCGCCACCGTGTTGTAGACGAAGCTCCGGTAGCGCCCCAGCGCCACGAGCGATTCGCGCAGCGAGAGCAGATGCGCGCCGGCGGCCCGCGCCCCGCCCGGGTCGAGTGCTCCGCGGGGGGGATCCTTCAGGAACAGCAAGAGCGCCGCCAGCGCCGCGCCCGGAATACCCGCCAGGAAAAATGCCCACCGCCAGCCGAAGCGCGCGTTGATCGCGCCCCCCAACACGTAACCCAGCGCCGAGCCGACCGGGATCGCGGCGTAGAAAATCGCCAGCGCGCGGCCGCGGCGAGATGGCGGGAAGAAATCGGACAGCAGCGACGGCGTCACCACGGTGTAGCTGGCCTCGCCGACGCCGGTGAGAGCGCGCGCCAGCACCAGCGCCGCGAAGGTCGGGGCCAGACCCGAGCCGAAGGTGGCCGCGCTCCAGATGAAGACGCCGATCGCCGCCAGCTGAAAGCGCGGTCGCCGATCGCCGAGGCGCCCCGCGATGGGCGAGACGAACGAATAGCTCAAGATGAACAGCGTCGACAGCGAGCCCGCTTGCGAGTCGCGCAGGTGCAGCGAGGCGATGATCGACGGCATCACGGCGGCCGGCACGAACCGGTCGACGTAGTTGAGGAAGTTGAGCCCCGTCAGCGTCGCGAGCGCCGCGCGAGGTGAAGGCAGCCGAGCCATTCGGCCATCCGTACCACGGCGCCCCCGGGTGGTGTAAATTCCCCGCCATGTCGAACCTGAGCGAGATCTTGCTGGTGCCGGGCAACCGCCCGAAGGTGATCGCCGACTGCGGCAAGCTGGTCGAAGAAGAGGTGGATTCGAAGGGTGGGCTCACCGGCCTGGCGGTCAAGGCCGCCTTCGCCGTGGTCAAGGCCGTCAAGCCGGGCTTCGTCCCCGAAGCGATCGATCACATGTTGGACGATTTCGTGAAGCGGCTGGAGCCGTTCTGGGCCGACGCGCAGGCGCGCAACGAGCCGGTGGGTGCCCTCATGAACGCGCGCGCCGGTCAGGTGGCCGACGCGTTGCTGGCCATCAGCGACGAGCGCGCCGCCCGCGCCAAGAACCCGACCCTCCGCAAGGCCTACGACAAGCTACGCCCGACCGGCAAGAAGCACGTCGAGGCGGCCGTGCCGCGGATCGGCCGCCTCATCGCGAAGTACGCGAGCGCGGCGCCGTCGCCCGCGCCGGCTCCCGCAGCGCCGTAGTCGAAACCCTAGAGCGGGCTCCGCGCCTGGCGGATTACGAAGGCGGACAACCGCCGCCGGGGATTCGCGTGGGCGTGACGGCCACGTCGTCGTACCACATCTGACGGGGGGGGCCGTGGTACGCGTCGAACCCGAACTTGAAGTAGGTCAGCGCCTCCACCGATCCCGGATAGCCGGTCGCATTGATGAGCTGGGTGCCGCCTATGTAGAGCTGCTGCACGCGGTTGGTGCCGTCGTAGGAGATCTCGACGCATTTCCAGGTCATCGCCGGTATCGTGTAGGGATTGGTGCCGCCACCCGAGAGGCGCCCGTAGCCCGTCGGCCACTGATCGGAATCGGAGGTGTTGAACGCGATCCCGACGTCCTCCGCGAACTCGATCATCAGATCGTTCGGACCGCTGCCGATGGAGCCGCCGGCGAACGCGTTGTGATCGACGCTGCCCATCGCCACGTCGCTCTGGACCCAGAAGCGCGCCCAGAACGCGCCCGCGGTGGCCGGCACCGCCAGCATGCGGTAGGCGCTGCCCGAGCTGCCGGTCGCGCCGCTGTTCTTCACCAGGAGGGACGAATTCCCAGCGTGATGTTGGGTGGTGTCGATCGCGAAATCGCGGCTCCAGTCGCCCGGGGCGGCGTTGACCATGTAGATCGAGTTGCTGGGCTGGCCCGCCGTTTCGAATCCCGAACAGAAGGTCGCGTTGGTGGGACACGCGTTGGCGTTCGCGCCGCCGGTGCCCGCCGTGGATCCACCCTGGCCGCCGCCGGCCGTGCCCGCGGTTCCGCTCACGCCCCCGCCACTGGTGCCGGCGGTTCCGCTCACGCCGCCGTCGGTGGTGCAGGCGGTTCCGCTCACGCCGCCGCCGCTGGTGCCCGCAGTGCCGGTCGCCGTGCTGCCGCCGGCTCCCGTTCCGGCGCCGGTGCCGCCCGTGCCCGTGCCCGTGGTACCCGCGGTGCCGGCCGCGCTGGTGCCGCCGCTGCCGGTGCCGGTGCCCGCGTGTCCACCTCCAGAGGTCCCGCCAGTTCCCGTGCCGCTGGAGCTACTGCCGCAGGCTGCGGCCATCGTGGCGATCGTGAGGGCCAAGGTGCAAAGTGAGCGTGCGCGCATCGGGTGTCTCCAAGCTAGAGGGGGCGAAGCAGGGTGGGGATCTTACCCGAGCACCCCGAGCTTGGAAATCTGGATCTGCGGCGATCGATCGCGACGCATCTGCGGCGATCGATCCGCGACGCTCGGTCAGCCGACCAGGACGACCTTGCCGCCCGCGCCGGCCTCCGCCACCTTCTGCGCCTCGCCCGCTTGCGCGAGGGGAAACCGCTTGGCGATCGGAATGACGAGCCGTCCATCGGCGACGGCCCGCGCCAGCTCGCCCAGGCGCTTGGGGTCGGAGTGCGTGAGCATCGCGCGCACGACGATGCCGCGCTCCTTGGCCCCGGCCGGCTCGCCGACGACGCTCCCGATGGTGCCGCCCGACTTCACCTTGGCGAGCAGCTTCTGGATCGTCTCGCCCCCGACGGTGTCGGCGATGGCGTCGAGCTGCGGAAGCGGGCCGAGCTCGTCCGCGTCGTCCAGCGCCACGACGACGTCCGCGCCCAGCTTGGCGGCCTCCGCCTTCTGCTTGCGCCGGACGCCCGCGTAGACTTTGGCGCCCCGCGCCTTCGCCGCGAAAACGGCGACCCGGCCCACGCTGCCGAGCGCGCCCGTGACCAGTACCAGCTGGCCCTTGGCGACCTTCGCCGCCTCCTCGATCAACTGCGCGCCAGTGAGCAGAACCAGCGGCAGGGCGCCCGCGTCGGCCAGATCCATCTTGGCCGGAACCTCCGCCCAGCTATCCACCGGCGCCACGACCAGCTCGGCGTAGCCCCCCATCACGCGCCCCAGCACCCGCGCACCGACCTTGAAGGCGGTGACCCCCGCTCCGACCTCGACCACCTCGCCGGACGCATCTCGGCCCAGAACGGCCGGCAGATCGAGCGGCATGTACTTCGCGATGGCGCCGCTTCGCTGCTTCCAGTCGACGGGGTTGATGCTGGCGCCGGCCATCCGGACCTTGATTTCGCCTGGCCCCACCTTGGGATCGGGGATTTCCCTGAGCTCGAGCTTGTCCACGTCGCCATAGGCGGTCAAAACAACGGCTTTCATCTGGGGACTCCTGTCTTATCCGCCGACCGTGCGCATGGTGAGCGGACCATGGGTGATAAATCTCCGAAGTCGATGCGCAAGCAGGCCGATCAAAAGCAAAGTAAGACCGCCGACGACAACCGCAAGAAGCTGGATGCGGTGACCGCCAAGCAGGTGGCCGGCAAGAAGAAGTAATCTCCGACGAGATGTCGGACGGCCATCGCACGCTGACGCCAGACGAGCTGGCGGCGCTGACCCAGCGAACGATCACGCACTACGACCTGGCGGCGGAGTCGTTCTGGGCGGGCACGCACGACCACGACGTCTCGGCGAACATCGCGGCGCTCCTCGATCACATCGAGGGGACGCCGCCGTTTGCGATCCTGGACTTCGGCTGCGGGCCGGGCCGCGACCTGCTGACCTTGCAGAGCCTCGGACATCGGGCGGTCGGGCTGGAGGGATCCGCACGCTTCGTCGAGATGGCGCGCCAGCTCACCGGGTGCGAGGTGTTGCACCAGGATTTCCTGCACCTCGACCTGCCGAACGTGGAATTCGACGGCATCTTCGCCAACGCGTCGCTGTTCCACGTCCCCAGCCAGGAGCTTCCGCGCGTCCTTGGTGAGCTGCACGCGGCGCTGCGCCCGCGCGGGGTGCTGTTTTCATCCAACCCGCGCGGCGACAACCGGGAGGGCTGGTCGGGCGGCGATCGCTACGGCGTGTTCCACGACCTTTCGGCGTGGCAGCGCTTCGTGGGCGCGGCGGGCTTCGACGAGATCCTCCACTACTATCGGCCGCCGGGCGTGCCGTTCGAGCAGCAACCGTGGCTGGCGTCCGTCTGGCGTCGGCGGGACGTCGTGCGGGAAGCATAGCGGCCACATCGGGTCGGCGCCGAGCCCAGGGCCGAATCGTGCGCCGCCTTCAATCGAGCGCTTTGCCGACCAGCGCTTCGATCTTCGCGCGCGGCGCCGCCCCCACGATCTGGCCGACCACACGGCCCTGCTTGAACATGAGCAGCGTCGGCATGCAGCGAACATCCAGCTTGGCCAGCAGCTCGGGATTGGAGTCGGCGTCGCAGGTGCCGACCCGGACGCGGCCGTCGTAGGCCGTCGCGATGGCGTCGATGTGCGGCGCGATCGCGCGGCAGGGCGGGCACCAGGCAGCCGTGAAATCGATCAGTATCGGCAGCGGCGACTGCAGCGCCTCTGAATCGAAATTGAGGTCGGTGATCTCGATCTGCTTCGGGTTGGACATGGCTCTCCTCGTCTCGGTCGGGTTATTCGGGACCATCCGGCTCTCGGCCGCCGGGCCCGGTCGTCATGCAGGCGAGCAGGTTCGCCTTGGCGCGGTGGAGCACCACCGCCACGTGCGCCGGCGTGATGCCGAGCGTCCGAGCGACGTTGTCTCCGTCGGCCTCGTCGAGCATCCGCAGCGTCACCACGGTTCTCTGCATCTCCCCCAACCCCGAGACGCATCCGCGCAGCCGCACCTCGTCCTCGGCCGCCGCCAGCAAATCCTCGACGCTGGCCGATGCCGCCGGAAGCTCATCCAGGACCGACGCCGCCGATTCGTGCGGCCGGGCGACCGCGGCCAGGCGCCGGCGGTTGCGGGCCGCGTTCCGGGTGATGACGATCAGCGACCCGCGCGCCTCGTCGGTCGCGTCGACCAGCGCCCGGGCCGCCGGGCGGGTCAGGAAGGTCTGGAACGCCTCCTGGACCACATCGAAGGCGTCTTCGGAGCCCAGCCCCTCGCGGCGCGCCACCTGGACGAGGCGCTCCCGATGCTCGTGAACCAGCCGACCGACCCAGGTCAGAAAGGCGCTCCGATCGGCTTCGTTGCAGGCGCAGGGCGGGTTGGAAGCGGGCATCACACGCGGCGGCATCTACTATCAGAGGTGCCGAGACCCCCCAAGATTACAGCCTGCCGGGCGCTCCCGTCCTCGATGACCCTTGACGGCCCGCGTCCGATGGGGCAACGTTCGCCCGCTTCGAATCTTGATGCGGGGTGGAGCAGCCTGGTAGCTCGTCGGGCTCATAACCCGAAGGTCGCGTGTTCAAATCACGCCCCCGCTACTGAGTCTGGACATCGCCGCTCCGGTAACCCCGGGGCGGCGATTTCAGTTCTAGTCGGGCGCGGGAAGAAACCCGCGCTCGTTCGTCCTATCCCCAACCCATCGCGACGGCTACCCCGGCGTCACGCTGTCGGCCTGCTCGAGCGCGGGCTTGGCGCCGAGAGGTTCGAGGAGCGCGCGGGCGGCCTGGAGCTCGAGGGTGGCCGAGACGCGATCGCCCGCTTGGAGCAGAGCCCGGGCGAGGTGGACGCGGGCGCAGCCAGTTTCGTATGGAGCGCCCGCCTCGCGCCACAGGGTGACGGCGCCGCGGAGGGCTTCGCAGGCGGCGCGCGTGTCGTTCTGGGCGAGCAGAAGCTTGCCGTCGGCGGTCGCGACTTCGGCGCGCAGCACCGAGCTGCCGGCAAGCATGGCGAGAGCCGTCAGCTCCTGGCGTGCGGCGGCGGCCGCGACCAGATCGCCGCTCGCGAGGGCGATTTCGAACAGCGAAGGGAGAAACTTGGCGCGTAGCGGGGAGTCGACGGGCAGCTGGTCCAGCTCACGCTGAAGGAGCGCGCGGGCACCGCTGACGTCGGCGCGGGCGAGGTGGAGCAGCGACAGGCCAGGTTGAGCCGAGTGGCCCAGCTGGTGAGCTCGCAGGAACGAGGCTTCGGCGCCGATGAAGTCGCCGGAGCGCAGCCGGATCGTGCCGAGCTCGTTTTCGGCGAGGCCGGCGTGCCGCAGATCCAGACTGCGCGCCTCGGCGCTGGCCGTCGTGGCTTCGCGCTCGCCGGCCTCCCAATCGCCGCGCATGACGTAGATGCTGGCGCGATGGGCTCGGCAGTCGCCCGCGAAGCCGGCCATGCAAGCGTCGGAGCCCGCGCGTTCGATGGCGTCGGTCCACTCGAGCGCGCGCTGGTAGTCGAGGGTGTCGAGGCTCGCGCAGACGGTGCGGCAGTACACGATGCCCGTGGCGAACGGCCCGAGCTCACCGCCCGTGGCGCTGGCCATGGCTTCATCGAGCATCGGCCGCCCTTCGTCGCGGCGGCCGAGCACGCACAGCGCGTAGCCGTGCGCGGCCAGCGACAGCGCGCGCAGATCGGCGTCGCCGCATTCCTCGGCGATGGCGAGCGCGCGCGTCGCCGGCGGGAGCGCGGCCTCGAGCCGGCCGGCGAAGCCTTCAAACAAGGCTTCGGTCACCTGAACGTAGCCGTACACCAGGCCTTCGGGATTCGGGTCGAGGTGCCGGCGCGCCTTCGCGAGCCAGCCAGACGCTTGACTCATGTTGCTGCGCATCGCGTAGTTGACGACCAGCGAGAGCGCGACGACGGCCGCGCGCACGCCGTTTCCGGCCTGGAGGTGCAGCGCGTACGCCCGCTGGCGCGCCGCGAGCGACGGGTCGGGGTGACCCGACCAGAGCGCGGCTTCGCCCAAAAGCTCTTGATCGTCGGCGGAGTTTTCGATCTCGGCGGGCGGCACCCGCGACAGGTGATCGAACGCCGCCCGCCAGTTGCGGAACGTGGCGGCCTTGCGGGCGAGCGCCAGCGGATCGTCCGCCTTGGCTCCACCTCCGGATGAAGGTGCGCCCAAGGTCAGGATGCCGACCTCGACGGCCTTGTTGGCCAAGCGGGTCCGTCGACGCTCAGCACCCTCGTGAATGTCGAGCTTGCTGTAGAGCTGCAACAGGTGCTGCTTCACCGCTGCGTCGCTGATGCCGAGCGTCTGGGCCATGTCGCGAATCGACGCGGGCTCCACGAACGCGCCGCCGTCGGCCAGCGGCGCGCACAGCGCCTCGAGCACGTCTCGCTCACGCCGGGTGAGCTTGCGACCCGGCCGGACGGGGGTTGAAGGAGTCGTCAAGGCTCCCCCTGTCTACCAACGCGCTCGGGAGGCGGACAGCGAAACCTTACCGTTTGGTAAGGGAAAAGCGACAACCCTTGCCGACAGGGGCATTCCGGAGGACCGGCCGCTCCCGTAGATTCGCTTCCACGTCCGATTTAAAGGACGGGGATCGAACCCATCAACTTTCAGTCAAGGAGCCACATCATGTTCAAGTACTTCCTCTCTGGCAGCTATACCGTCGAAGGCACCAAGGGACTCATCAAGGACGGCGGCACCGGCCGCAAGACGGCCGTGGAAAAAATGGCGGCCTCGCTCGATGGCGCGCTCGAGTCGTTCCACTTTTCGGCGGGGGCGCCGAGCTACTACGCCGTCATGAGCGTCCCGAACAAGCTGGCGGCGGCGGCGATCGGCGCAACGATTGTCGCGGCAGGCGGCGTCACGATCAGCGAATGCGTCGAGCTGCTGACGCCGGCGGAGATGGACGAAGCCGTGAAGAAGTCGCCGGCGTACCGCGCGCCCGGTCAGTAAGGAGGAAGGCAACAGGGGGGCTGAGGGTCTCGCCCGAGGCATTGCTGTTTTTGCCGCGGGTCGTCTCTACCTTGCGGCCCTCCGACCTACGCTGCCAACCGCGCGGAGATCTCCAATGATCCCGCGATGTCTAGCCCGTGTATCACGCCCCCGCTACTGAGAAACCGCGGACTTCCGGACGGGAGTCCGCTGTTTTTGCGTTTGGTCATGCGGGCTGATGCACGAATAAGGGAATCCGCGTCGCGTGCCACGGCACGTCGACGGCGTTGACAGAAGATTTGCGCCCGGTACCGTTGTTGTTCGAGGTTCTACCGGGGGCAATTCGCGACATGGCCAGGATCAAATCGTTCAGCAAGGAAAAGGGGTTCGGATACATCGACCATCCCGAGCTCGGGGATCTATTGTTCGACTTCGAGGCTTGTGACTTCAGACCCGAGGCAGGCGATGAAGTCGACGTGGTCGAAATAGGAAAGCGCTTCGACGGAAGCCCCAAGGCCAAGAAGGTGATCTGTCCGGGCAAGAGCCCGGGCTGAACTAGCCTTTCGTCGAGCCGATGGCTGCGACCCGGGGGCCCGCGCCACAGAGCAATCTGATCGTCCCGCGAGAGAGCTTCGATGGTAAATGTCCTCCGGCGACTCTTGAACCTGTTGATCGGATATCTGGCGGTCGGCCGCGTGGGCAAGTTCGATCCCGGCGGACGCTCCACGCCCTCGTCTTCGGGGTTGGGTTCGTCATGATGTCGGCCATGCTCTCGCGAGCGTTCGGGCGCTTTCACGGCGGGCTGCTCTGACCTTGCTTCGGCCATCGTTGTTCCTGGCTCTCGCCGTCTGGGTCGTCCCGCTCGCCGGCGCCGCCGCGCCGCCCAAGCCGTCGCTCTCCAACTGGACGAAGGCCAAGCACGGCAAGGTGCTGGTCCCGGCGAAAGCGCCGCCACCGGCGCCCGCGCGGCGGCCCGCGACCGCCAGCGCCGGTCCCAGATCGAAGTCGAAATCCGACGGGACGACCGTCAATGGGAATGTCGCGGTGTTCGGGTTCACGGGCGAGGGCGCCGCGCGCGTCCAGCAGGTCGTCGTCGGCACGTTGCGCGCGCGCGGGCTGCAGGTCACGACGTCGCTGCGTCCAGTCGACAGCGCCGAGCAATATCGCGAGATGGCCGCGACCCTGCGGCTCGCCGCCTACATCGACGGCACGGTCGGCGGCGCCGGGTCACGTGGGCAGGCGACTGTGCGCGTCCGCAGCGGTGTCACGGGACGGCGGATCGCTTCGGTCCGGTTCTCCGCCGACCGCAGCGCGCTGGCGGAAAACGTCGGCAGCGGGTTGTGGCCGCGGACGGGTTCGCAGCTCGCGCACCTCTGCGGCGAGGCCGCCAAGCCCGGCAAGGGTGTGCGGCGAGCGCTGCGCATCGACGCGGGTACGCCGATCGAGGCCGCGGCACCCGATTCCGACATACCGGCGCACCTCCGCAACGATCCCAAGGACCGCCGCAAGAACGACCCGTGGGCCGACGAAGGGACCTAGGCGCGCGTGATTCGCGGTATGCTTCTCCGCGTGGCCATCCTTCGGGGGCGCATCGAGCGCGGACGGATCATCGTGGACGACCCCATCGATTTACCGGACGGTACGGAGGTCGAGATCGCAGTCGCTGAGTGCGACGAGATGACGGCCGAGGAGCGAGCCGAGCTCGATGCGTCGATCGAACGTGGGATGGAGCAGGCCGCGCGTGGTGAGGGTATTTCGGCCGAGGAAATGCTTCGCCGGCTTCGCGCAATCTGATGCGCATCCGGATTACTCCGGAAGCACAGGCGCAGCTGGAGATCTCCATCGTCGCCGCAGGCGGTGGCCGGCGTCGGAAGGCGCCGCGGTTTCGGCTTCAAGAGGATGCACCGTAGGAAGCGCGTCGCTTACCCTCGGGGCGCCGCCGCCGCCCGTCAATAGCCGCGCTCGCGGTCGAACCGGTTGGCGAGCGGGAGGCCCGAGAGGAATCGTTCGAGGTTGTCGGCGAACAGCGCCGAAGACGTCCAGCCCCGCGCCCGCCAGCTTGCCCGCGCGCAATGGATCGACCAGTTCCGCGTCGGGCGATCGTTCAAGGGGGAGGCTTGCCATGGTAGGCTCGTGCCATGTCGACGCTGCACGCCCGAGTCAAAGGCGGTCAGATCGTGGTCGAGGGCACGACGGACCTGCCGGAGGGCACCGAGCTCACGCTGGTCATGGTCGACGCGGACGACGAGATGACGTCCGAAGAGCGAGCCGATCTAGAAGGCGAGCTAGAGCGCGGTCGGGCCGCGATCGCCGCCGGCCAAGGAATCTCGGGCGACGAGTTGCTCGCGCGCGTACGCGCGCCCTGATGAAGCTGATCGTCGCGCCTGGGGCGGCGGTGCAGATCCTGGGTCGGAGGCGCTGGTGGCGGGCGAACCGTTGGAAGGCTGCGGAGCGCTTCGAACAGGAGCTCGCAGCAGCACTGGCGGCCATCACCGAACGACCTGATTCATTTTCCGTGTTTTCGGCCCGCGGCGGTCGGACAGTTCATCGATGCCTGCTGGTGAAGACACGGTGCCACCTCTACTTCGAAATCCTTCGCGAGCTGGACGAGGTCTGGGTCATCGGGGCCCGAGGCGCCCGGCAGCGAAGAGGGCCCAAGTTGGCACGGCGGTGACCGACGCTGAAGCCACCGGGCAAGCGGGCTTCTTCGCAACCACCGCGAGTCAGGCGGTCTCGATGCTCGTCAGAGACGTCGGACGCACGCCGCCGACCGTCAATACCCCCGCTCGGGCTCGAACCGGTTGGCGAGCGGGCGGCCCGAGAGGAACCGGTCGAGGTTGTCGGCGAACAGCGCCGCCGTCCGCTGGTAGTAGAGCGGCGTCACCCCGGCGACGTGCGGCGTGAGGATCACGTTGTCGAGGTCCCACAGCGGGCTTCCCGCGGGGAGCGGCTCTTCCTCGAAGACGTCCAGCCCCGCGCCCGCCAGCTTGCCCGCGCGCAACGCCTCCACCAGCGCCGCCTGGTCGATCACCGCGCCGCGCGACACGTTGTAGAGGAACGCGCCCGGGCGCATCCGCCCGAGCCGGCGCGCGTCCATCAGGTGGTGCGTGGCGCGCGTCAGCGGCACCGTGAGGCAGACGTGATCGGCCCGCCCCAGGGCGTCGTCGAGCGCGCCGACCGGCAGCAGCTCGTCGACGCCGACGTCCGCGTCGTGCCGGCTCCCCGGATCGTGCTTCACCGCCACCACATGCACCCCGAACGGTCGCGCCCGCACCGCCAGCGCCTCGCCGATCCGCCCGAGACCGACGATGAGCAGCGTCTTCCCCGTCAGCTCCCCGGGCCCGTCCGAGCGCGACTTCAGATCGCGCTCCCACCGACGGGCGAGCTGCGCCCGAAACAGCTTCGGCATCCCGCGGGTGAACATCAGGATCATGGCCATCAAGTGCTCGGCGATGTTCGGGCCGTGCACGCCGCTCGCGCTGGTGACGGCGACGTTCCGGGCGAGGAGCGCGGGGGTGGCGATTTCGTCGAGGCCGGCGGCGACCGAGCTGAGCCAGCGGAGGCGGGGCGCGCGCACCAGGTCGTCGTCGGTCAGGTCGCCGGCGACGATGACGTCTGCGTCGGGGAGGGCGCGGACGAAGGCGTCGCCGGTGGCGTAGGTGACCGCGACGCGACCGTCGAAGCGGGCGAGGGCGGTGCGGAAGTAGGCTTCGTCGGGGGAGCCGGGCGGGACGTCGACGAGGATGCGGAGGGGAGGGTGATCCATCGGTGGCCCGGCGTGGGCGCCGGTGAAGGCGGGCGCGTCGCTGGCTGGGAATGACTCTTCGTCGGCTTCGTCGATCGGATCTTTGGGCGGCACGGGGGAAGTTTGAACCGGGCGGGGGCGGGTGTCAGGT
>CAYTTF010000102.1:0-12944 GCA_964440665.1 uncultured Myxococcales bacterium | reverse complement strand
TTCTCGCAGGTCGAGTTCTCCAGGCCCGGGACGTCGTTGAGGTTCTGGTGGTCGAGCAGCGCGTGCATCTCGCCCCAGGCGTCGTCCATCACGCCGAAGTCGATCAGCCATCCGGTGTCGGGGTCGACCGGCCCCCGCACCACGAGCTCGACCTTGTAGCTGTGGCCGTGAAGACGCTGGCACTTGTGCCCGGCCGGGACGCGCGGCAGACGGTGCGCGGCCTCGAACCGATACTCTTTCGTGAGCTCGACCTCCACGGAGGCAGAGCCTAGCAGGTCACGGTCCGAAGTAGTGCCGGCCTGCGGCCGTCACGGTCCGAAGTTGGTGACCGCCCAGGGCCGGTCGGGGCGGGCGAAGAGGTAGCCCTGGCAGAGATCGCCGCCCACCTTCACCAGCGCGTCGCGCTCGGCCTCGGTCTCGACCCCCTCCGCGATGATCTCGATGCCGAGATCCCGACACAGGCCCACGATCGACCCGAGCAGTTTCTGTTTCATCGGCGATAGATCGATCCCGCGAATGAGCGACATGTCGACCTTGACGACCTCCGGCTCGAGGTGGGCGAAGCTGGTGAGCCCCGCGTAGCCGGCGCCCAGATCGTCGACGGCGATCCGATAACCCAGCGCCCGAAGCTGCGCGACGCGGGCGGTGACATCGCGAATCTGCTCCAGCGGCGCCCGCTCGGTGACCTCCAGGACCACCCGGCCGGCGTGGCGCGACAGCGGCGCGTCCGGCGCGATGAGCGAATCGTCGGCCAGCTCCATGGCGTGCAGGTTGACGAAGATGAGCTCGGAGGTCGGCTGCTCGTCGAGCGTCTTGGCCACCCGGTCCCGCACGGTGCGTCCGAGCTCCTGCAAGCGCCCCAGGCGCTCCGCCGCCTCGAACAGATCGGGCGGGGAGCGCAGCGTCGGCTCCTCGTTGCGGACCAGCGCCTCGTAGGCGAACGTCGAGCGCCGCGCCCAGGAGACAATGGGCTGGTAGGCGATCCAGAGGGTCTCCATGGCGCGCGCGAACCGCGCCTCCAGACCGGCCCGGTCCCCCAGGGCCTTCCCTTCGAGGCGGTACATGTCCAGCGCCTCGCGCTTGATGCGCGCCATTTGGTGCAGGCGCACCGCTCGGGTCACGACCTCTTCCAGCTCGGCCGGCGCGACCGGCTTGATGAGGTAGCGCAAAGCCCCGTACTCCATCGCCCGCACGGCGCTGTCGATCGCAGGGCCGCCCGTCATGAGGACGAAGGGGACGTCCAGATCGTGCTCTCGCACCAGCCGCAGCAGCTCGAGGCCGTTCATCCCGGGCATCGTGATGTCGCTGACGATGACGTCGAACTTTCGGGCCCGGGTCGCCGCCGCCGCCGCCTTGCCGTCGTGGGCGGTCTCGACTGTGAACCCAGCCGCGCCCAAGGTGCGGGCATAAGCGCGCGCGATGGAGTGCTCGTCATCCACCAGGAGGATTTCGCCACGTCCGGTCGCGTCGCCCTCCAATCCACTCTTGCCATCCCGGGCCGTCTCCGTGCTGGCTACACTCGTGGCGCCCATCTTGTGTCTAACCTATCGGCCAGATCACGCACGAGATTGAGCGCTGAAATCTTCCCGGGTGACGCGCCTCTTGGTATATCTTCGCGGTTCCGTAAAAGTGCCCAGCGGCGACGACGCAAGCGAGGAGAACCTTTGGAGATGAGCGCCACCGAGCGCGAAGCCGCTGAGCTTCGCGAGAAGTCACGAATGCCCGACAAAGCCCAGCTCGCCCAGTACTACCACCAGATGCTGGCCATCCGACGGATGGAGGAGGCGCTGGCCAAGGCCTACGCGTTGCGCAAGTTCGGGGGCTTCCTGCACCTTTACATCGGGCAGGAGGCGGTGGCGGTCGGCGCCCTGGCGACGCTGAAGCCGGAGGACTATGTGATCGCGACCTACCGCGAGCACGCGCACGCCTACGCCAAGGGGATGCCCGCCAAGGAAATCATCGCCGAGCTCTTCGGCAAGGCGACCGGCTGCTCGAAGGGACTGGGCGGGTCGATGCACCTCTTCGACGCCTCCAAGAACTTCCTGGGCGGCTATGGGATCGTCGGCGGGCACATCCCGCTGGCGGCCGGCACCGCCTTCGCATCGAAGTACCGCGGCGACGGTCGCGTCACGCTGTGTTTCTTCGGCGATGGCTCCGTCCCGCAGGGCGCGTTCCACGAAGGCGTCGCGCTGGCGGCCCTCTGGCGGCTGCCGGTGGTCTTCATCTGCGAGAACAACCTGTACTCGATGGGGACGCCGCTTTACCGCTCGCTCTCGGTGTCCGACGTCTCGCAGAAGGCGCTCGCCTACGGCATGGCGCGCGATCGCTTCGACGGCGAGGACGTCGTGCGGGTGCACGATCGGGTGGCCGAGGCGGTCCGCCGCGCGCGCAACGAGTCGCTACCGACCTTGATCGAGATCCGGACCTATCGCTTTCGCGGCCACTCGATGTCGGATGCCGGCCTCTATCGGACGAAAGAAGAGGTGGAGGAGTCGAAGAAGCGCGATCCGATCACCTTCGGGCGGGAGCTGCTGGTTCGCGCCAAGATGGACGAACAAGACATCGTCGCCATCGAAGACAAGGTGACGGCCGAGATCGAAGAGGCGGTCAAATTCGCCGACGAGAGCCCGGAGCTGGCGTACGAGCGCCTGGCCGAGTTCACCTACAAGGAGTGACGAGACCGATGCGGACCGTAGCTTTTCGTGAAGCGCTCAACGAAGCGATCGCCGAGGAGATGGAGAAGGACGATCGCATCTTCCTGATGGGGGAAGAGGTCGGTCACTACGACGGCGCCTACAAGGTCTCCAAAGGCCTGCTCAAACGCTTCGGCGAAAGAAGGGTCATCGACACGCCGATCGCCGAGGGCGGCTTCGTGGGTGTCGGCATCGGCGCCGCGATGGTGGGGCTGCGCCCGATCATCGAGCTCATGACCTGGAACTTCTCGTTCGTCGCCGCCGATCAGCTCATCAACAACGCCGCCAAGATCCGCCAGATGTCCGGGGGACAGTTCACGCTCCCCATCGTCTTTCGCGGTCCGGGCGGCTCGGCGCACATGCTGGCCGCGCAGCACAGCCAATCGACCGAGGCCCTGTGGGCGCACATCCCCGGGCTCAAGGTGGTCATGCCGGCGAATCCCAAGGACGCCAAGGGTCTCCTCAAGAGCGCGATCCGCGACGACAACCCGATCATCTTCATCGAGGGCGAGGTGCTCTATTCCGACACCGGGGAGATCCCCGACGGCGAGTACTCGATCCCGCTGGGCGTCGCAGAGGTGAAGCGTCCGGGCACCGACATCACCCTCATCGCCTGGTCCAAGATGGTGAAGATCGCGCTGGCGACGGCCGACGCGCTGGCCGCCGAAGGGATCGAGGCGGAGGTGGTCGACCCACGGACCATCCGCCCGCTAGACGAGGAATTGATCGTCGAGTCGGTGAAGAAGACCAAGCGCTGCCTCATCATCGAAGAGGGCTGGCCCTTCAACGGCGTGGGGGCGGAGATCGCTTACCGCGTCGGCCGCCGCTGCTTCGACGATCTCGACGCCCCCGTGGAGCGGCTGACTGGCGCCGACATGCCGATGCCGTATAACCACCACCTCGAGCAGCAGTGCATTCCCGACGTCCCGCGTGCGGTGACGGCGGCCAAGAAGCTTCTCTACCTGGAGTAGTTAGGAACCCTCACCCTTCCCTCTCCCGCAAGCCGGAGAGGGTGATGGAAGCGGAGATCGATCTCATGGCGCAGATCCTGGACATGCCGCAGCTCTCCGACACGATGAAGATCGGGGTGCTGCAGAAGTGGCGCAAGAACGAAGGCGACCTGGTCTCCCCCGGCGAGGTGATGGCCGAGATCGAGACCGACAAGGCGGTCATGGACTTCGAGGCGTTCGACAAGGGCGTCCTTCTCAAGCGCCTCATCGCCGACGGCGCGAGCGTGCCGGTCGGAACCCCGATCGCCATCATCGGCAAGGCCGGCGAAGACATCGCGGCGTTGATCGAGGAGGCCAAGGCGCGCGCCGGCGGCGCGAAGCCCGCGGCCGCCGCCAAGCCCGAGCCGGCGAAACCGGCGGCCGCCGCCGCGCCGGCCAAGGCCGAGCCGGCGAAGCCCGCCGCGGCCAAACCTGCGGCTCAAACCGCTCCCGCCGCGTCCCCGGCCAACGGTCAGGCCGCACCCGCCCAGGCCGCCGCCCGCCCCGCTCAACCGGCGCGCCCGGCGGCCGCCGCGAGCGCAACCCCGGCGGGCAAGGTGCTCGCGTCGCCGTTGGCCCGAAGGCTGGCCACCGATCTGGGCATCGATCTGCGCTCGGTTCAGGGGACCGGTCCGGGCGGACGCATCGTCGAGCGCGACGTGAAGGGCGCGGCCGAAGGCAGCGCCCCGCCGGCGGCGCCCGCGGTCGACTGGCACGCGGCCGAGGAGGCCCCGGCGACGGCAACCGCACCGCGCGCGTCGGCGGCCACTCCCCTGCCCGCGCAGCTCGTGCCCGATCGCCGCGCCGAGGCCCGCCCGGCCGAGGCGCCGCTCGCCGAGGATCTGGTCAAGCCGCTCTCGATGATGCGGCGGACGATCGCGGCGCGCCTGCTCGAGTCGAAGACGACGATCCCGCATTTCTACCTGACGGTGGACATCGACATGGACGCGGCGATGGAGTTCCGCGAGCAGGTGGCGCAGGTCCACGGCGCGAAGCTCTCGGTCAACGACCTGGTTCTCAAGGCCTGCGCGCTGGCCATGCGGAAGGTGCCGGAGGCCAACTCGTCGTTCACCGAGGAAGCGATCGTCCAGCACGCCCGCGTCGACATCGGCATGGCGGTCGCGATCGAGGACGGCCTGGTGACGCCCGTGATCCGCGACGCCGACAAGAAGACCATCGGCGCCATCGCCACCGAAGCGCGCGAGATGGCCGGCCGGGCCCGCGAGCGCAAGCTCAAGCCCGATGAGATGACTGGCGCGACCTTCTCGGTCTCGAACCTCGGCATGCTCGGGATCAAGGACTTCGCCGCCATCATCAACCCGCCCGAAGGCGCGATCCTGGCCGTCGGCACCGTCCGCAAAGAGCCGGTGGTCCGTGGCGACAAGATCGTCGTCGGTCAGCGGATGTCGGTGACCCTCTCCTGCGATCACCGGGTCATCGACGGGGCGCTCGGCGCCAAGGTGCTGCAGGCGATCGTGGCGATCCTCGAAAAGCCGATCTCATTGGCGTTTTGATCTGTTATCTCCTCATCCATGGCTGACAAATACGATCTGGTTGTCGTCGGGGCGGGTCCCGGCGGCTACGTCGCGGCGATTCGGGGCGCGCAGCTCGGGTTCAAGACCGCGGTCATCGAGCGCGAGCGGCCGGGTGGCATCTGCCTCAACTGGGGCTGCATCCCGACCAAGGCGCTGCTGAAGTCGGCCGAGACGATGCGCGCCGTCCAGCATGCTGCCGAGATGGGCGTGGTCGTCGGAGGCCCGATCACCTTCGACTGGAGCAAGATCATCGCGCGCAGCCGCGCCGTCTCCGAGAAGCTGGCCGGCGGCGTCGAGTTCCTGTTCAAGAAGTACGGCGTCACCCACCTGCCCGGCACGGCCACGCTCACCGGCCGCGGCAAGCTGGAGGTCGAGAGCGCCGCAAAAGCGACCGGCAAGCTGAACCTCGAAACCCCGCGGACGATCATCGCCACCGGCGCGCGCGCCAAGTTCCTGCCCGGCATCGAGCCCGACGGCGATCGGATCATCACCTACCGCGAAGCGATGGTGCTCCCCGAGGTTCCGAAGTCGGTGGTCGTCATCGGCGCCGGCGCGATCGGCATCGAGTTCGCCGACTTCTGGAACGCCTTCGGCGTCGAGGTCACGGTCATCGAGTTCGCGCCGCGCATCCTTCCGGTCGAGGACGAGGAGATCTCCGCCTCGCTGACCCGAATCCTGAAGAAGAAAGGGATGACCATCCACACCGGCGCCAAGACCACCGGCGTCAAGGTCGCCGGCAAGACCGTGACGACGTCGTTCACCGCGGCGGACGGGAGCGCGCAGACCGTTAGCTCGGAGCGCGTCTTGATGGCGGTGGGCGTCCGCGCCAACGTCGAAGGGATCGGCCTGGAAGGGATGGGGGTCGCGCTCGACCGCGGCTTCATCCAGGTCGACGATCAGTACCGAACCACCAGCCCCGGTATCTGGTCGGTCGGCGACTGCGCCGGCCCCCCGCTGCTGGCGCACGTGGCGATGGCCGAAGGGGTCCGCACGGTAGAGGCGATGGCCGGCAAGCACGTCGTGCCGGTCGACTACGACGCCATCCCGGGCTGCACCTACTGCGATCCGGAGGTCGCCTCGATCGGGAAGACGGAGGCGCAAGCCAAGGAGGCCGGCATCGACATCTCCGTCGGCAAGTTCCCGTTCAACGTCAACGGCAAGGCGCTGGGCGCCAACCACCTCGACGGCTTCATCAAGGTGATCACCAACAAGGCCCGCGGCGAGATCGTCGGCGTGCACGGCATCGGCTACGGCGTCACCGATCTCATCGCCGAGATGTCGCTGGCGATGACCTCCGAGGCGACCGCCCACGACGTCCTGGCCGCCGTGCACCCGCACCCGACGCTCTCGGAGGTGATGTACGAAGCGACCGCCGCCGCGTTGGGCGAGGTCGTGCATATGTGAGTCGACCCGCGCCAGTCGCTGGAGATCAGCGAAGGAGATCGGCGACGCGGACTTCGAGATCTGGGAAGGCGCGCAACCGCAACGTCTCGCCGGGACGAACCGGCGTGACCCGTGTGTAGCGATCGCCGACCGGATCGGAGTGAGCTTCGATGAGCCCCGCGGCAATGTCCGCGATCCAGTACTCCGGCACCCCGGCGGCGGCGTAGAGGCGCGCCTTGACCAGGCGGTCCTTGTTGAGCGACGACTCCGCCACCTCGACGACCAGGAAAGCTGTCGTAGGATGACTGCGATCGTAGTCGCCGGGCGACACGACGGCCACGTCCGGCTCGGGAAGCGAATGCTCGGAGACGGCCAGCGGCAGCTGAACTCGAAGCTCCGCCCGCCCGGCGAAGAGAGGTACCAGCTTTGCGGTCAACCGCTGCACGGTCGCGGCGTGGCGTGGTCCCTGTGGGCTCATCTCGACGATCACCCCCTCCACGAGCTCGACGCGTTCGTCCCCAAAGAAACCCTCTTCGGCCATGCGCTCGTACTCGACCCGCCGCAATAGTCGCAGCCGCTCGGGGGCAACCAGCTCCGCGATCTGCTCGACGGAAGACACGCAGAAAGAATACCACGGGGACACGGAGCACAGGCCTCGGAATCCCGGCGGGCCCGGCGCACACGAGGGCTGCTCAGGGGCAGCAGAGGGTCTTGGGACCGCTGGGGGCGATGTTGCCGGTGTACGCGCTCTGCGCCGGGCAGGTCGGAGAAGTGGGCGTCCCGGTAAACGCGACGCCGGGCTCGTAAATCCCCGAGGCGAAGCAGGAGGTGCCGCCGCTGCTGATGGTGCCGAAGCCGGAACAGCCGTAGTCGCTCCCGTAGGTGAGCAGGACGTTGTCGCAGCTCGCGCCGGTGGTCGACCCGCAGGTGCAGGGGCCGCAGCTCGCGGCGCCGGTGGTGCCCGTGTACCAGGGGACCGCGGGCGCGCCCCCGGGACAGGTGGTCTTCGCACCGTCGAAGAGCTGGCACAGCGACGCGCCGGCGGCGACCGGCACACACACCTGACCGGTGCCGCACCCTCCGCCGATGGTGGTCGTCGCGCAGAACGTCCCCTTGGTGCTCCAGGTGGGCGTCGGCGTGTTTGGCGCGCCCGAAGCGATGCAGCCACCCGCAGCCGTGGCCGTGAACTTGGTCGTCTGGATGCCGTAGATGTCGCCGCCGACGGCGGTGCTCCAGGCCGGGATAGATGAGCAGGTCTTGTCGTCGCCTGTGCTGAACGTGCCCGCCTTCTGACCCACGCCGGAAACGTTGTTGCACAGGTTGGGCGCGTTGTAGCTGACGAGCGTCGTCGAGCAGGTGACCGCCGGCGGATGGCAACCGCATCCCCCGCCGGCCGTGCAATCCAGCGGAGCAAGATTGCTCATGATCGCCGTGGTCTTGTCGTAGCCGGCCGGGCAGGTGGTGCCCGCGCCGGATCCCGTGAGCGTCCCGATCGGGGCGCTGGTCGGATCGGCCGTCACGCACTGCGCCTTGGGGGTGCAATCTGGATCGGCGCAGTCAATCTTCCCGTCGCAGTCGTCGTCGATGTTGTTGAAGCAGTTCTCGGCGCCGGTCGGGACGCAGGATCCGCCGGTTCCACCCGAAGCTCCGGAGGCTCCGCCACCGCCCCTTCCGCCGCCGGCCGTTCCGGCCGGCCCGCCCGCACCACCACCGGCCGTCCCAGCTCGCCCGCCCGCGCCGGCACCTCCTCCGCCCGTACCGTTGCCACCCGGACCACCGGCGCCCGAGGCCCCGCCGCTGCCGCCCGCGGCGCCGCCGCGTCCGGCCGAGCCGCCGTTTCCCGAAGCGCCGCCGGAAGAGCCGCCGGCCCCGCCATCGACAACGGCGGCAAAGTCGACACCGAGCGCCGTGCAGCTCGGGGGCAGCGTCGGAATCGACACCACCCGTTGCGCCAGCTGGGACGCGCCGGATCGCAGCGTCAGCGTGACCGACACGGTCTTGCCGGCCGGATAGCCGTTCGGAAACTGCACCTCGACGCCGCCCTCCGTGGAACCCGTCTTCAAGGTCAGCGTGGTGTGATGCGTCCCGCCCCCGTCGACGGAATCCAGAACGGAGACGTCGACGTCCAGTTGATCGGCGCTCGTGTAGGGGCCGAGATTGACGTTCAGGAACAGCGTCCCGGACTTGCAGCTTTCAACCTTGCCGCATCCAGCCGACGCGAGAGCCACGACAACGAGAAACGGGCCGGCGCCAAAGAAAACCCGCGGGAGCGGAGTCGGCCGAGACAATCGCGTGGGCTTCTCGAGCATGCTCAATTCCCCGTCGCCGTGCCCCAGGTCGCGTCGGGGAATTTGTCGCCCCGGGTCGCGAGCAGGATCGCGACCGTCCCGACGACCACCACCGCGGCGCCGGCCGCGATCCAGATCCAGGTCCGCGAGCCGGCCGCCGGCGGGGGCTCGCTGGACGGCGTGCTGGTCACGCTCGCCGCCACCGACTGCGAGACCGCGGGAGACGCGGACGCCGGCGCGGGCGTCAGCGTCACCGGCGCAGGCGTCAGCGTCACCGGCGCGGGCGTCAGAGTCACCGGCGCGGGAGCCACCACCACCGGAGGCGGAGCCATCGGCGCCGCCGCGGGTATCGGTGCGACCACCGCCCGCTTTCCGTCGTCGATCGTCTTGGTGAGCGCCGCGACCTGGCTTCGGGCCTCGTCGGCGTTCTGGCGATCCGGATAGAGCCGCAAGTAGTTGCGATACAGCTCCAGGGCGCGCGCGAGGTTGCCGCTCAGGCGATAGGCCTGGGCCGCGTCGTAGAGCAACGCCGGATCCGGGCGCAAGCTGAACGCCGTCTCGTACTTCTCGGCGGCCTCCGCGTAGTGTCCCAGGCCAAAGGCTGCCGTCGCAGCGTCATAGGCCTTCCGCGCTTCGTTCCGATCGGCTCTCACGGCAGGCGCAAAGGCGAGCATCGCGACCAGCGCTGCGCCCGACCACCCAAGACCCGTCGATCGCATGAGCGCGATCGAGAATATCACCAAACCCGCGCCCGATTCCCTTTCGCGGTTGTGTCACCCGGCGTTTTTCGTAAGGTACCGCCAACGATGACGCGCGCCCGGCCGGAGTGGTTGGAGAGATTGGTGTCCGGACTGCGTTGGCGGGGAGCCGACGGAATCGGGTTTCCCTTCGGCAGCTGGCTGCTGGCGCTCGCCGGTGCCTGGCTGCTGGCCGTGCTGTTCCTGCCCCTCGAGCCGGCCTTGATTCTGGTGCCACCGATGTTGGGGCTCGCGATCTTGGTGCCCGGCGTTCAGGCGCTCTTTCGCCTCCGTGAAACGCCGGCGTCCGCTCGACGCGCGCTCTGGTTTTCGCGGCTCGAGATGCCGCTCGTAGTGGCGATCCTGGCCGCCATCGGTTGGGCGGTCTTCGGGCCGATGTGGCTGCGGGGGATGGTGATGGACTCCGGCGATCACCAATTCATGATGGGCCGCGCGCAGATCTTCTACGAAGGGTTGCGCCACGGACACTGGCAGCACTGGACGCACCTGTGGCAGGGGGGCGACACGATCACCGATCTCTATCCGATCGAGGCCAACCTCCTCACGGCGCTGGTGCATGCCCTGTCGCCCCACGGAACGTCCTTCGTCGCCTCGTACACGGTCTTCGTGCTGGGGGCCTGGTGGCTACGTGGCGTCGGGGTCTACTACCTGGCCCGGCGGTTCTCGTCGCCGCTCATCGCGTTCGCGCTGGCGTATGTCTCGCTCTTCGACGTCGGCCAGGACGTGAACGGCGGCGTCTGGTACGGGGCGCTTTTCTTCGGAATGATCCACAACGCCCTGGCGCTCACCTTCGGCCTGTTCGCGACCGCGCTGCAGGTCGATCTTACCCGCAAGGTGACCAGCGGGCGGCTGGTCGCCTGCGCGCTGCTGGTGGCGCTCACCGCCTGCGGACATGCGCTCGGATTGCTGGTGATGGTGGTCTCGACCTTCGCGCTCGCACTCGCCGTCACCGTCGGTCAAGGCTCGCGCCGCGGAGCGCTGTGGGCGGTCGGCGCCTCCTGCCTCGGCCTCGCGCTTCCAGCGGTCTGGCTCCTGCCCTTCACCCACGGGCTGTCGGTCTTCAACTACCGGGTCGCGACCAGCGGGGCCACCTATCGGGAGCTCGGGCAGGGAATCATCGACGGCACCCTCCCCACCTCGTCCTTCGCCGGATTTCTCGGGTTCGCGTTCGTCGCGGCGGTCGTGGCCTGTCTGGCGGGAGAGATCCCGGTGGTCTCCGCCGGGATCGCGTCCATGCTCCTGGTGATTCTGGTGTTGACGCCGTTCCTGGTGGGCAGCCGCTTCCTCGACTACTTCCCCGCGTTCCTCGACGGCCAGCCCTACCGGATGCTGACCGTCTTCAAGACCACGGTCGTTCCCTGCCTCGCCTGGCTCCTGCAGGGCATCTTCCGGCGGATCCCCGCGCCCTCCATGTCGCTTCGCCTCGGGAAGGTGATGCGCCGAACAATTTTGCTCGGGCTGGTGGTCTACGCGCTCGGCCGCAGCCTGGCGGGCGGCCTCGATCACCTGGCCGACGATCTACGCGCCCAGATCCCGCACAGCGACCGCGCGATGGAGCGCACGCATACCGGTGCCGACTACCAGCAGATCTTCGATTGGCTCAAGGAACGACGGCGGCAGGACCCGAGCTCGACGCCCTGGCGGGTCGCGATTCTTTTTCGGACCCTCTCGCGCCACGCCACCTGGACCGAGGGCATGAACACCGGCGTTCCCATCGTCGATCCCAACCAGGTCCCTTCGAACTTTCTCAACATTCGACCCCGCGAGATCAGCGCGCGCGGCTTCAACGACTGGAATGTCCGCTTCGCCGCCACCGACTACGGGGGTCCACCCTTCCCCGGGAGCACCGAGCGGTTCAGCAACGGGCGGTTTCATATCTGGGAGGTCGACGGGTTCGACGATCGGTACGTCGTCGCGCCGCCGGGCGTGACGGTGAGCGACATCAAGCTGGAAGGAGAGAGCATCCGTCTCCGCGTCGACGGGGCGCCCGCCGGGGGCGTGGACCTGCAACTGCGCACGGCGGCCTATCCGCGCTGGCGCGCCCGGCAAGCCGGCAAATGGCTGCCCGTGGGCGAGCGCCTGCCGCGGCTCGACTCCAAACCAAAACAGGAACAGCTGGTGATCCACGCCGGGAATGGGCCCGTCGTGATCACCTGCGACGGCACGCTGCCTCGATACTGGTTGGGCCTCTTCATCACCGTCCTAGCGATGATCGTGATCCCGTTCGGCGCTTCGGAGAAGCACCGGCAACGCTTCGAGCTGTTTCTGGAACGGGCTTGGCGTGACCTCGCGCTGTGGTCGAAGACGACCGCTCGACAGTTTTCGCCCAGCCAATGGCGACGGGCCGCAGTCATCGGAATGACGTTGCTGGTCGGTCTGGGCCTGCTGGTCACGGTTCGGGGCACACGCAGGCTCGCGCCGGCGGCGATCGAGGGCGCCAGCGAGCTGTCGGTGCACTGGCGAGCGCCCAGCGGCCGCGTCGGGTGGTGTCTACCCATTCCCTGGATCGGCCAGTACATGTGCGGCAACGACGTCGCGGCGATCGACAACTGGCTGGGAACGACCGGGCCCGGCGACGACAGCGGAGAATTTGCGGCGCTCTGGCCAGGGATCCGAGTGGCGACGCACGTCGGCGACGCTTCCATCATCCTCGGCTTCGGGCGGGTTCGGCTCGATGCGCCCGTCGGCTTATGGCTTCAAACGGCGGGCTGGGGCAGCCAGCATCTCAACGTGCGCTGGGGCGATCTGATTCTGGCCGACACCAATGTCGGCGGCGAGGAGATGCGCCAGCTCACCATTCCCGCCGGCCAGGGCGGCACCCGGGTGCTGAAGATCGAGATCCGTGGGACCAGCGGATCGAATCTGGTCCTGCGGGGCGGCGCCGGGGTGGCCCCACGTTTCAGATGAGCTTGCGGCCTTCGTCCGAGAGGAAGCGCGGCTTCGCCAGCCCCCAGTGGGCCAGCCGAAACTGAGCGGCCGCGCCCAGCACGCCCATCCCGTAACGCACGCTCTTGGCGAACCCGATCGAGGAGGCCTCGGGGAAGTACTTGGTCGGGCAAGTGACCTCCGCGATCTTGAAACCGAAGTGAACCGCCTGCACCAGCATCTGGTTGTCGAACACGAAACCGTCGTCGTTCTCTTCCAGCGGCAGCGTGAGCAGCACCCGCCGGGAGAAGGCGCGGTAGCCGGTGTGGTACTCGGACAGCTTCTCACCGAGGAGCAGGTTCTCGGCCAGCGTCAGGAAGCGGTTGGCGAGGTACTTGTACACGGGCATCCCGCCCTTGAGGCTGCCGCCCCC
>CAYTTF010000101.1:11834-12999 GCA_964440665.1 uncultured Myxococcales bacterium | reverse complement strand
CGACTGCTCGATCTCGACGACGCGGTGGCAAAGATGGACGCGCTCTACGCGGCGGGCGACGTGGCGGCGCGCCTGGGACGAACGCGGGAATCGGTGGGGCTGTTTCAGGAGATGGTGCGGCTCGCCTGGCGACTGGACCTTCCGGCCAAGGGGGGCGCCGCGCACGGACGGATCGGTCGGCTGTGCGGCACGCTCGGTGAGAACGCGCGCGCGCGCGCGCACCTGGATCTGGCGCACAAGCTGTTCGAGGTGGCGGGCGACGGGCCGGGGGTCGCGGCGGCGCTCGACGACGTCGGGCGGATCCATTTTCTAATGGGTGAGCCCGAGCGCTCGCTCGAGTGCCACCGGGCGGCGCTGACGGTTCGCGAGCAGCTGGGCGACGATCGGGGCCGGGCGCTCACGCTGTCGCGGCTCGGCCAGGTCTTGCAGAAGACCGGCGGCTTTGCGCCGGCGGGCGAGCATTTCCGCGACGCGCTGGAGCTGCGCCGCCGGATCGGAGATCGGCAGGGGGTGGTGGCCTCGCTGCTCGATCTGGGGGCGCTCGAGCGGGATCTGGGCCGCCGGCCGGAGGCGCTCGCGCTGCTGGGCGAGGGGCGGGAGCTCGCGCGCGCCAGCGGCGAGCGCCTCTACGAGTGCAGCCTGTCGATCGAGATCGGCGACTGTCACCTGGCCGACGGCACGCCGCGGGCGGCGCTGATCGAATTCCAGTCGGCGCGGGAGATCGCGCGTCAGTTCGGCGCGCGCGTGCTCCTGTCGGAGGCGACCCGCGGGATGGCCGAGGCGCAGCTGGCATTCGGGGACGCGACCCGCGCGCGGGACGACGCCCGCATCGCCTTCGAGATCGCGGAGCGGGCGGGGGTGCCACCGCTGGCGGGTGCCGCCCTGCGGGTGGTCGCCTCGGCGGTGGGCGCGGGCGCACCGGGCGAAGCGGATCTGGGTGGCGCGCGGGAAATGTTCGATCGCGCGGTGGAGGTGTTGACCGGCGCCGGCGCGGAGCTGGAGCTGGCCCGCACGCTGACCGCCTACGCCGAGTTCGAGGAGCGCTCGGGGCGCGAGGAGACCGCTTCGGAGCTGCGTCGCCAGGCGAGTCTCATCGCCGAGCAGATGCGGAGCGCCCGGGGCCGTGCGGTTGGCGGCGGCGATTTTGGTCGGGACCCTGGGAGGG
>CAYTTF010000101.1:0-11734 GCA_964440665.1 uncultured Myxococcales bacterium | reverse complement strand
TCCCGCTCCCCCCGCGATGAGCTTCGACGCGCGGGGCGCGTCTGCGCTCGACGCGGGCGATTTTGGTCGGGACCCTGGGAGGGTCCCGCTCCCCCCGCGATGAGCTTCGACGCGCGGGGCGCGTCTGCGCTCGACGCGATCGCTATTTCTTGGCGACCTTGGCGGGGCCGGCCTTGGCCGGGGCGGCGGCGGTCGTGGCGGCCTTCTTGAGGTCGTCGGGCTTGATCAAGATGCGATCGATCGCCCATTTCGGCGCCGTGTAGACGTAGGCGGTCTTGGCGCTCGCGACGGCGTAGTTGATCTTGTCCTTGGTCTCGTCCCCGACGCGGATCTGGCAGGCGGGCGCACCGCCCTTGCCCACGCCGTTGGCCTTGACGGTGATGACCGCCTTGGGTTTGGCGAGGCCGCTGTCCTTGAGCGACTGATTGTCGGCGAACCCGTTGCCCTTGAAGTCCTTGAAGCCGCCCGCGATGGGCGTGACCTTGGTGGCGTCGATCTCCAGCTTGGCCGGCTTGCTCGCCTTCCAGTCGGCGCCGCTCTTGACCAGCGTGTAGGAACGGTCACCGGCGCTGACGGAGATCTCGGTGAGATTGTCGGCGGCCACGTCGCACAGCGTCTTGTCGCGGAACTCCATCGGCGGCTTGCTGATCCGTTCGAGGTTGTATTTCTTGACCAGGAAGATCTGCGGCGCGTCGGCCTTCTTCACGTAGACCTCGTCCTCGCCTTTCTTGTCGCCGATCAAGACGGTGACGCTCTTGTCGTCCTTGGCGCCGGGCTTCCCGCCGAGGGTCACCGTCAGCGCGGGCCGGGCCAGCCCGGCGGCGGCCAGGCCGACGCCGTCGGCGAAGTCGTTCGTTTTCCAAGACGCCATCGCCGAGACGATGCCGTTCGGAACGGCCGCGTCGAGCTTGTCGATCTTCACCGAAGACTGCGTGACCTCCCAGGCGTCGTCGTTGCCGGGCTTGGTGTCGGCCTTCTTGAGCGAGATCTTGGAACCGTCCCGGGCCACGACCTCGAGGCGCCCCGCCTCCGCCATCGGGAAGGTGACGATGCTCTTGTCGCGCCAATCGGCGGGGTCCTTGTCGAAGAGGTAGCGGGTGATTCCGGTCGCCCGCCAGGTCTCGTCCTTGCCGCTCGGCCGGACCATGGTCCCGGCGCCGCTGGTCTTGCCGACGACCAGATCGGCCAGGACCCGGTCGTCGTGCTTGACGACCAGACGGATGCCCCATTTGTCGTCGACCTGGAACTCCGCCTGCTTGGACTTCTGGTCGGTGACCAGGTCGGAGATGTCCATCTTGCCCAGCCCCTCGAAGGCGGCCTTGGCGTTCGCGTCGTCGGCGGCGTAGGCGACTGCCGCGATGACCTTATACCGGGGACCGTCGCTCTTGATGGTCGTGGTGGCCCCGTTCCGGGTGACCTCGAGGCTGGTGATCTCCGCCGGGTTCAGCTTGGCGATGGGGTGCGGATGGTCGGCGGCGCGCTCCCCCTTCTCGGGCTGACGGAGCGCGAAGAGGGCGATGGCCGCGAGGACCACGAACACGCCGAGAGCGGTGACGGTTTTTCGATTCATAGTTTCTGACCTTGGCGACGTGAGCGCCGGACCCGCCAGCGCAGAAGGCCGAAGCCGATGAACAGCGCCGGGGCGCCCGCGATGTTGACCAGCTTGACGGCGGTGACAGTTCCATCCGAGGCGATCTCGATGGTCCGGGCGCTGACGGTCTTGCTGCGGACCGGCGTGAGCGCCTCGTCCTCCATGGTCCAGCTGATCGCGTTGAACAGCATCTGCGCGCCGCCCTGGTAAAAGGGGATGTAGCGCGACAGCTGGAGGTACTCGTCGGAGGCGAAATCCGAATCGCCCACCACCACCATCCGCACCGGCTTTCGCGATTCGGAGGGGGGCGTGTTCTGCGGGTCGGGCATCGACATGCCGGGCGCCGGTCCGGGCGGCGCATAGGCGCTCTTGAGCGGTCCCTGATAGGCGTAGGCGAGGCCGTAGGTGCCGTGCTCCTTGGCCTCTTCGACCGGCGCCATCGGGGTGAAGGCGAAGAATCCGGTCTGCTTCCAGGCGTCGGGCGAGGAGTGCGCCAGCGTCCAGAGCCGCGCCGTCGATCCCGCCGGGGGCTTGCCATCCGCGAGCGGTCCGACCAGCTGCACCGAGCTGGCGAACGGGAAGACCACCACATTGACGCCGGTCAGGACCGACATCTCCTTGTCGCTCGAGTCGGTCTTGACGCCCACGAACTCGGGCAAGTTCTTGAGCATCTTGCGCCCGCCGACGTCGACCGCCCCCGGGACGTTGAGCTTGTCGAACACGAAGTCGTCGCCGATCTTGAACCCGTACTTCTCGAGGAGCTCGTTCAGCCCCACCTGGTTGCTCTGTCCCGTCTTCATCTGGGCCAGCTGCGGCGGCATCCCGCCCTGCTCGCGCGGCGACGAGAGGATCATCCCGTCGACCAGGAAGATCGCGCCGTGACCCTTCATGAGGAACGCGTCGATCTCCCGGCGCCCCTTGTCGTCGAACGGCTGTTTGGGGCCGCCCACCACCAGCGCGTCCACGTCGTTGGCGATCGGCGTCGTCGACGGGTTCACGGTGGTCGAGTCGAACTCCTGCTCGACGAAGTGTTTGATGAGCGTGAACCCCTGGGAGAGATCCTGCTCGCCGTGCCCGGTGGTGAAGGCGACCTTGCGCTTCTTCTGCGTCATCCGCTTGATGAGCGACGAGATCTCGTACTCGATCCCTTCGGTCTGCGCGATCTCGGGGATCGCCTCGTCCGTGCCTTGATATTGAAAGCACAGGCCGAGGTAGTAGGTGCCGACTTCGAACTTCTGCTCCCGCATCACCTGGATTTGCAGCTTCTGGACCTTGCAGGCGGCGGCGTCGTCCTCGGTCTTCTTGTCGCTGGCCGGATCGAACGACTCGAAACGCAGCTTCCCCTTCGAGTAGGTGCGGTAGTCGTCGAGCAGGTCGCGCAGGTAGCGGCTCACGTTGGCCAGCTCCGGCGGCAGATCCTTGGAGATGTAAGCCTTGACGGTCAGGTAGTCGGGCAGCGACCGGACGATCTCCTTGGAGGCCGGCGACAGCGTGTAGACCTGGTTCTCCGTCAGATCGAGGCGCCCGAACAGGCGAGTCGAAATCAGGTTTATCGCAACGACCGCGCCGATGGTGAGCAGCACATACGCCGTCGCGTTCGACGCCGAGGAGCGCTTGCGGCTATCCATCTTGCCGCGCGGCGTTTGGTGGGGCTGGTCTTCGGAAGCCATGGTTACCTCCACCGCCTGGATTCGAGAGAGAGCGTCGCCACCAGCAGGCTGACGCCGATCATCGAGAAGTAGTAGATGACGTCGCGGGTGTCGATCACGCCGCGGCCGATGTTCTCGAAATGGCCGTCGATGCTGAGAAAGGAGACCAGCCCCTGCCACGACTGCGGCAAGAACTGGGTCAGCCGTCCCAGCAGGTAGAGGCCGAACGAGATCGCGAAGGCGACGATGAACGAGACGATCGAGTTGCGCGTGAACGACGAGGCCATCACGCCGATCGCGACGTAGGCGCCGCCCATCAGCACCAACCCAAGATATCCGCCGATGGCGGGGCCGCGATCGAGCGGGCCCAAGGAGCGGACGGTGATCGCGAAGATCAGCGTCAACCCGAGCGCGGTGCAGACCAGCGCCATCGCGGCGAGGAACTTGCCCACCACCACCTCCCAGTCGCGCACCGGCAGGGTGATCAGGAGCTCCAGGGTCCCGCTCGCCTTCTCATCGGCCAGAAGGCGCATCGTGATGGCCGGAACCATGAACATGAACAGCAGCGGCATGATGTTGAAGAAGGGTCGCAGGTCGGCCTGCTTCTCCAAAAAGAGCTGCGTGAAGAACAGGTAACCGGTCAGGATCGTGAAGACCGTGACCACGATGTAGGCCACCGGCGAGTTGAAGTAGGTGCGGATCTCGCGCCGCGAGATCACCAACGCGGGGCTCATGATTTGCCTTTCTCGACAGCGGGTTCGATGGTCGGGTCGCCGGTGGTCAGGTTGCGGAACACGTCTTCCAGGCTGGCCGATTCGCGCAGCAGCTCCAGCAGCGTCCACCGGTTGTCGACCGCCGCGCGGAAGATCGGCTTGCGCAGATCGCTGGCGGCGGCCGCGTCGATGGCGAAGGCGTGCGCGCCCTCTTCGCCGGCGATAATATCGCAACGCGCGACGCCGGCCAGGCCGGCCAGGCGGTCCCGGATCGCTTCCTTGGCGACGCCGTTCGATTCGACCACCACCCGGTAACGCCCGCCTTTTTCGCGGGCGCGCAGCGCCTCCGGGGTGCCGTCGGCGACCAGCTTGCCGCCGCTGATGATCAAGATCCGGCTGCAGGTCGCCTGGACCTCCGGCAGGATGTGGGTCGAGAGGATGACCGTCTTCTCGCGGCCGATCTCCTTGATGAGCGATCGGATCTCGACGATCTGGTTGGGGTCGAGGCCGGAGGTTGGCTCGTCGAGAATCAAGATGTCGGGATCGTGCAGCATCGCCTGAGCCAGCCCGACCCGCTGTCGGTAGCCCTTCGACAGCTCGCCCACCAGCTTGCCGGCGACGTCGGCGAGGCCGCAGCGGACGCCGATCTCCTTGATGCGCCCGGGGCTGGTCGCGCGATCCATCCCGCGCATGTCCGCAGCGAACTCGAGGAACTCGACGACGGTCATGTCGCGGTAGATCGGCGTGTCCTCCGGCAGATAGCCGATGTGGCGGCGGACCTCCAGCGATTGGTCGAAGACGTCGAAGCCCGCAACCTTGGCCCGCCCCTCGGTGGGCGACAGGAAGCAGGTCAGGATCTTCATGGTGGTCGACTTCCCGGCCCCGTTCGGTCCCAGGAACCCCAGCACCTCGCCCTTGCGGACCTGGAAGCTCACCTGGTCCACGGCTCGCGTCGACCCGTAGTCTTTGGTCAGACCGTCGACTTCAATCATCACGTCCGACATCTGCACCTCTTGGTCATGGCCCGTTGTTACGGAAAGTGGAATGTGGGTCGTTGGGGCTCGCGGCCTTGAACCGCGGGCGGGCCCGCGCTATTCCCACACGGCAGGGGGGTACCTACGACGGGCCTCGGCGCCCTGTCAAGCTTCGGGTGGCGGGGGTGTGGCGGGGGCGACCCCAAGGGGCCGAGCGGTCGGCTCGGCGGTCGGCTCAGCAGTCGCTGTCCGTCGCCGACGTGCAGCCGGTCGGACAGCAGAAATCGGAGGTCGAACCCGAGCAGGTGGTGATGGGGACGTGCCGGCAGGCGGCGTTGCAGTGGGCGGGATCGCCGGTGAGCTGCTCATTAGTGCAGGGATCGCCGTCGTCTGGGCAGGTCGTGGGGCAAGTGGTCGGGGGATCGCAGGTCTCGCCGGCGCCGATCCGGCCGTCGCCGCAGAGGGGATGGCAATCGGAATCGTTGGCGGCGGTGCAGCCGGGCGGGCAGCAGCCGTCGTCATCGCGGCAGGCGGTGAGCGCCTCGTGCTGGCAGGCGCGGGTGCAAGCGGCCACCGATCCCGACGCCAGGTCGACCGTGCAGGCTTCGCCGTCATCGCAGGAGTGGGCGCAGCTTCCAGGCATGCCGGCCGTGATCGCCCGGTCGCATCGCTCGCCCGCTTCGACCACGCCGTCGCCGCAGACCACCGGACAGTCGGAATCGTTGGCGGCGGTGCAGCCGGCCGGGCAGCAACCGTCGCCGCCGACGCAGCCGGTGATCGGGATGGCGACGCAGCTGGCGGAACAGGAGGCGGGCGAGCCCCGCAGCGCGACCGTTGTGCACGATCCCGCCGCGGGGCAGGCGGTCGGGCAGGAGTCGCCGCCGGCGGCGTAGTCGCAGGCCTCGACCGGCCGTTCGACGACGCCGTTGCCGCAGATGGGGGCGCAATCCGCATCGACCGTGAAATCGCCGCCTGGGGGGCAGCAGCCGTCGCCGGCGGCAAACGCGGTCACCCGCAGATGCACGCAGGTCGCGGCGCAGGTCCCCGCGGAGAGCAGCAGGTCGTCGGTGCAGGGATCGCCATCGCCACAGGCGACCGGGCAGGCGCCGGACAACCCGGCGGCGATCGCCGTGTCGCAGCTCTCGCCCGATTGAACGACGCCGTCACCGCAGCTGGCCGAGCAGTCGGGATCGGTCGCGGCGGTGCAACCGGCCGGGCAGCACGCGTCGCTCTGGGATGAACAGGCGGTGATCGGAGAGGGGATGCAGCTGGCCGAGCAGTCGGCGGCGCTGCCGACCAAGGTCATCTGCAAGCAGGGCGAGGGGGAGGGCGGGCAGGTGCTCGGACAGGCCCCGGCACCGGAGGCGTTCTTGTCGCAAGTCTCGCCGCGCTCGACGACGCCGTCGCCGCAGCTGGCGGGGCAGTCGGTGTCGGTGGCGTGGGTCGCGCCGGCGGGGCAGCAGCCGTCGCCGGAGATCTGCCCGGTGATGAGAACGTGGGCGCAGGCGGCCTGGCAAGCGGCGCCGGTCAGAAAATCGGTCGTGCAGGCGTTGCCGTCGTCGCAGCTCGTGGGGCAGCCTCCGGGCGCCGCCCCCGCGATGGCGATGTCGCAGGCTTCGCCGGATTCGCGAACGCCGTCGCCGCAGGCGACCGGGCAGTCGGTATCGACGGCGTTGGATCCGCCCGGCGGACAGCAGCCGTCGCCCGAGATCTGCGACGCGATCTGGTAGTGCATGCAGATCGCCGAGCACGTCGCGGCCGAGATCAGCACGGCCACCGCGCAAGGGTCGTCCTTGGTGCAGTCGGACGGGCCCGGGCAGGCACCGGGCGCGTCGGGGGCGATGCCGAGGTCGCAGAGCTCACCAGGATCGACGGTCCCGTCACCGCAGGTCGGCGAGCAGTCCAAATCGGTCGCCCGGGTGGCGCCGGCGGGGCAACATCCGTCGTTCGCGTTCGGTGTCGGGACGGTGATCTGCTCGTGGGCGCAGACCAGGGTGCAGTCGGACCCGCTCGAGGTATCGTGCGTGCACGCGACGCCGTCGTCGCAGTCGGCGGGGGGGCACGCACCGGGATCGGCGCGCGCGATGGCGGTGTCACAGGTCTCGCCCGGATCGACGACGCCGTTGCCGCAGCGCGGGCTGGAGGCGCCGCCGGCGTCGGCCTGCCCGGTGCCTGCGTCGACGACACAGGGACCGCCCGTGCAACAGAGCTGCACGTAGACCGTCGATTGACTGCCAGCGGCGATCGCCAGCGGTCCGGCGTGACCCATCGCCACGATGGCACCCGCGGTGTCCTCCGCCGTCACATCGAGGCTCAAGCTGCCGAGCGCGCGGGCGGGCAGCTCGGCGGTCAGGGTGGTCGGAAACGAGATCGATTGCATGCCGCCCGGCGCGTAGTGATTCGACGAGGTTCCCGCCGGACCGTTGAGCGTCACGTTCAACGCGGTGACGGCGGGCGGCGATCCCGACGCGGTCACCACCACCAGCAACACGGCGCCGTCGTCGTGGTGGCACCCCGCCGCAAACGAGGCGAGCAGGCCCAGGGCCAGGAGAAGACCGAGCCACCGCGTGCAGAGGGGTCGCCGCATCCTAGTAGAACCTCTTGTCGCCGAGATCGGTGGCCGGGACGCCAGAATCGGAGCGGCCCGCCAGTGCCGCGGCGGTCACCCCGGCGGCGACGGCCACGCCGAGGGCGGTCCAGAACCACCAACTGCGCCAGGTCGGTGTCGCCCGAGGCTTCGTGGTCCCCGGGCCGCCTTCGCCGGGCGAAAGCGGCGACGAACGGAGCGCGGGCGCCGGCGGTCGTGCCCGCAGGCTCTCGAGCTCGACGACCCGGTCCAGGGCGACATCGCGATCGAGCGCAGCGGGTGCGCCGGCGAGGTAGCGATCGTAGTAGAAAAGCGCCTGGTCGGTGGCGCCGAGCTGGCGATAGGACTCCGCGATCTCGTAGAGGAAGCGGGGATCGGCGCGAACTTCGTAGGCGCGGCGGAATTCGACGATCGCTTCCTGGTACTGGCCGAGCTGGTAGAGCCGGTGACCGAGGGCGACATGCTCGCCGACCTCGGCTTCGGTCGACCCGCCGGCATCTGGGGCCGCCGCCGCCGCGACGGGGCCTTCGGCGCCCCGCGCAAGCCCCGCCGCCAGCAGGACCTGCGCGAGCACCGCAGCTCGAACCCACGCGGAAGACCTGAAGCTAAGCACCGGAACCCGTTACCGTTGAGAGCGATTCTGCGCTCCCCGACGCCGCGCCGTCAACGTTGCGCCGGTTCGCTGGGCCGCCTCCGGGCGGCACGGCGTCGGGCATCCTTCGCTTCGCGCACGGTTGCCTTACGGCGATGCCCTAGCGGTCCCGCGTCTTGCCCGACGCGCGCACCAGGACCGGCTCGAGCGGGGCCAAAGTGGCGATCCAGCGCTCGGCGACGGCGGCGGCGGCGCCCGCCAGCGGGGCCGGCGCGGCGGCGGCCAGGATCGCGATCGCCTTCTTCTCGAGGGTGACGGGAAGCTTGGGCGGCCCGCCCTTGGTCGCGCCGAGCAGCGCCGCGAAGGCTCGGACCTCGCTGCCCTCGAGTGGCTGAAACGGTGGCGGCGCCGAGGCCGTCGGGGTCCTCGGGGCCTTGCCGGATTTGGGGGTGTCGAGGAGCCGCTTGACCAGAGCGGTTCGTGCGAGCAGGCCGAGATCGAGGCTGGCTTCATCGATCCCCGTCCCCTCGGAAATCGTGCCGCGAGGACCGAGGTCGTCCGGTGTGACGCCGAGGCCGCGAACCAGGGCCTGTGCCGCCGCGGCGCCTTCGACGGCCGCGCCGGCGCGCGCCAGGTCGGCGAGGCTCTCGAACGGCCGCTCGCCCGACACAGGTGGATCGTCGAGGATTCGTGGAAACATGGGCCGCAGCAGCATCACGGCTTCCAGAACGGCGGCGTCGTCGGCCTCGGCGAGCTCGAAACCGCGCGCGCCGAGCGGGCCGCTCCGGCGCAAGGTCATCGCCAGACGTTTGACCTTGCCGATGAGACTGGCGCCCAATCTAAACAGGCGAACCAGCGGGATCGTCCGCAGGGCCAACACGCCGCGCTCGTCATCCCCCTGGGCGAGACGCTCGATGGCGAGGTCCAGCGTGGCCACCAGGCGATCCAGCACGGTCACGACCGCTTCGTCGTCGCCGGGCGCGATCCGATCGGCGGCCAGCACCCGGTTGGTGAGCGCGACCAGCTCGAAACGCAGCTCCTCGACCTCGTCCCCGGCCGCCAGCTTCTGCGCCGCGCGCGAAAACGGTGAGCCTTCGGCGTTGCTCAGACGCTCGGCCAGCGCCGTCGGGACGCGCAGCGCGGTCCCCTCGCTGGTGGCCCGCGCGTCTACCACGGTGCGCAGCGGCGCGCGATCCGACCTGCGTTCGCCGATACGCACGCTGGCCGGATCGAGCTCGCGGTAGACCTCCAGAGCCTCGTAATAGTCGGCGAATCCGAGGTCTGCCATGCGCGCCTGTCGCCAGCGATAGGCCGACTCCTCCAGCTCGGAGTCGAGCTCCGAGCGCGCACCGACCAGGATCCGCCGCGCGGCGTCCTTGTCGGCGCGATAGAGCGCGTCGACGATCTGGATGAGGGCGCGGGCCGGGTCGGCCCCGTCGTCGGCGACGACACCGGCGCGCACGTCCAGGACGAAGAATCCGTCGGGCGTCGGGAAGAATGTGCCTTCGGGCTCTTCGGGCGGTCCTTCCTGGGTCGTGTCGTAGATCTCCGCGCCGCGCCGAAGGATGAGGCCGCCGAGCTCGGAGTCGAGCCCGGCGAACCACTCCCCGATCTTCTCGAACGGAGCGGTCGCGATGGCCTTCAGCCATTCGGCGAGCGGCGCCGGGCCGAGCTGATCCCGCTCCCACAGCGCGAAGTCCAGCACCGTCTGAACCTGTTCCGCCGTCGCGCAGGCCAGCAGCGGCGCGCCCTCGGCGAGGCCGATCTCGTGCAGGACGTAGTAGAGCTCGTCTCCGGGCAACGCGCGCACGGCGGCCTCCAGATCGGGGGCGTCGATGAGCGCGTCCGCCCGGCGCAGGCGCCGGCCGCGCCCGAGCCGCGCGCGGTAGGGCGAAAGCGCGATCACGTTGCTCGGGTGGTTTCGTCGTGAGCTGACCATGTATCTTCATATAGCACCCATGCTGTCGACGATTCTTCGCACCATCGCGACGCACGCGCTGTTCCAGCCGGGCGACAGGGTGCTGGTGGCGGTGTCGGGCGGACCCGACTCGATGGCGCTCTTGCACGCGCTGTGGGAGGCCCGCGCCAGGCTGGGCGTCACGCTGGAGGTGGTCGGTGTCGATCACGGGCTGCGGCCGGAGGCGGCGCGCGAGCTCGATCTCGTGCGCGCCCGGGCCGAGGCGCTCGATCTTCGGTTTGTTCGCCTAGCCGCCGACGTCGCGCGCGAGCGGCGTGGTGGGGTTTCGCTGCAGGACGCCGCCCGGCGCGCCCGCCTCGGCGCGCTCGCCACCCTGGCGACGGCGCGCGGCGCGCGGCGCGTGGCGCTCGGGCACCAGGCGGACGACCAGGCGGAGACCGTGTTGTTCCGGATCCTGCGCGGCACCGGACTGCCCGGCCTGGCGGGCATTCCCTATGAGCGCGATCCCTTCGTGCGCCCGCTGATCGACGTGTGGCGCGCCGAGATCCTCCGCTACCTTCACCGGCGCAGCATCCCGTACGTCGAGGATCCCTCGAACGCCGATCTCCGCCACGCGCGCGCGCGCATTCGCCACCGGATCCTGCCGCTGCTCGCCGAGGAGAACCCGCGGGTGAGCGAGGCGCTGGTGGCGCTGGCGACGGCGGCGCGCGCCAGGTCGGTGTCGGGTGGGGAGGATTTGTCGACGGCCGGGCTTGCCGCGCTGTCCAGGCGGGCGGCCAGTTCTGTCGGACGGCTTCGCGGCAAGGGCGGCACGACCGCGGTCGACGTTTCGGGCCGCCGGCGGGTGGTGGTCTCGTACGGCGAGGTCCGCATCGAGCCGCGGGATGTCGTGCCGGTGCCGCCCCGCCGGGCCCTGGTGATCGATCGCCCGGGCGCCTACCCCTGGTCCGGAGGCACGGTGGAGGTCGAGGAGGTCGCAGGGGCTGGCGACGGCCAATTTGATGCCGATCGCCTGACCTGGCCTCTGGTCGTGCGCCCACGGCGATCGGGCGATCGGATGCGTCCGCGCGGCGGGCGCGGCAGCCGCAAGCTCTCCGACTTGATGATCGACGCCAAGATCGCGCGCGGCGTCCGCGGCGCTCTGCCGGTGGTGACCAGCGCGAGCGACGAGGTGCTATTCGTCCCCGGGCTCCGTCCAGCGGAGATCGGACGTCCCACGTCGCGCACCAGCCGACGCCTGCGCGTCCGATTCTCCACGACTTGACCGCGATAACGAGTGTTTGACGCTCGGACGTTTGGCGGCAATACTTTTACGCACCCCGCCCAGCTCCCGCCGAAAGGAATGCAGAGTGCGTCAAAGTCACAAGACCGTTCTCCTCTGGATCACCCTGATCTTCGCCTTCGTGGTGATTTGGCAGTTCTTGAACGGGCAGCGCGCCCAGGAGAATCACGTCCTGTTCTCGCAGTTCGTCCAGGAGGTCGATCAGCATCCCGAGCGGTTCAAGCCGGGATCGGCGATCACCATCCGCAAGAACCAGGAGAACGCGGAGTTCCGCGGGCAGTACGCCAACAACGAGAACTTCGTCACCACCGGGATCGTGGGCGAGAAGCTGCTCGAGAAAATGGACAAGGCCAAGCTCGGCTACGAGGTCGTCAAGGAGAACGAGAACGGCTTCTGGCAGCAGGTGTTCGTGACCTGGCTTCCGATGC
>CAYTTF010000100.1:0-13020 GCA_964440665.1 uncultured Myxococcales bacterium | reverse complement strand
GCGAGCGGGTTGTTGATCTCGTGCGCCACCCCCGCCGCCAGCGTCCCCACCGCCGCCATCCTTCCGGCGAAGATCAGCTGGTTCTCCATCCGCTTCCGCTCGGTCAAATCGCGAATGAAGAAGTAGTGTCCCTTCGCGACCGGACGGCTCGGGTGCGCGTCGAAGACCGGCACGATCGTCAGCTGCATCTCGAAGACCGTTCCATCCTCGCGCAGGCCGCGCACCTCGCGCTCGACCTTTGCGGCCGACGCGGCCAGATCGGCTGCCACGACCGGCCGATCGAGGGGCGCCACCAAATCCTCCCAGCTCTTCCCGACGGCGTCGACCGCCCCACGACCGCCCAGCCGAATGAACGCCCGGTTGACGGAGAGCACCCGACCGGCGAGATCGATACGACAGATCGCCTCCGCGGCGTCCTCGAGCGCGGCGCGCAGCTCGCGTACCTGTTCTTCCAGCCGCGAGACCAACAGATCCGACGTCCTCACCGTCGCCACCGACACCTCCGCGCCAGGGATTCAGGATCGCCCACGGCGGCAGGATATCAGCCACCAATAAGGCAATGAAAGTTACTTCTTTATGTCGCGATAACTTCGCGGGTTACCGTTTGAATATTCTGGACGGGCTGTGGGTTCGGGACCCTGTCCCCCAGCTCCGGCTCCCGCCCAGAAGCTCCGCGGCCCGCTCCCGGACCTTGGGGCTCGGGTCGCGGTGGGAAGCCTCCTTGAGGAACGGCTTGGCCGGCGCGCCGAGGCCGCGCAAGAAAGCCTGCGAATGGGGATAGCCACGGTCGCTCGCCAGTGAGCGGATGGCCCCACGAATGAGATCGCCGTCGCTCTTGAGTGCCGGATTTTTTCGCACCGCCTCCTGCGCGGCAGCCAGCCCCTCGGGCCAGCGGTGGGCGTCGAAATGGATGGTCGCGAGCAGGTAGGGCGCGTCGGGGTCATTGGGCTGCTCGGTGCGCAGCCGGTTGAGGACCTCGATTGCTTTGGGCGTTTGCCCGGCGGCCACCAGCTGCCGCGCCTCCTCGATGTGCGGATTTTCACCAGTGGGGGCGGCCACCGCCGGTGGTGTCGCGGGCGGGCCTCCCGCGCGCGACGGGGCGGGCGCGGAGGCGGCGGCCAGCGCGGGCGCTGTCGCCGGGGCGGGCGCTGTCGCCGGGGCGGGCGGGGTCTCGGCGGGCCTCGCCGCGGCGGTATCGCCGGACCGCCCACGCAGCCCGCGCCCCAACAAGAGCGCCAGCAGAACGAGCAGCATGAATCCACCGACGACCCAGACCAGGCGCCATTGACGGACCGACAGTGCAGCCGCAGTCGGCGGCTCGCCGCCAGGTTGGCCTCCCGCGGACGGGCCCCCCATCCGGCGGCGGACCGCGGAGACGGTGTCGATCGCCGTCCGGGCCGGCACCGGCGCGGCGGGCGCCGTCGCGGGCGCAGCACCGCCGCGCGCCTCGGGCGTCGCCTCGAGCGCCTTGGCGAATTCGGCGGCCGTCTGAAAACGATCCTCGGGGAGCTTCGAAAGCGCCTTTTCGAGCACGGCCTCCAGCGCCACCGAGTAGCCCGCGGCCGGCGCAACGTCACGCAAACGCGGCGGCGGCGCCTCGCGGTGCATGAGGATCACCTTGCCGACGTTCTCCGACTGGAACGGCTTTCGGCCGGCCAGGATCTCGAACAGGAGGACGCCCACCGTGTAAAGGTCGGTCCTGGCATCGATCGCCCCCGCGCCGCCCGACTGCTCCGGCGACATGTAGCTCGGAGTCCCCACCGCCAGACCGGCCGTCATGGCGGGCCCGTCGCGAAGCTTGGCGAGACCGAAGTCGAGGATGCGCAGGTGCTCGTCGAGCTCCGTCTCGCCGCTCAAGACCAGATTTTCCGGCTTGAGATCGCGGTGCACGATCCCCTGGGCGTGCGCGTGCGCCAGGCCCGCCAGAAGTTGCAGCGCGATCCGCAACACGCGCGCGGGGGCGAGCGGTCCTTGCTGCATCAGCTCGCGCAACGTCCGGCCTGTCGCGAAGTCCATGACCAGGTAGGGCGCGCCCTCGACGCCGAAGTCGATCACCGAAACGCAGTGCGGGTGCGCGAGCCGGCTCATCGCCTTCGCCTCGTTCTCGAAGCGCCCCAGAAACGCCTTCTGCGCGGCGATCCAGGGGTGCAGGAACTTGACCGCGACCGGCCGCCCTAGCTGCAGGCGCTCGCCCTTGTAGACGATGCCCATCGCACCCGAAGCGATCTTGGACAGGATCACGTACCGTCCCTGCAGCACGTTGCCGATACGCGGGTCGGGCGGTGAGAGAGGCTCGGCGTCCACCGACGGGCGAGCCTATCACAGACCCGCCGCGCACCCCCGGCGACCATGCCGCGCCAGGAGGGCGTTGCCGTAAGGCAACGGCGAGCGAAGCGAACCATGCCCGACGCCGTGCCGCCCGGAGGCGGCCTAGTGGAGGAGCTCCGATCCGCCCGGTTTGACGATCCCCAGCTTGACCAGAAAGTCGCGCACTGCGCGGTTGACGGTCAAGACCGCGGCGCCGTCGAAATCACCGTGGCCGGCCCGACGGAGAGGAAACAGGCGATTGGGCACGCCGGCGTGGGCCAGTGCTTGGTGCAGCCGCTTGGCCTGCTCGAAGGGGACCACCGGATCGGCATCGCCGTGCGCGGTGAAGATCGGCGGCGCCCCCTTCCCGACGTAGGTGATCGGCGAGACCCGACGTGCCAGTGCGGCGCGCTCGGGGCCGCCGCCCATCCACCCCATCGCGAAGTCGCGCGGGTTCGAAGGTCCCAGCAGCTCGGCCACGTCGATCACACCGAAGAAGTTGATCACGGCCGCCACGCGCAGCGGCTCGTCCCCCGGGCAGAGCCCGTCGAACCCGGCGCTCACCGGTGCCAGGGCCGCCATGAGCGCCAGGTGGGCGCCCGCCGAGCTGCCCACCAGCACCAGGTGCTCGAGGTCGAGGCCGTACTGCGTCGCGTGTCGGATCACCCAGCGCAGCGCGCACCGGCTGTCCTGCACCGCCGCCGGCGCCGTCGCTACCCGCGCCAGTCGGTAATCGACGTTGGCCACCGCGAAGCCCATCACCAGGTAGGGGAGCACGTCGAGCGCGATCTCGTCCTTGCTGCCGGTGACCCACCCGCCGCCGTGGAAGAGAATCGCGATCGGCATCGGTCCATCCGGGCGCCTCGGGACGTAAAGGTCGAGTTTGCCGTTCCAGCCCCCGACCGAGAGATAAACGATGTTCGGCTCGACCCGGTAATGGGTGGCAAGGAGCGCGGCCGTGTCCAGGGGACCGGTCGGTCGTATCTCCGCATGCGCGCTCTGTCGGCCGACGAGGGCAGCCGCGGCCGCCAGGGCCATCCAAGATCTTCGCATGCGTCCGAGCATCGTGTGGTCATCTAAACCGTTTGACAAGGCCGTCTGCCGCCCCGGAAGATTGAGACATGGCGCACACTGGCCCCTGCGGGGGAGTTCTGGTCGTCGACGACGACGCCGACATCCGGGATTCGCTGCGCGAGGTTCTGGAGGACGAAGGCTACGAGGTCGCCTGCGTCGGCAACGGACGGGAGGCCCTCGCCCACCTCAAGGCCGCCTCGCCCCGCCCCTGCGTGATCCTGCTCGATCTCATGATGCCGGTCATGGACGGCTGGCAGTTCCGCAAGGAGCAGAAGCAGCATCCCGACATCGCGGACATTCCGCTGGTGGTCATCACGGCGACCGGGAAGCGCCCGGTGCTGGTCGACGCCGCCGAGCTGGTGATGAAGCCGCTCGATCTCAAACGGCTGTTCGAAGCCATCGAGCGCTACTGCCCGTAGGCCGCCTACGGATTACATCCCGGCCAGAAACTTCCACTCGTCGCTTTCCTTTTCGAGGAGGAAGCGGTGGTAGTCGTTCACCCGGCGATAGCGATCGCACGCCTCGGCGGCCGCGAGCTCGAACGAGCCGTCGAGGAAGACCTCGACCTCGGCCTGGTCTCCCGTCACCCGGATGTTGCGATACTCGATCTCGTAGCGGAGCGATTTCACCCGCTGGAGCCGGACCTCGAGCACCTGCTTGAGCCCGTCGTACCCGTAGTCGTCGTCGGAGCGCGGCGTCCCCGAGTCCTCGAAGTACTTCTGCGACGCCAGCGCCAGGAGACCCACCGTGTTCCGGGTCAGGAGACGCTGGCGATATTTTTCGACCGTCTCGATGATCTTCCGATTCTCGTCGGTGCGAACGATGGTCGTGCCCGGGAAGTACTCCCGGTGCGCGCAGCCCGCGACGGTCCCCCAGATCACCAAGGTGGCCAGGAAAGCGATCGGAACCGCGATCTTCAAACGTCTGCGCTGCGGGACGAACATCAACGCCGATGTCGAATGCACGAACCATTCCAGCAAGGCGCCCCGCGTTCCTCACCCGGTAGAGGAGCCCCTCTGCCGGTTCGTCGCACCCATCGGTGTGGCTGTGCCAGTTTGGCAAGCCGGCAAGAGGCCTTTGACCCCCCGGGGGATCTGGGATAGTGAAAAACCCATGGGCGACTCCCCAGAGCAGGCTCGCGAATTCCCCCGGTTCGAGGTCAACGCCTACGTCGACTACACGGGGAACGAGGTGCTGCTCTTCCACCGAATCCAGAACATCTCGCTCGGTGGCGTTTGCATCCAGACCTCGGGCGTCGAGGAGGTCGGCACCATGGTCGACCTGGTGCTGAACTTCCCGGACCTCGATGCCTCGATCGCGGTGACCGGCGAGGTCGTGTGGGCCAACCGTGAGGCCCCCATGGACATGGGGATCCGCTACGTCGACCTCGATGAAGAACGCAAAGACACGCTCCGGAAGTACATCAACATGGTTCGGAAATAACCTAGAGGGTCAAGAGGCCGTCGGCTGCGGCGAGGTGTTGCTGGACGCTGGCGAGGCGATCTAGGTAGCGCTGGAACTGTTTGCCGGGGGCGGCGCCCGCTTGCCGTTTGAGGTGGACGTCGGTGATGCGGGTGACGGCGAAGCGGCAGGCGGCGAAACGAAGCTCCGCGCCGAAGGCGGCCCGCTCGGCGACAGTCGGTGGGCGCAACGCGACGTGCGCATCTATGAGCGCGCGGACCATGTCGGCGCGAAAATCGGCGCGGCCGAATCCGAAAGCGAGGACCGTCACCGCCAGGTCGTAGGCCAGCCGTCCCCAGGAGGCCTGCTCGAAATCGATCAGCGCGGTGAGCGTACCGTCGTCGGCGAAGAGGACATTGTCGATGAAGAGATCGCCGTGGATCAGGCCCATGGGAAGGTCGGCCGCGCGCTCGCCCGCCAGCCGCCGGAGCTCGGGCGTCAAGATCGCGACCGCGTCTGCGAGCTCGGGGCGTGCGAGCGCGGCCACCTGGTCGAGGCGTCGCGCGATCTCCTCGGGCTCATAGCGGCCGGGGCGCCGGTCCGGAAAATCTGCGCCGGCCCGGTGTAGCCTGGCCAGCGCCGCGCCGACCGCCGCTGCGTGCACCGGCGTGACCGCGGCCCGCGCCAGCGTCTGGCCTGGAACCCAGGGAAAGAGCGAGACGATCTGGTCGCGCCAGAGCACGAACGGTTGGCCGGCGGGCGACTGCCGCGGCGCCGGCGTCGGGACGCCGTGCGCCGCCAGGTGCGCGACGATCGCCCCTTCTCGGCTGACGTCGTCGAGTGATTTGCCTTCGTTGACCCGCAAGAACAAGGACCCGCCGTCGGTCTCGACCTTCACATTCGTGTTGATGGTTCCGACCGCGATCGCCCGGTGGGCGCGATACCCGCCGATGCCGAACGACAGCAGGATCGCGCGGACATCCTCCGCGGGGAGCGTCCTCCACTCAGCCATTCGGAGCCTCGGCCGCCTTCTCCAGCGCTCCGAGGAACCGCGAAAACAACGCCTCTTCGGCGGCGAGCACCGGCTCGAGGCGCGGACGCCAGTCGCCCAGCGCCGCCCCCAGACCGACCGTCATCTCTTCCAGATGGCGATCCTCATCCTTGGATATCGCCGCGACCGAAAACCCCGCGCCGTGCGCCCGCAGCGTTTGGTCGTACATCGGATAGAAGACCTGCGCGCGCACCTCGACGGCGGCGCTGGTCAGAAGGTAGTTGGCCTCCGCGCGGTCGATTTCGGGGAGATCGACCAGCGCTTCCTCGGCGCGGTGGTCCAGCGCCTGGAGGTAGCTCTCGGCGGCATCCCCCGCCAGCGTGGCCCCCGCCGCAAACGTCCGCACGTCTACGCCGCTGGCACCGCCCAGGGCCGAGGCCGCCTTTTTGAGACGCAGGGCATGCACCGCCTCGTCGAGGATGTGCTGGAGCCCGTCCAGATCGAGGCGCTCGGAGCGCCGGCTCTTCAAGATCTTGCGCACGCCGATGTATTCGAGACGCGCCAGCATGTTGACGAAGCGCGCGTGCAGGATCGGATCGGGGACAACCCGATCGAGCAGGCGACGCGCGCGCGTCGCGTTTTCATGGCGGGCGGAAGCCTCGACGTACCTTTGCATCGGTCCGCGAAGACTATGCGGACTTGACGGCGTGACGCAACCCTTGGTCTAGTCTCGGACGGGATGGCGGCGTCGGAGATCAAACAGCTGGTCGAGAAGCACCTTTCGCTGGTGCAGGCGATCGCGCGCAAGGTGAAGAAGACCGTGGGCGCGTCGATCGATCTCGACGATCTGGTCGGCTACGGATCGAAGGGGCTGGTGGAGGCGGCCGACCGCTTCGACGCCCGCCACGGCGTGGCGTTCACGACGTTTGCCTATTACCGCATCCGGGGCGCCATGTACGACGGGCTCCGCACGATGGGCTGGTATTCGCGGGCCGACCACGCCCGCTACCGCGCCGAGGAGCGGGCCAACGAATACTTGCGGAGCCAGGCCGACCGCGAGGGCGCGGCTCGGGCGCAGGGTTCCGAGACGCCGCCCGACCCGGCCGGAGCGCTGGCGGCGGTCGGCGAGATCCTGTCGGGCGTCGCGACCGTGCACATCACCTCGCTCGAAGCGGCGTCGACCGTGGCCGACGAGAGCCTCCCCGCGCCCGACGCCGCCGTCGATACCCACCGCCTGTCGCGGCGCGTGCGCGATGCCGTCGTCAACCTGCCCCCCAAGGAGCGCAAGCTCATGGAGCTCTACTACTTCGCCGACAAGAACCTGGAAGAGGCGGGGGCGGAGCTGGGGCTGTCGAAGTCCTGGGCCTGCCGCCTCCACGCGCGGGCCGTCGACCTCCTCCGCGACACGCTCGGCGACGTCGAGTAGCGAGATCGGAAGGTCGGAAGACCGACGGTCGATCCGCAACCGCCCGCCGCGTCGGTCCGATGAGTTGATATGCGCATCGCCCCGAGCTCCCCTGGAAGCAAGCCGTCCGCCCCACGCGCCGCCGGAGGAACCGCGCCGCCTGCCCGATCCTTCATCGCCGTGCTCGACGAGCGGGTCGGGATCGCGCCGAGGGCGGCCACGCCCGGCGCCGCCAAAACCACGGTGACGCCGCCCCCGCCAGCGCCCGCGAGCCCGATGCGGGCGATGCTCGAGCGCGCGGTCGGGAACGAAAAACAGATCGATGCGCTTCTCGACGCCGCCGCCCGCGGGAAGACCTTCAAACCCGGCGAGCTTCTGGCCCTGCAGGCGACGGTGGCCCGCTATTCCCAGACCGTCGAGGTCGTGTCGCGCGTCGCCGATCGGCTGGTCGGCGCGGTCAAGCAGACGATGGGAACGCAGGTCTGACTTCGTGTTATGACGCCGCCATGGGCCGACGGGCGAACTGGGGGGCACGGGTTGCGCTGGCGGCGCTGGTCCTGCAAGCGGCGGCTTGCTCCAGCAACATCCTGCATGGAATCGACGAGCGTTCGGCCAACGAGGCGACCGCTTCTCTGGAGCGGGCCGGTATCGGCGCGGAGAAGATGCCCGACGAAGGTGCGGCCGCCGGCGGCGGCGCGACCTACACGATCCGTGTCGCGAGCGCCGACGGAACCCGAGCGCTGGATCTGCTACGTGCGCTCGGCCTGCCGCGCGATCGGCGTCGAGGTTTTTCCGAGACCTACGGTCAACCGAGTCTCATCCCCTCGCCGTCAGAAGAGCGGGCCAGGTATCTGGACGCAACGGCCGGCGAGATCGAGCGGACGCTGGAAACCGTCGACGGCGTCGTGAGCGCGCGCGTCCATCTGGTCCTCGAGGAGACCGATCCGCTCGCGGTGGACGCCAAGCAGAAAAGCCCCGCGCGCGCCGCCGTCCTCATCAAGGCCAGGAGTGGCCCCACCCCGATAAGCGGGCCAGACGTGCAGAAGCTGGTTGCCGGCAGCGTCGCCGGGCTCGATCCGGCGGCGGTCGGGGTGGTGGTGACACCGGCCGCGGATCCGGGCGAGGCCGCCGCGGCGTCGCTCGCACCGGTGGGCCCCATCCGAATCACGCCGGGGACCCGCCCGCTCTTGCTGGGCGCGCTGGCGGCGGGGCTGGCGCTGCTGACACTGCTGGCGGCGTTGCTGCTGGTCACCGCGCGTCGCCTGGCCGCGCTAGAACGCACGACCGCGACGGGAGAGGAAGCGACCGCGCCACCGAGATGAGGCGCGACGTGACCTCGTTCCTGCGCGCTGTCTAGAGCACGATTGCCGGACGTCCAGCGGACGCCAAGAGCGACGTTTAGAGTTCCTTGTCGTCCGACTTGTCGTCGGTAGACGGCGCCTTGCGGGCGTGTGCGGCCTGATCATCGTCCGGGTCCGCGGCGGGGGCCTTGGTCTTCACTCTGGGCTTCGGCGCATCGGGCGTCGGCGTATCGTCCGAATCGGCCGCCTTGGTCTTCACTCTCGGCTTCGGAGCATCGTCCGAATCGCCCGCCGTCGTCGGATCGGTTTCCCCGCTCGGCGCGTCGGCGGCGTGCGGCGTCCCGGGCGAGCGCGCGATCCTGAGCGGATGCGGCGCCACCTTGGGCTTGGGCGCCGCGAGAGCCTCCGGCGGCGGTGCCGGCGGTGGTGCCATCGGCTCGATGTCGATCTGCGGACCACGCCGAGCCGACGCGCGATCGATCGGCGCCGGCGTGGAGGCCAGGCCGGTTCCGGCGACGGCCATGCCACCCGGCGGCTTGAAGATCAAGAACAGGACCCCGGATCCGACACCGAGGACGCTCAGACAACCGAGCAGACCCCAGAACCAACCCGGCAACTCGTTGTTGCGCATCACGACGCGCGCGGTGTTCTCGCCGGGAGGCGGCGACGCTTCAGCCGACGCGCCCGCGGGCGACTGCCCGCCAGATGCGCTGGCCGTCTGCTGCTTCCCCATTGCTCCAACGAGCCTACCACAGCCGCACCGGGGCCTGGCCCGCGGTCATTTGCCGAGCTTGCGCTTGAGCTCGGCCAGCGCGTCGTCGACCGAGCTCTCGCTGGCCATCGCGTTCAAGCGTCGCTCCGCCGCCAGGGACTCGGTGCTGCGACCGGCCAGCTCGGCATCGAGGCCGGCCTCGGCCTCCACCGCGTCGATCTTGCTCGCCATCCGATCGAATTCGCCGAAGGCCGAGGTCTTGGGCGACAGCACCCCGCCGTCGCGGGTGGACCGCGCCTTGGCGCGCAGCGTCCCCTGCCGGAGCTTCACCTCCTGGAGCCGGGCGTCTAGCACCTTGAGCGCCGTCGTGAGCTGGTCGCCGTAGACCCCCTGCTCCTGCAGCGCCTTTTTGATCTCCCCGCGCTCGGTCTCCTTCTCGGTCTTGCGCGCCAGCGCCTCCTTCGCGAGCCCGTCGTCGCCGGCCTGGACCGCCGTCTCGGCCCGTTTCTGCCAGTCGCCGATCTCCCCATCGATCGTCTGCAGGCGCTTTTCGAGGAGGCGCTCGTCCGCGATGCAGCGGCCGACCTCCGCGCGGGCCTGGCGCGCGTAGTCCTCCATGTCGCGCACCATCTGATCGATCTCCTTCCCCGGATCCTGCATGGAGTCGATGGCTTCGTTGACGTTGGATTTGATGAGCGTCGATAGCCGGCCGAGGATCCCCATGCGTGTAGGTTACAGCGTGTCGAGGAGCGGGACCACTTCGCCCCGGTGGATCGGAAAGACATGCTAGGTTCCGGCGGTGCGCCTGTCGGATCTGATCGGCCAAGATGCGGCCCGAACGGCCCTGTTGCGGGCCATCGCGCGTGGCCACCTCGCGCACGCCTATCTGTTCGAGGGCCCGCCCGGGGTGGGCAAGCGAAACGCGGCGCTGGGGCTGGCGATGGCGCTCGACTGCCCGGCCGCGCCCGGCACCGGCTGCGGCGTCTGTGACGTCTGCCGCCGAATCGAGGCCGGCATCCATCCCGACGTGCCGACCTTTGGACCGACCGGTGCGGGTGGGCAGATCGTAATCGAGGACGCCAAGACGATCCTGGCGCTGGCGCGAACCCGACCGCACGAGGCGCCGGCGCGGGTGGTGATCGTCGTCGCGGCCGACGCGATGAACCCGAACGCCGCCAACTGCTTGCTCAAGACGCTGGAAGAGCCGCTGCCGGGCAATCACCTGGTGCTCTGCACCAGCGCGCCCGATCGCCTGTTGCCGACCATCCGCTCGCGAACGCAGCGGATCCGGTTTCGGTCGATCGACGCGACGGCGTTGCTCGAGCTGGCGCGGGCGCGCGGCGTGCCGGCGGGCCAGGCCGAGATCGCCGTGGCGTTGGCCGACGGATCGGCCGCGCGGATGATGGAGACCGCCGGCGACGACGACGGTCCGGCGCAGGCGCTGGCCGAGCTGCGGGCGGCGATCACCACGCCGGGCGTGGCCGGCGTCTTCGACCTGGCGGCGGGGCTAGCGAGCCAGAAGGACAAGGACAAGGACGGCGACAAGGACGGCGATAAGGAACGGGCCAGCCGACAAGGCGTCCCGCGCCTCCTCGGCCTGCTGGCCGGCCTCTATCGCGACGCGCTGGCGATCTCCGCGGGAGCGCCCGAGCTGGCGGTCCTCAACGCGGGTGCCGATGCGCGCGCGCTGGCGGCGCTCGGGACCGACCGTCTCGGCCGCGCGCTGGCGGCGATCGTCGACACCCAGATCGGCCTGGCGGCGAACGTCAACCCGACGCTGGCGGTCGAACGCCTGGTGTTCACGCTCAAGCGGCAGGAGGTCCGGGCGGCATGAGCCCCCCCGACGGGCAGAGCTCGGCTCGGTCCACGCGAAACGTCGCGGGCGTGAAGCTGGATCCACGCGGGCGGGTGCTGGCGTGCGACGCCGGCGCCCTGGAGCTGCGCCACGGCGATCGGGTGGTCGTCGACGACGGGCGCGACGCCGAGGTCGGCGTGGTGGCGGTGCCGAGCGCGGCGCGCCCGGCCGGCGGGCCGCTGCCGCGCATCTTGCGCCGCGCCGACGCGCGCGATCTGGAGCGCGTCGCGGCGGCCGAGCGACGCGCCTCCGAAGCGCGGGCCTTCGCGCGCGAGCGGGCCGCCGTCCACGGTCTTGCCATCAAGCTCTTCCGCGTCGACTTCCAGCGCGGCGGCCGCGCCGTCTTCTACTTCGCGTCGGAGGCGCGCGTCGATTTCCGCGAGCTGGTACGCGAGCTGGCAACGCGCACCCACGCACGGATCGAGATGCGCCAGGTCGGCGTCAGGGACGAAGCCAAGATCGTCGGTGGTATCGGATCCTGCGGCCGCGAGCTCTGCTGCTCGACGTTCCTGCCGAAGTTCGCGCCGGTGTCGATCAAGATGGCCAAACACCAGAACCTGGCCATGAGCCCGACCCGGGTCTCCGGACAATGCGGCCGTCTCAAGTGCTGCCTGGTCTACGAGGACGCGAGCTACGTCGAGGCGGCGGCGGCATTGCCCAAGGTCGGCAAGCGCGTCGGCACGCCCGAGGGCGTCGGGCGGGTCGGTGACCTCGACATCCTGCGCGGGCGGGTGCGCGTCTATTTCGACGGCCAGCCGCCCAAGACCTTCGCCGCCGAAGATCTTCAAACTGCGCCCGCCCTGCCCGCGACCCCTACCGAACGATAAGGATCATGTCCCGCTTCTACATCACGACGCCGATCTACTACGTCAACGCCCTCCCCCACCTGGGGACGTTCTATACGACCGTGGTGGCCGACGCCTTGGCGCGCTACCACCGCGCACGCGCCAAGTCTCGCGGCGAGGATCCGAGAGAGAGCGTCTTCTTCCTGACCGGCCTCGACGAGCACGGCCAGAAAATCGAACGCATCGCCCGCGAGCGGGGGTTGGACCCCCAGGCCTACTGCGACGGGATCGCTGAGAGGTTTGAGGAGACCTGGCGCGAGATCGGGATATCCAACGACGCGTTCGTCCGCACGAGCCGCAACGCGGAAACTCGCGAACATGACGTCATCAAGAATCACCCTGCGGCCGTCGCGGAGATGTGGCAACGCATCGCCGCCGGGAAGGCACCGAACGGCGAACCCAACATCTTCACGGCCGAGTATGACGGCATGTACTGCGTGGGGTGCGAGGACTCGAAGTCCGAGGATGACGTGGTCGTCGAAGGAGATCGCAAGCTCTGCAAGATCCATCTGACGCCGGTCGAGAAGGTCAAGGAGACGAACTTCTTCTTCCGCCTCTCCGCTTACACCGACAAGCTGCTCGCTTGGTACGACACGAGTCCGGTACGTCCCGAGTCACGCCTCAACGAGGCGCGCTCGTTCGTCAAGAGCGGCCTTCGAGACCTGTCGATCTCGCGAACGGCCGTCAAGTGGGGGATCCCTGTCCCCGGCGATCCGAGCCACACCGTCTACGTCTGGATCGACGCGCTCACGAACTATCTGACGGCCCTCGGGGGGCCCGAGGCCGTCGCGCGTGGCGAGGGGCGCGGCGCCTTCTGGGCCGATTCGCATCACCTCATCGCCAAGGACATCCTCCGCCACCATGCCGTCTATTGGCCAGCGTTGCTGATGAGCGCGGGGCTGCCGCCACCGAAACAGATCTTCTGCCACGGTTACCTGACGGTGAAGGGCCAGAAGATCTCCAAGTCGATGCCCGCCACGCGGGTCGACCCGATCGCGATCGGCAAGGAAATCGGCGTCGATCCGCTCCGTTACTTCGTTCTGCGCGAGTACACCTTCGGCGGCGACGGCGACTTCACCTACGAGTCGCTGTTCCAGCGCTACGAGTCCGACTTGGGGAACGATCTCGG
>CAYTTF010000099.1:0-13034 GCA_964440665.1 uncultured Myxococcales bacterium | reverse complement strand
AGGATGATGGGGTCCGCGCCCAAGAGCCGACCAGCCAGCCGGACCATGTAGAGGACCGGGTGATAGCCCACCCCCCCCGGATCTTGGTAAACGAGATCCAGCCTGGACACGCTAGGCGGCGCTGCCTCGCCAGCTGAGCTTGAGATTGAGCCAATAGTTCCAAGCCGTCACGATTGCAATGGCAATCAGATTCGCAATGTATCGGTCGACATGAAGAACGTTGAATTGAAAGTTCAAGAGCAACACGTTGAACACGATGCCGATTCCACAAATAATGTTGAACTTGACGAAACGGCGAAGCTTCAGCGTCGAATTCTTCCGCGCACCCAATAAATCTTTGAATGTCCAGGCGTCGTTCCAAAGAAAATTGTTGACAATGGCGAGCTCCGCCGCGACCGCTTTCGATCTCGTGAGACCCAACCCCAAACTCCGGGGATCGCTGAGGAGAAATAGGGCCGCCATGTCGACCACCACCCCTGAGAGGCCGACCAGCGCGAAGCGGAGGAACCGTTGCGTCGCGGGCATGGTCAGCCGAAGCCGCACCAGGTGTCGAAAGTATTCCGGGTAGAGACGCCAGGTGACCTTGCTTTCGCCCTCCACCCTTTCCCGGAATACGTAGCCGACTTCTGCGATGGAGCCGACCCGCCCTCGACCGATGACCTCCAACAAGATTTTGTAACCGAGCGGACTGAGCTCGACGCCGGATATCGCGCTCCGTCTGACCATGAAGTAGCCACTCATCGGATCGCCGAGACGACCGAGAACGCCCGGTAGAATCAAGAGGCCCAGCAATTGCGCGCCGCGCGAGAGAATCCGGCGAGCCAAGCTCCATTCGCTGACGCCGCCCCCCTCGACGTGGCGGCTTCCGACCGCCAAATCGACGTGCCCGCCGATAGCGCCGAGAAGAGCCACGGTCACCTCGGGCGGGTGCTGGAGGTCGGCGTCGATCACAGCCAGGATCTCCCCGCGTGAGGCCTGCCAACCGCGTATCACGGCGGTGGAGAGGCCCTTTTCTCCCTGTCGTCGAATCACCCGCAACTTCGGATAGCTGGCGGTGAGGCCGGCGGCCATTTCCCAGGTGCGGTCGGGGCTGTCGTCGTCGACAACGATGAGCTCGTAGCTCTGGCCAACTGGATCGAGGAAACCAGTCAGTTGTTTGATCAACTCGCCTACGTTTTTGCGTTCATTGTAGGTTGGTATGATCAACGAAAGTCGAATCGCCGCGCCCGAATCCACTGGCGTGCTCGGAACGACCAAGGGACCCACGGGACACTCTGACAAACCATCACGGCTGTCAGGCCGCGCCTCTCGATCCGTTTGGTCCATACCGCGGGAGCGATGGTACTTTGAACCCTCGGCATACGCAATCGTCGGGTCCCGGTCGGGTCAGCGCTCGTACCCGATGGGGATCGGCCAGCCAGCCGCACGGATGGTTGTGCCGGCCTCTAGCCCGCGACAATCTTGTAGACGCCCCACGGTCCGACCCGCTCGATCAACCTCGGATGGAGATCGTCGAACGCGGAGACATCCTCGGGGAAGACCAGCAGGTAGTTGATCTTTCCCTCCCGCCAGCGGCGATCGGCCCGAAACGTAGGCAAGTCGACGATCGGCTGGGTGATGAGGGGGACGTCGCGACGCAGGTAGAAATAGTTGCCGCAGGAGACGTCGACCAGCCCGTACACCGCGACGCCGGTCAGATCGGGGATCTTGCCGATGTCCCTCAACGCAATGAAGTTGGACCGGGAAGGCTCGAGGTTCCAGGCCAGTCGTCGCAGGCGGAACACCGCCCCGCCAATCAGTGTGCCCGCCAGCGCGATCACCAGGATGCGCCGCCAAGCCGGCCGCTGCCATCTCGCGTAGGCAATCTCGAAGCCGATGGCGGTCAGGTAGAAGAGCAGCGGCACGATCGGGAACAGAAAACGAAACTCCTTGTGGGCGACCAACGAATGTCCGATCAGGGAGAACGCCGCCGCGAGCGCCACCGGGGACGCCACCGTCGCGCCGAGTACCATGAGCGGAATCAATAGTGGCGAGGTGGTGAGGAGCATCGGGACGTACCAGCGCAGGTACGTGGAGGGGGGAGCGCCTCCGAAACGGCCGGCGGCGCCACCTTCGACGACACTGAAGCGGACGTTCTGGACGACGGAGTGAAACCAGTGTCCCCAGGTGAGGCGATCGACGAGCCCGACCAAGAGCACCGCCACGAGCAACCCGACCGACAGACGCGTGATGCGCCAGTTTGTGAACCGTCCTCGCTCTGGGTCGCGAAAGGTCTCCCAGGCGATCCCCAAAAAGAAGCCCGCAATGAGAAAGACCGATTGAATCCTTATGCCGAAGGCCAGGCCCATTGCCAGGCCGGCCGCTGTCGGCCGCTCGCGAAGCAGGTATACCGCGAGCAAGATCGGCACCGTGCTGGCGGTCTCGCTGAGCGGGTGGACGTTCCAGCTGACGAAGATCGGCGTCAGGCCACCGAGGAGCAAGAAGAGCCAGCATGCCGCTTTTCGTCCTTCACGCAGGAGCTGCCGCGAGAGCATGGCCACCGTCGCGAGCACGGCCAGCGAGATTGCGGCCCGGATACAGGCGGATTGCGCGATCGGATCCTGCACCCCGATCCGATCGAAGAGCCACAACATGGCCGCAACGGCACCGGGGTAGATGAGATTCCGGGTACCGCGCTGATACTCCCAGAACACCGCGTGCGGGCCGTAGACGAGGCCCTGCGCCACTTCCAGGTACTGCTGATGCTCGTCGGCGTGGATGAGACCGCCGCCACGAAACGCCGCCAGGATGCGAAACAGAGCGGCCAGCGTCACAACCGCCCCAAACAACCACCGATAGCGACCGCTCACGTGCGAGAACCGTATGCTGCCCGAAGATCCCATGTCAAGTCCGCGGATCGTGACGCGGTCCCTGGCTTTGGCTTGCCTTTGGCTGGCTCTGGCTCCGGCCCGCGCCAGCCGCCCGACGCAGATGTGAGGCGCACGCCGCTCAGGCCGCAAGCCGGGCGCGGCGGCGGGTCAGTGTGAACGCGCCGAGCCAGAGCGGCGTCACGATTGCGAAGATTGCGGCACCTTCGGCGAACGCATCCACGTGCCGGTTGCCGATCGGAAGATGCATACGTTGATAGCCGGTGCGCGCCAAGAGCCCGACGGCCGCGGTGAGGGCAATCCCCAGCGAAAAAGTCAGATCTTGTCGGACCGGCCGTAGCCCACAACGGTTGCAAGCCCAGGCGGACACGGCATAGCGACATGCCTCGGACAGCGAAAGCGCCAGGACGGTGGCAGCAAACCCGAAGAAATGGGCGCCAATCGGGAGGAGAATTGCCATTCCGACGAGCTTGGAGGCGTTGCCAAACGCCAACCATTTTGGTTTACCAAGCGCCAGGAGGGCATAGCTGTTCATACTTTCGAGAGAGGCTATCCAAGACCCGATTGCCAGCAACTGAACGATCAGGCCCGCTTCGACGGCCCGCTGATCATAGAGGAAGTGTATCAAGGTCGGCCCTCCCGCCACGAGACAGGCGTACAGCCAACCCGCGGCGAAGAGCAAGGGGCTGCGGACCTTCCCGAACGAATCGGCCACCGAACCGCGTTGCTTGTTCACCCGGCTGAACAGCGGAAATAGAACGGTATTGGCGAGGTGGCTGATCACGAACATCGGAAAGGTCGCCCAGACGACCGCGATGCTGTAGACACCGAGTCGTTCTATGGAGACCAATTTTCCGAAGATCAGCCGGTCGGAGTAAGAGGCCAAGAACGTGAGCATCGTGCTCAGGAAGATCCAGCGCCCGAAGTGTGAGACCGCTCGGACCGTGTCGCGATCCCACGCGAATCGGTTTCGGATTCCGGGCAATATTTTGAAGCTGAGAACCAGACGAACGAGCGGGGCGACCAGCGAACCGACCGCCAGGCCCCAGACCGAGTGGGTGAGGTAGCTCCAGATGATCATCACGATCAGACTTCCGAATTGGCTGGCCAGGTCAATCAGGGTCAGGCGCCCTATCGAGAGGCGTCGGCTGGCTGTAAACAGATTCGTCGAGTTGAACGAGCTGATGCCCACGCCCAACGCCACCATCGGGATGAGCGCCGCGAGCGCGGGCTGGTGATAGAAGCGCCCCATCGGAATGGCAGCCAGACACGCCAGGGCACAGATGGTGAGCCCGCGCAGTACTTGCAGGGTCCAGATGGTATTGAGAAACGTCGGATCCTCGCCCCGGTCGTGTTGAACCACGCTCTGGCCGATTCCGATGTCCGAGAACATGCCCAGGCCCTGTATGAACACATTGACGATGGCCATGAGCCCGAACGCATCGGGGTAGAGCAGCCGCCAGAGGACGAAGTTACTGGCGAGTCGAAGCGAGTAACCGACTGCGTAGTTGATGAGCGCCCAAGCAGACCCGCGCGCGAAGAGCTTTTTGAACGCGCGGTCCTCCTCCGCCTTCAGGGACTCCGCCGACGGCGCGGGAGGCTCTGTGATCGGATCGGGCGGCGAACCGGATGTGCTCAACGGGCGAACGCCTTCTAAGCTACGGCCGCGGGAGAGCCAGAAAGGTCTCGATTGTCACGAAAGGGAAAGGCTTCGCATTGCGAAGCTGTTCGCGAAGGGCCTCGCGATCCAGCCACCTGATCATCGTGCGCAGCGTAACACAACTTTCGCACCGAAAACATCTCCAGATCTGGGTGCCCGAGCCATGTTTCGCGTCTCCCGTGCGCCCGGGCGATGGTCGCGCCTGCTGCCAGCCTCGGCCCGGCGATTCGGGCGATCAGGCTGGAACGCCCGTGAAATCGACGGCGGCCATTTTCGCGATTGGCCTGAGGCGATGATAAAGGCGGGCGCTCCATTGCCGATCGGGCCAGGGCTCGCGCAGCAGCTCGCGTACCAGGTGCGGCTGCTCCCAAGGAACATCGTGGTAGCCGCTGCGGATGAACGGACTTTGAGGTGTCCAAACGACGGCTTGTGGGAAAAACGCCACGATCTCATTGTCAATTGGAACCCGGTAGGGAGGCTCGCTCTGTCCAGTCAGCTTGGCGTACAACAGGCCGGCCAGATCGCTGGGCTTTCCGAGCGCCAGGTGGCCCAGCTGCGTGCATCGGGGATTCATCTCGATCAGATAAGGCATCCCCGTCTCCGCCGCGAGCATGAAGTCCAGGCCGCAAAATCCGCTCAGCTCCAGACGCTTGGTGAGCCGCTCCGCGGCGGCCCTGATTTCTTGGTTTTCGATGGCCCGAACGACCAGTGCAGCCCCGGTGGCGCCCTGTGAGCTCAGCACTTCCACCACCAGCATTCCCAACAGCTCGCCCCGCCAGCACGCGAGCAGCGCGTTGGCCGGTCGTCCGGGGATCAAGCGTTGAATCGTTATCACGGGTGAAACGTGCCCACGCCATTCCCACAATGCGACCGGATCCCGATTGACCAGCAACCGTTTGCTGGCGGCCGTCACTCCAAGCCGTCGAGACAGCTTGCGCAACGCCACCAGAGCTTGTTCCTCGGAATGAACGATCTGGACCCCATCGCCCCCCCAGGTGCCATCGCGTTTCAAGACAGCGGAAGGCGCCGTGTGTGCGAACCAGTCACGAACAGTACTTTCGGAGCGGACGCGATTTGTTTCTGGGACACGTATCGCCAACGAACGCGCGGTTTCCAGCAGGCGCTCCCGGCAGCGCACAATACCATAATGGACGGAAGGACCCAGCGAGCCTTCGATCAACGGGCGCAGGTCGGGCAGCCGCTCGTGCAGGTCGTGCATCTGCCACACCACGCGGTCATCGCAAGGGATGATCAGCTCCGGCGAGCTGTCCCGGATCGCCGCCTCGAACGACCGCAGTGAGTCGAGACCGCGATAGGTGTAAACGCGCTCCATGCCGCTCACCTGAGACAGGACGTGCCCGCGGGGACAAAGTGCCATCACCCGGCAGCCGTACTCGATGAGACGCATCGCCACGCGCGCGGACGCCGGCCACCAGACGGTGGCGGCCACCAGCACGATGGGCCGCTTGTGGCTTTCCAAAGACACCCTCTAGAGAAAATATCACGGATTGATATATAGTTCACGACCGTACCCGTATCGCTTTGCTCGTGCGAGCTATCTCGATCTCAAACCCATCCTGTGAGGAAGGCTATCGTGAAATCACCGGTCATTGACACTGCCGTCGACGTCGCGATTATCGGAGCGGGTCCGTATGGACTTTCCATTGCGGCACATTTGAGCAAGCTGAACGTTCAGCACCGCATTTTTGGTTCCCCGATGCAGAGTTGGAAGAACAACATGCCAAAGGGCATGTCGCTCAAATCCGAGGGATTTGCTTCGGGGCTCTACGATCCCGACCGCGCCTTCACGCTGGCGCACTATTGCCGCGAGACGGGTCAGCCCTACGCCGACGTGGGGTTACCGGTTCCACTGGAGGTGTTTACCGCCTACGGCTTGGAATTCCAAAAACGTCTCGTCCCCGAGCTCGAAGCCGTGAACATTTCGTCCGTCCGGGCGGGAGAGGGAATCGACGGCTTCGAGCTGCGGACCGAGACCGGAGAACAGGTGCGCGCGCGCAAACTGGTCGTGGCCGCTGGAATTACCCATTTTGGCTATTTGCCTCCGGTGTTGTCGAAATTACCACGGGAATTTGCCACCCACAGCTCGCAGCATCACCACTTGACCGGTTTTCGGGGTCGCAAGGTCGCGGTGATTGGCGCGGGTTCGTCCGCCGTTGATATTGCCGCGCTTCTTCACGAGGCGGGTGCCGAGGTCCATTTGGTCGCCCGGGTCAATGCGCTCTCGTTTCATGAACCGCCCAACGAGCCCCGGCCCCTGCTGGAGCAATTCCTGTACCCACGCTCCACGATTGGAGTTGGATGGCGTTCGCGCCTCTGCACGGACGCCCCTCTGCTATTTCACGCCATGCCGACCAAGTTTCGGTTCCGCGTCGTGAAGAATCACCTGGGACCCTCGTCGACGTGGTTCGTGAAGGACAAGGTCGTGGGTCACGTTCCCATGCACCTGGGCGCGACCCTGGACGCCGCGGAGGTCAAGAATGGGCGAGTTCACCTGACGCTCGGATCGAGCACCGGGGTCGAGGAGCTCGTCGTGGATCACGTCATCGGTGCCACGGGCTACCGTGTCTCGCTGGAGCGGCTCGGTTTCATCGAGCCAGCATTGCGCGGGCGGATCCGCGCGGTGGAAGAGGCCCCGGTGCTGAGCCGATCGTTCGAGTCGTCGGTTCCGGGGCTCTATTTTGTGGGCGTCGCGTCGGCAAGCTGCTTTGGTCCGTTGACCCGATTTGCATGCGGTGCCGAATTCACCGCCAAACGTCTATCTGGGCACCTCGCATCCGCGCGCTAGCGTCTACTTGTATTCGATCAGCTTCGGATTGCCCTTGCGTGCGCTCTGCAAGGCGAACTTCAGCTGTCCAATGCATATGGGGAGTTGTTGCAGATGAGAATGGACACCATAGAGGAATAGCGTGAGCGCACTGGACGACTTCCATCGGGCCTTCCAGCCCGATCGCACCGACAGAACGAAAAGGAGACCGAACCAGGCCACTATGGGCAGCAAAGACCGTACGGCAATGCCGGTTGCCGCGGCACCCAGCGCAGAAAGCACCCAGAACGCGCACCGCCGGTAGTTGCGCTGGCAGTCGGCGGTCCAAAAAGGATCGGGGGTTCCACGAAAGCGTCTCGAGACCTCCGCATAGGCGTGACCCGCGCGCGTCGCGCGCTTCCAGTATTGAGACAGCCGCGTAATCGCAAGATCGTGGCCCGTCATGGGCGCATCGATGTGTAAGATGCGATAACCCTTCATTCGTAGGCGGCGACAGAGCTCGGGCTCTTCGCCGGCGATCAAGGTTGCGTCATATCCTCCGGCCTCGACAAGCACTTCCCGGCGCATCAAAACGTCACCGCCACAGTATTCCGTAATCCCCGGTTGAACGGCCCAATCGAGATCCAGAATGCGGTTGTAGATCGAACGCTCTGGATGTATCTCGCGCCTGTGTCCCCAAACGGCCACAACCCTGACGTCGGTAGACATTGCGTCGACGGCAAGTCGCAGAAAACTCGGATCGAGGATGGTGTCGCCATCGAGGAAGAGCACCAGGTCCGATACGGCCAATCTCCAACCCGCATTGCGGCCAAGCGCGGCCGTGCAATTCGGCGAATCGAGAACGACCACCCGCGCGCCCGTCTGGGCGGCCAAGGTAGGACTTCCGTCGAGGGAACCCGAGTCGACGTAGATGGTCTCTGAGATTGCCGGTGGGGAATGGCTGGCAATGACAGAAGCGAGGCACCGACTGAGCCGTTGCCCCTCATTCCGGCCAATGATGACAACGGAGAGCGAAGGGTGAGTCATGCTCGATGGCTCGCACAGCGTAACACGAGCAACGCGGCCAAGTCTCCCTACTAGGCGGAGTCGTCTGGCGGCGGCACCTCGGGTGCAGCCGGCGGCGGTGCTTCCGGGGCCGTCTCCGATTTTCGGGCCGTACGCTCCCAGCTCTTCTGTCGGCCCTTGAGGAGCAGGGCGACGTAAAGGGGCATTTTCCAAACTAGATAGAACGGCACGAAGAGCAGGTGCCGAAACGGCAGCGTTTGTCTTCCGAAGGCCGTCCAGGCGGCGACCACGGACGAACCGACCAACACCAGTCCGACCGTGGCGAGACCGGCGGGAAGAAACGACACCGCGCCGAGCGACGCCGCGCCGAGCGCCAGGACCAGCATCCCGACCTGCAGCATCACCAGCAAGGCGAGCGGCGGAACCAGCAGGTCCAGGCCGAGCCCCAGCAGCGCCGGTCGCCTTTCCACGACGCCGGCGACGATCAACCGGGGCAGGTAGGTGCCGAGCGTGTGGAGCTGGCCGTGTTCCCACCGCCGTCGCTGGCGCAGGCCCGCCGCGCGCCCCTCGGGCAGCTCACTGCTGACCTGAACCGCGGGACACAATTGAGCGGGATGGCCCCGGAGCGCCAGCTCGATCCCCATCACGAGATCCTCGACCAGAACGGAGCCGGTCTCGGGCGCGTCTCGCAGGAGACGCCAGGGAAAGGCCATACCGCTGCCGGTCAGTTGGCAGGGGAGGCCCAAGCGGCGGAGCCCGCGCGGGCGTACCCGATTGCGCAGCAGGATCGCCAGCGCGCCAACCGCGACGAGCGGACCCGAGCTACGCGGCGCCGCGATGAGATACTCCGCCTGGATCGGACGGCCACCCCGCGCGGCAGCCCACGCCAGGGCCGACAGGCCCCCGGCGGAGACGCGACAGTCGGCGTCCACCAGGATGGCGACCTCCGGAGGATCGGCGTCGAGGTGCCGAAGCCCGAATGAGATGGCGTGCCCTTTTCCGACGCGCGATGGCTCCTGCCGCTCGATCGCCGTCGCGCCGGCGCGTCTGGCAAGCTCCGCGGTCTGGTCGCTGCAGTTGTCGGCGATCACCAGGATTCGGGCGCCGGGCGGCAGATCTCCGACCAGCGCGCGAACAGTCGCCTCGATCTGTCCCGCCTCGTTGTGCGCCGGAACGAGAATCGCCGCACGGGGGGGGGGCTCGGCGGTTGCGTCGACCGCGACCGCGTCGGGGAGCAGCGCTGCCAAGACTTCGACCAGGAGGATCGTCGCCGGAAGGAGCAAGCCGATGGCTCCCGTGCAAAGAATGACCTCCACCACCAGCCGCATCGCGTTTTGCCGAGCTCAGACTCGCCCAGCGCGGGGAGCTTCGCAACTGATCCCGCGGTCCCTACCCTTTCAGGGGGCGGATCTCCTTCACCAAAAGAGGCGCGTCCCCTCCCCAGAGGCACTTCCCCCCTTTGCGTAAATCGAACCGCCACCCGTGGGCGGTGCAGGTGAGCACGCCGCGTTCGATGATCGCGTACTCGAGATCGCGTCCCCGGTGCGGACAGAACCTCTGGCAGACGTATTCCATCTGCTCGTCCTGGATGGTGATCAACGCCGGGTCGAGCCGGCGGACGAGATCGAACAGAACGGCGTCGTGGCGATAGTCGAAATGGCTCATCAATCGGGGGGAGGGGCGGTCGGGATCCCGGTGCACGACGACCTTCAGACCCATCAGAAGATCGTGCCACGTCACCTTCTGTTGCAGGATCAGGCTCATCCAGGCGCTTTCCAGCGTCAGGATGTAGTTGGCCGGCTCTTCGCATTCGGTCAGATAGCGGAAGGGTTTCTTTCGAAAGTCGACCCACACCGACGGACCGTCGGCGAGGCGGATCTGGATCATGATGCCCAGGTCCCAGGTCATGTCCTCGAACTGGAACAGATCGCGGAGGTAAGAACGCAGCTCCTTGAGGTCGACCGGAAGGGCCAGCGCCCGCAGCTCCGCAAGCTGATCTTCCCGCGAGGGTCCGCGCGCACGGCGGTACGCCTCCAGATACTGCCGCTTGTCGGTGTAGGGCTTGCGCCCCTCGAATTGCCAGGCCCCGCCTTCCTCGACCGCGGCGTCTCCCGGGTAGAGGATCCGGAGACGCTCGACCAGGGCTGGCTCCCCGGTCGCCGTCGCCGTCGCCATTCTGGCCTGGAGCTCATCGGTGTCGAAGAAGATGCTCCCGTCGAAGTTCAGCTCGAAGCCCCGGTCGTCGAGGAAACAGGGCGGGCCCCCCGATGGGACCACGTACCGCGCCCCGACCTCCACGGCGGTGCCCAAGAAGCGCCGGGAGATCTCCGCCACCTCCTCCTTGACGTGCGCCTTCATCTGATCCGGCGAAAAGTCGTAGACCGCCGGAAAATAGGAGGCACCTGAAAATTGAACGAAGTGAACCGACGGCTTGGTGGCCGCCAGTCGCGCCAACGTGGGGGCGTCGAGCGGGCAATCGTTCTGGTTGACCACGACGTCGCCGTCGAGCTCGAGAACCAGAGCCGCGGCCAGGATGTGCCGTGTCGAGGCGCTCACCACGGTCAGCCGCGCGCCGCCGCCCAGGTCCAGCGGCTGCCAGTCGGGGAGCTCCACCACCTCAGCGAATCCCAGCTGCCCAATCTGGTCGGCCAGGACGCGCGACGGAAACGCTGGAATGATCACCCGGACCGTCTTGGGAAACGCACCCAGCGTCTCGAGGTCGCAGTGATCGGGCCGGGGACTGCTGATGAAGAGCGTCGGGGTGTCGTGGAGATCCCTCGCCGCGAGATGACCGTTGCCCGGAAACGGATGCCAGCTCCCGAGGTACGCGCCGCGGGTGGACAGCCAGGGATCACAGACGACGCGCGTCGCTCCCAGGCGGAGGTCCAGACCGGCGTGGCCGAGGAAGGTGATCGTCGATCTCATGTCGACCTGCTAAAGATGGAGCCGGCATGACCAGCCTGATTGTGGCGCCGGTGACCCTGGAAGGCCCGCGCCTCCGCCTGGAGCCGCTCACGGCGGCACACCACGCGGCGTTCTGCGCCGTCGGCCTGGACGACGAGCTGTGGCGCTGGATCCCGGCGCCGGTCCGCACGCCCGACGAGATGGCGGCCTACATCGCCTTCGCGCTCCAGGAGCAGGCGGCCGGTCGGGCCTTGCCGTTCGCGGTCGTCGAAAAATCCAGCCAGCGGGTCATCGGCAGCACGCGCTACGGCGCCATCGAGCCCGCCCACCGAAGGGTCGAGATCGGCTGGACCTGGCTCGCCCGTCCCTGGCAGCGCACGGCGACCAACACCGAGGCGAAATACCTCCTGCTTCAGCACGCCTTCGAAAGGTTGGGTTGCATTCGCGTCGAGCTCAAGACCGATTCTCTCAATGAACGATCCCGCGCGGCCATCCAACGTATCGGGGCGCGCGAGGAGGGAATTCTCCGAAATCATATGGTTACCGCCAGCGGAAGAATCCGACACACCGCCTACTACAGCATCGTCGATTCCGAATGGCCGGACGTCAAGGCGAGCCTGGAACACAAGCTGGGCATTTGATCCGCGCTGTCCAAGCTGGAAACGCTGTCCAAGGTAGCCAATCGAGCCGACGCCCGGGATCGCCCGAGGGATCTCCGAAAGGCCAGCGGGGCTGGCTCCCCGAGGCACGCCGGCGGCCGTCAGCGGGCGGTCTCGGAAAACGCCTGCCCGAGCCGAACCAGATCGCCAAAGGTCGCGATCTCTCCCAGATTGATTCCGAGTCGCGTGGATTCCTCCGCGAGGTCGACGTTGAACTCCTCCCCGAGCCGGAGCATGAGCGAAACCAGAGAGAACGAGTCCAATCCGATATCGTCGCGCAGCGAAAGACCCGGCCCGAAGGGACGCTCCGCCGGTGGATTCAGCGCATACTCGATCACCAGGTCGGTGATCTTGGATTCGACGGAATCCGCGGCAGCCGCCGCGCTCGCTTCACCCACAGTGACCTACCTTTCCCGTCATGTCTTTCAGGCCAACTCTTTTTCGGAGGACGCACCTTGATTCAGAGACGAAGCGTCCGTGACATCTACGTCGATTCGGAGATTTATTCCAGGTACTTTTTGATGTCAGAAGTCGAAAATACCCACTAATAACAGCACGATTTCGCCCTGGCGGCTATTGACGCCAAAATCCCGTCTGCGGTAGTGTGCCCCTCATGGCAACGACGTTGGGTCAGGAATTTGGGGTCAGGCGGGTGTACGACGCGACGCCGAAAAAGGGCGCCGGCGTTTCGTTGCGATTGAGCGATCGCGAGGTGGAGCTCGGACCCCGCGAATTCGACCTTTACGAGAAGGTCGCCGAGCGCGTTCCGGGCATTCGATCGCAGAAGGAGGTCGCGGCGGAGCTCGGAATGGACGAGGCGCGGCTCGGCCGATTGCTCGCCGCGCTGCAGAGCGCGGGGCTCGTCTATCGCGCGGACGCCGTTCCGGCGACGTTGAGCGGCGTCGAGCTTCACACGTTGTTCAACAAGGTTCTGCCGAGCTGGCTCGACCAGGCTTTCTCGCATCCGTTCTGGGAGCGGATGACCAGCGGCAAAGGATCGCGCCGGATGTACTCCGGCTGGCTGATCGAGCTCTACCATTACACGCGCAACGCCAACCGACACATGCCGCTGTCGTGCGCCCACGCGCACGAGAAGGCCATCAAGAACATGCGCGCCAAGCACTACGCGGAGGAGTGGAACCACTACCACTACT
>CAYTTF010000098.1:5952-13108 GCA_964440665.1 uncultured Myxococcales bacterium | reverse complement strand
TCTGGAACGATTTTCACCGACCTGCCGGGATTCGACTATTACACGGCCGGCGATCCCACCAGCCATCCCCACGAGGTCGTGGGCCGGTTGCACCTGTCGCTCATCAAGGCGGCTTTTCTGTGCGATCTCGTCCGCGTGGCGACCTTCAGCTGGTCGTCCGGCACCAGCTGGGTGGCGTTTCCCGGCACCTTCAACGGGGCAACCCTCCCGCTGCCGGCAGGTGTCCTGTCGAGCCCCCACTACGCGCCCCTGGGCGCGCACGATCCGGGCGCGACGGCCTGGTGGACGGCCATCGATCAGTACTACTCGACCCAGACGTCGCTCGCGCTTCAGGACTTCGCGGCGGCGACGGACGTCGACGGGAACAGCCTGCTCGACAACACGGTCATTCCGTACGTCAGCGAGGTGGGACGCCGCTGGGATCACAACCAGCAGAACGTCCCGTTCCTGGTCTTCGGCGGCAAGAACACCCGGATCAAGGGCGGTACATTCTTGAAGGTCACCGATGGAACGCTCCCGCAGCAGATCGGGACCGCGTCCTCTGGTCCCGGCGGCAACCGCCCCGTCAACGACGCCTGGCTGGCGCTGGCACCGATCTTCGGCGTCACCATGAACAGCCTGGGCGCCAGCACGCAGTACACCGGCCCGCTCGCCGGTCTGGTCGGGTGAGGCGACCCGGGCTCAGTCTGCTCGGGCGACGCGGGCCAGAGCCCGCCGCTCTCAGTTTTGGTTGGTGACGAGCCCCATCATGACGCTGTTCTGAAAGTTGCCGTAGGAACGGGGCTCTTGGGGCGAGTTTGGGGGAAGGGCCCGGTTACCAGATCGCTCTAGCTCGGCCAATAATGCGGCGAGACTATGAGGGAGTAGATTCCCCTTCGCCGAGCCGCCGCAGCTCCTCCAGCAGCTCGATTGCTCGAGACAGATCATAGCTTCCTACAGCATTCCGCGTAATTGCAGCGATTTTTGCTACTTTGCTACCGCTTAGCGTGACGACGCGCCTTTTCGACGATCTCGTTCCGCGATTCTCCGTCGGAGATGACGAATCCTCGCGCGGTTTCGTGACGTCTGGGATGCTTCCGATTCCCGATGGGGTCACAAAAAACGGAGACGGAGGCGATCGCGCGCGCGACCAATTCCCTGTCGACACCGGGGAGGGCTCAATTCAAGCCCCAAGGTCGGCCGTGCATCGCCGATCACGCCTGCGGGCGATGGTGAGCCATGCCTGGCTTCTTCGTCCAGAGCCCCGTGCCGGATCCGGACTACTCCTTCTGCCGGGACAAGCATCGGAACAGAGGCTATCCGGCCCTCATTGAATCTCTTTGGACCCGCTACGAACCATTCTGTCCGGATCCGCACGTTCTCAAGTGAGCAGCGAGCTTATGCGCTTACTCCCGTTCAGGGAGCAACGTCGCTAACTCCACCGGGATCTCACTCGCCGGAATCCACTCCACGCGTCCGTTCCGCCAAACGACCACCGGATGTCCATCTCGTCGGTGCTGCGCGAGCGCTTCGCGTACGGCCTGCCGCATCTCGAAGAGAATCCGGTCGACGTCGCCGACCCGCTCTGCGGGTGAGCGCGAGTCCGACGACGCCGTCATCGCCCTACCGCCTCGAGGCGTTGCCAAGCCTCTCGATCGTGAATCGAGGCTGGCGCATCGGGTTCCCGCTCAGCGATGAGCCGCGGTCCCTCCTCCTCCGAGTTGTCGAACATCTGCCAAGAGTTTGCCACGGGTTCGAAGAGAGTGAAGAAGTTCGAGAGGCCCGCAGCGAAGCGCTCGAACGAAATCGAGACGGACCGAACGGCTTCGGAACGTCCCATCCCGCCCTTTTACATGGGCGGTAGCAAACCCGGTCGCAAACGCCCTGCTACCACCGTCGAGCGCGGCTGGGTCAGCACGCCCGCCTCCCCGGAGCTCATTTGAGCGTCGGGGTGACCGCGGCGCCGGTGTAGCTGACCGTCGCGTTGAACGTTGGCGTCTTCGTGGGCGAAAATCCGACCGCGTTGGTCGGGGAGACGACCACCACCTGGAAGGTTCGGGTGGCGAGCATCTCCGGGAAGGCGCCCTGGCGCGCGCCGATGGTGAGCGTCTTGGTCGCGTCGGTCCAGGTGATCGGGATTCGCGTGAAGGCCCCGGTCTCGTAATCATAGGTGTGCCCCTCGTCCTCGTAGAGAGAGAACGAGCCGTCGGCGCCGCTGTAGACGTAGAGCCGTATCGGATCGGCGGACATCTGATCGGTATATTGCAAGGCGGGCCCCACCGGGACAATCGAGCCCGCCCGCACGAAGACCGGCATGGCGTCGAAGGGCGCCGGCGCCGTGATGGTCTGACTGCCAGTCTGGTGCGTCCCGTCCCAGAAGCTGTACCACCCCGCCGCGGGGGGCAGATAGACCGAGCGGCTGGTCGCCTTATAGGTGGTGACCGGGCTGACCAGGAAGGCGGGACCGAACATGTACTCGTCGCTGATCTCGCGCGAGGTCGGATCCGTTCGATAATCCATCAGCAGGGGCCGCATCATCGTCGAGGCGTCCTGGTTGACGGCGCCCGCGAGCGAGTAGATGTAGGGGAGCAGCTGGTAGCGCGTCTGGTCGAACTTCAGCATCGCCGCGTACGCCGGGCTCGTGTCTCCGCCGAACTGCCAGATCTCGCGGAGCGGCGTCTGGCCGTGCGTCCGCATGATGGGCAAGAACGTCGCGAGCTCGAACCAGCGGGTGTTGAGCTCGTACCACTCGGCCTGGTCGGCCGCCGTCGGTGGGGTCGCCGCGAAGCGCGCGGGAACGGCGAACCCGCCGCTGTCGAGCGTCCAGTATGGCATCCCCGAGATCGCGAATCCCAACCCCGCCGGAATCTGCTTGGCCATCGCCGTCCAGGTCGAGGTGATGTCTCCCGACCAGGTCGTCGCGGCGTATCGCTGCTGGCCGGCGAAACCGTTGCGGGTCAGGATGAAGACCCGCTGATCGGGGGCCGTCGCGCGTTGCCCCTCGTAGATCGCCTGGCTGTTGACCAGCGCGAAGGCGTTGTGCATCCGCGAGCCGGTGCCGAGGAAGGTGGGATTCATGTGCGTGCTGTTGGTCGAGATCTGCGAGGCGATGCTGCCGAAGGGCCCGCTGCCCGTCGCGTTCGAGTCGCCCTCGACGATCTCCGGCTCGGTGGCGTCGAGCCACCAGGCGTCCACCCCCAGGCTGAAGAGGCGCGTGTCGATCTGCGACCAATAAAGTGCACGGGCGTCCGGGTTGAACGCGTCGTAATAGGTGAACGGATAGCCGACGAAGTCGAGATCGCCGGCGGTCACGTTGGAGGTGTAGACGAAGCCGCCCGCCGCGAGCGCCTTGTAGTTGTCGGTGTTCGTATAGAACTTGGGCCACACCGAGATCATGAAGTGCGCGTTGTACGTCTTGTGGATCGAGTTGAGCAGGCCCTGCGGATCGGGATAGCGACTGGGATCGAACTGGTGCGTGCCCCAGCCGTTCGGGACCCAGTACTGCCAATCCTGGACGATGTTGTCGATGGGCGCGTTGCGGGTCCGGTAGCCGGCCAGCACGCCCGTGATGTCGGTGGTCGAGGTGTAGTGCTCGCGAGACTGCCAGTACCCGAAGGCCCAGCGGGGCAACATCGCCGCCTGGCCGGTGAGCCGCCGATAGCCGGCGATCACGTCGTCCATCGCCGGACCATACACGTAGTAGTAGTCGGTGCCGTCGCCGACCTGCGACCACAGCGACGTCGTCCGCGGCGTCGCCGAGGGTGTCTTCCAGCTGAACTGGAGAATGTTCACCCCGATGTCGCTGGTCCACTGCAGGTGCACGGGGACTTTCTGGCCGGCCTGCAGCGTGACCTTGGAGATCTCGACGTTGGGCAACCACCCCTGCCGCCAGTGGTTGACCATCGTCGTGTTGTTGATGTCGAGCTGCACGTTGCCCGACGCGTAGGTGAAGAACTCGTAGTCGCCGGTCGTGGGCGCGGTGACCGTCCCCTGCCAGTTGACGGTGCCGCTGCTGGCGCCCGAGACGGTGTTGTTGGGGTCATTGGCGACGTAGGTGACGCCCGGAATCTGCACCGGCAAGCTCAGATCGCCGAAGCGCGTGTAGGAGGTGTTGTCCCAGAGGATCCCGTAGCCGCGGCTCGAGACGAGGTAGGGGATGAACACCTCGGTGTTCTGCTGGTGAAGATCGAGATCGTATCCCTTGATGTCGAAGTGGCCTTGCTGGTGCTGGCCGAGCCCGTAGAGCGACTCGTCGGTCTGGGGCTGCCACTCCTGGCGAACGCTGTACGTCGACTCGCCCTGCACCGTCGCCGCGGTCAGCGTTCGGCCGCCGCCCGGCTGCTCGGCCAGAACCGTCTGGCCCGACGGGTCCAGGAAGGTGACCGCGCCGCTGGTCGTGTCCACGCGCACCGAAAGCGCGGAGGTCGTGATCGTCATCTGACCCGCGGCGTTCGACACCTGCGTCGGCGTGGCGACACACTGCTTGGGCGCCGTCGCCAGGCTCGCGCGCGTGAAAAACGCGGCCTTCGATGCGCAGGCGACTCGAATCACCTCGGCCGTGCAGACCTCGATCTTCAGCATCCCGCAGGCGACGTTCAAGATGGGGATGGCCGCGATTGTCCCGCTGCCGCCGCCGGTTCCGCCGGTGGCGCCCGTCCCGGCGAGCCCGCCCGCGCCCCCGCCTGCACCAGTGCCAGCGGTACCGGTCAGCGGCCCGACCGCACCGCCCCCGCCCGTGGTGCCCGCGCCGCCGGCGCCAGCCGCCGTTCCGGCTGCACCCCCGCTCCCGGTGCCGTTCCCCGCGCTCCCGGTGCTGTTCCCCGAGCCCCCGGCGCCTTGGCCACCGGTACCGCCCGTTGCCCCGGCGCCTTGCCCGCCGCCGCCGGTTGATCCTCCTCCGCCGTGCGTGCAGGCGACCAGAGAGCCGAACGCGACCGACAACGTGAGGGCCAGTGCGGCTCGACCACGAACGGGACCCGGCGGCGGAGAGCGTCTAGAACGATGGTTGGGCATGGGGGCTCATAGTTAAGTAAGTTTACTTCCGTTCCGCAACCCCGGTCGATTCTCGTCCTCTCCTTCGCGGCGTGCGAGCCGCCGTCGCGTCAGTAGGTCAGGCCAAATCCGAAGGGGTAGAGTGGGTTGTAGTTGGCGTCGCCGTAGTTGATCGGGATCTGCGCCATGCTGGTCGGCCAGGTCTGTGGAAGCTTCCCAGACGGGTGGGCATCTCCGAACAGGACGTCCGCGATACCCGATCCTCCTTCGCTGCCCGGTAGCCACGCCACCACGATGGCGTCGGCGATCGGCAAGATCGCGTCGAGCAGCAAAGGCCGCCCGGTGATGAGTACGACCACGGTCTTCAATCCGGCCGTCTTCATCGCTTGCACGGTGGCGACGTCCGCCGCGGCGAGCTCGAGGTTCGCGCTGTCGCCCATGCCCTCGGCGTAAGGCGTCTCGCCGATGACGGCGACACCGACCGTGGCACCCGCCGCCACCGTGGTCCCGCCGAGCGAGTACGAGACGTTGCTCGCGCCCAGTACCGTCTGCATGGCCTGACGGACGGTCGTGACCCCGGCCGTCTCCAGGCCCTTCGTCGCGGTGCCCTGCCAGGTGATGGTCCACCCGCCGCACTGATTTTCGGTGCTGTCCGCGCTCTTGCCGCCGAGCACGATGGGCGCGGTCTTCGCCAGCGGCAGGACGTTCCCGGTGTTCTTCAGCACCACCAGCGACTCTTGCACAGCCTTGCGCGCCACCGCCCGGTGGGCCGCGGAGCCTACCTGCGCCGTCAGCGTCCGGTCGACCATGCCCGACCCCGAGAACAGCCCGAGCTCGCATTTGACGGCCACGATGCGGCGGACGGCGTCGTCGATGCGCGATTGCGGGACCGTCCCGGGCACGAGCGCGTTGAAGAACCCGAGCGTCGTCGGAATGTCGACCCGGTAGAGCATGAACATGTCGATGCCCGCGTTCAGGCACTCGCCGAACCCCTGCTGCTCGCCTGCGGCCGTGCTCGCCAGGCCGAGCTGGAAGCAGGCGTCGAAGTCGGAGCTCACGAAGCCCCCAAATCCGAGCGTGCCCTTGAGGGTGTCGGTGATCATGGCCTTGTCGATGTGCATCTTCGTCGTCTGCCAGGTGCTGTATGACGCCATGATCGAGCCCACGTGGGCCGCGACGGTGGCCCGATAGGGTGTGAGGTGAATGGCCTCGAGGGCGGCCTCGTCGCCGGCGGTGACGCCGCCGTTGACGCCGTTCAGTGTCCCGCCATCGCCGAGGTAGTGCTTCGCGCCGGCCAGGATGCCGGTGGCGGCGCCGGTGGCGGTGAACTGCAGGCCGGTCGTCATGGCGACGCCAAACATGCTCGCCAGATCGCTCGTCTCGCCGAAGGACTCGTACGTTCGACCCCAGCGCTCGTTGAGGGCGACCGCGACCACCGGCGAGAAGAGAAACCTCACGCCGACGCCGAGCGCTTCGGAGGCGGTGATCTGCCCGATCTGTCCCGCCAGCGCGACGTCGCGCGTGGCCCCGAGGCCGATGTTGTGGGGAAAGACCGTGGCGCCCGCCACCGTTCCGACGCCGTGCACCTCGTCGGCGCCGTAGATGATTGGAATCTTGAGTCGGCTCGCGAGCGCGGCTTGCTGGTAGGCGTCGTTCATGTCCGCCCAGGCGCTCGGCGTGTTGGTCGCGGGCCCGGAGCCGCCCTGGCTGAATGCCGAGCCGATGTCGTACTGGGTGACCAGCGCGGGCGTCAGCGCCGCCCGTTCCATCTGCATCATCTGCGCGTACTTCTCGGTGGGCGTCATTTGCGCGAGCAGCGCGGTCGCCCGGTCGAGGCAGGCCTGCGAAGGGTAGGGCGCACCCGAAATCGCCGAGCCGCCAGTTCCTCCGGCGGCCGTCGTCGCGGCCGATCCACCGGCGCCACCGGTGGCGCTGCCACCACCGAGACCCGCGGCACCGAACCCGCCGCCCGGGGCGCCTCCGCCAACTCCATTGACCCCGCCGGCTCCCGCGCCGCCGCCGGCGCCGCCTGGGCCGGGGGCGCTGCCACCCGCTCCGCTGAGCTCACCGGCGCCGCCGTTGCCAAGCCCACCGCCCGTGCCCCCTGTGGCCGACGACCCCGCTCCGCCTGTCGGACCGCCGCTCTGACCGCCACCGCTCTGGCCGCCGCTGCTCTGGCCGCCGC
>CAYTTF010000098.1:4333-5852 GCA_964440665.1 uncultured Myxococcales bacterium | reverse complement strand
GCTCTGGCCGCCGCTGCTCTGGCCGCCGCCGCCCGCTCCGGCCCCGGCGGTGCCAGGCTGCGCCGAATGCGTACAGGCGGGGAGCACCGCGACCACCCCGGCCCAGCAGAGCAGAGATGATGCGATCGCCAGCGCGCGCCCCGCTTCATCGGAAAGCAGACGAGTCATCCCTATAAGGTCGCGCCTAGCTCCGAAACTGGCTCACGCAATTTTGCCACCCACCGCGGCGATCGGATTCCCGGAGCGCGCTCTATCGCGCAGCCGTATGGTGCAGACCGGACCCAGAGCGCCGCGTAACTAAAATTCTGGGGTCGACCGACTCATTCGACTCATTTGGCGTCGGTTTGAGCCGTGCCGTAGAAGTGTTCGACCCGTCGCCGGACCAGCTCCGGTTCCAATTTTGGATCGAACGCCCCCGCCCGCTGCGCGATGAGATCGGCCCAGGGGAACTCGGCGGTCTCTTTTTCCCTGCGGCGCACGATCTCCGACACGCTGCCGATGTGGCGGGCCGGCACGCCACCCACCGCCGAGTTGGGCGGCACGTCCTTGGTCACGACGGCGCCGGCCGCAACCAGCGCATTCGGGCCGATCGTGACGCCCGGCAGGATGATCGCCCGATGCCCGATGAATACGTTGTCTCGAATGTCGATCTTCCCGACGGCGTCCAGCTTCACGCCGTAGGCGCGGTTCAGGACCGCCACGGATCCGTCGTGCCCCACCAGCGTGCAGTTGGCGAGCAGGACATTGTTTCCAATTCGGACGTAGGCGGGATCCATAATCTCGGTTCCGTAGACGATGCCGACGTCGCGCCCAATGGACTGAAACCGGCCGCTCCGGCGCAAGATGTCCGCGTATTCGACCGGCGTCGGCGCACCAAGGCGGAGGAATAGAGAGGTGAATCGACCTCGCCGCAGCGCCAGCGCGCGAAGGAGTCCCCGGATTGCCCCCGCCATGGAATTAGTCTCCTACTCTGCAGCCCCGGCAGATTCAAGCATGGAAAAGGTGCGGCGCAGGGGCGCGCGATCTGAAGGCGAGATCGCCGCGGGTTGCGTGAGCGAGAGTCAGTTGTCGAGCGCGCCCGCGTCGATCCAGGCTTTTATGGTCGCGATGTTCGCCGCGGAAAGCTTGGCTTTCCCTTTCGGCATTGCTCCCGTGCTTACCGCGAAGTAAAAGTCCGACTGGGAGTCGTCTCCCGGCGTCACGTAGCTCATGAGAGAGCTATACGCGTTTGCCTTGCTCGCGAAGTAGAGCCCACCAGCGGTTCCCGGAGAGTGGCAGCTGCTTCCCGTGCAGTAGACCGAAAGGATGGTGCCGTAGACCTGCGTGAAGGTCGGTCCCGTCCCGTTGCCAGTGCCGCCTCCGCCACCCGTCCCGGCGGCGCCCGTGGTTCCACCTCGTCCGCCACGTCCACTCGCTCCAGCGGCCCCCGTCGAGCCGCCAGTCTGCGTGGTCCGGCCGCCGGCGCCCGTCGAGCCGCCAGTCTGCGTGGTCCGGCCGCCGGCGCCCGTCGAGCCGCCAG
>CAYTTF010000098.1:0-4233 GCA_964440665.1 uncultured Myxococcales bacterium | reverse complement strand
CCGCCAGTCTGCGTGGTCCGGCCGCCGGCGCCCGTCGAGCCGCCAGTCTGCGTGGCCCCGCCACCGGCCCCCGTCGAGCCGCCAGTCTGCGAGGCCCCGCCGCCGGCCCCCGCCGAGCCGCCGGTCGTCGCCGTGCCGCCAGTCCCCGTGTTGCCGCCGGTGCCCGCTCCTGTGAAACCTGCTGTTCCCGTAGCACCGCCCGCGGCGGTGGTTCCGCCGGCACCGGTTCCTGGTTCGCCCGCGGCTCCCATCGCACCCCCGGAGAGATCATCGATGGGCTCGCTTTGGGCGCACCCGTAACCGACGAGCGCCACCAGTACGGCAACGAACAGAAGCTGGCGTTCGTCGTTCATTCGGATTCCGCAAGCGAGGGGGCTCGGCGACATCCACAGTCACCGACGGCTATCCTGGAGGAAGAGTATTTTGCGGACGCAGTCGCTGCAAGGGCAAAGAGGCGTGGCAGCCGTAACTCCAGCTGGCTCATCCTTGCCTTCGCCCCCGACAGAGGGCCCGTAGGGCCCGGGAAACTTTGGAGCGCTGTGGAAAACGAGCCGCCCCGGCAAGATCCGCGCAGCAATGCGATCCAGGTCCAACCTAGGCGGAATCGGTGCGGTCTTCTTGGTGGCCCTGGCCAGTTGTGGCGGTGGCTCGGGCGGACAAGGGGCCTGCGGGAGGCTTGCTATCCCAACCTAACCTGCACGGCACGCTGACCTGCGTCAGCAATGTTTGCGTCGACGTGAGGGCGGCAGACCACTATCTCGGGCGCCGTGGGGCAAACGACCGGCGGCAGGACGCCGGATATTCTCGATATCGAGCTGGTGGGCTCCTGCACGACCAGCCTTCCGAGCCTGACCTTCTCCGTCACGTCGACCGACGTCCAATAGCGCGCCCACAGGCGCTCAACTGGCCGACGATGTCCGTGAGAGACCGTGAGCCAACGCCGAGAGGGCCAAACGTGTCGCCTGGCGCGGGGAGGTCAGCGTGGACGGCTGGGCAGTCGTCGCAGCGCCGCCAGTGCTTCGGCTTTGTGCCAACCGCGCGGAGCGATCTCCAGATAGCGTTGGTAGGCGGTGCGGGCGTCCCCGTCACGTCCGTTCTCCGCGTCGGCGCGCGCGATGATGACGTAGGCTTCCGCAGCGCTCGGGTCGAGCGCGAGCGCACGTTTCGCCCATTGGGCGGCTTCATCGAGGTGCGCGTGCGCGTGCTCGGCCTGCGCGACCGCCAGGGCGAGCGACGCATTCTTCGGATCTGCCGCGAACGCTCGCGCGCAGGCCTTTGGCGACCGTCGCCAGAGTCCGCTTCGGGTGGACGTGTCGCACCCTTCGGCGGGGACGCCCGTGTAGCTCGCCTTCGCCTGCGCGGTAACCCGAACCGCCGCGGACGGGACCGACGGTTCGGGCTCCAGCACCGCGGGTGCGGCTGGCTTCGCGATCGCCGGCTCTGCGGCGATCGCCGGCTGGGCGGCGTGCGCCATCGCGGCAGGCGCCGCTGTTCCAAGCGCGACGGGCGACGTTCGCGGCGACGTTGGCGCGGGCTTCGCGGTTTTCGCGCGCGACTGCCGCCAATGTGCCACCCGTGGCCTCAAGGCGACGGCACCGAGCGCGACCGCTCCCACCATGAGCGCAAGCCAGATCCGCGCCTGCATCGTCTGCTGACGTGCGCGCCGTTGCGCGCCCTCTTGGGCCAACCGCACCGCCGCCAGCGACGCCCGCGCCTCCTGGGAGAGCGCGAGCTTGAGCGAAACGATCGCGACGCCGCGACTTTCCCCCATGTCCATGTCCATGTCCGACTGTTCGAGCATCAGACGATTCAGCCACCGTCTGTGCCCGACCGCAAAAAATGCCCTCGTACTGGGACAGCTCAACTGGCGGCGCAACTCAACGAACGGATACCCGGTGCTACAATCGGGCGCTTGAGGCGACGGCTCGGCATCGTGGGATTGATGCTCGCCCTCGGGGCCACGGGCGCGGCCTGTTCGACAAGCGCCCGGACGTGCGGCTTCGACGCGGGGCTCTGTCCGAGCGGCGAGGTGTGTATCGAGCCCAGTCTCGTCTGCGCGCAGATGTGCGGCGGCGACGGCGGCGCGACCTGTCCGCTGGGCACGACCTGCCAGCGCTCGGGCACCTATTGTGGCACGAGCTGCTACGGCGTCCCCGCGGCGGTCTGCGAATGACCGGGGGACAGTGAATTTGAGGCGCGAAATCAAATCCTGGATCCGCGGGCGGCTCGTACGCTAAAAGGGGTCGGTGAGAATCATCGGTCTGTTCGTCGTCGCGTTCGTCGGCGGGTGCGTCAACCTCGACAACATCTGCCCGCACAAGCCGATCACGCAGGGGGTGTTCGGGCAGATCGTGGACTCGAGCGGAACGAACGAGGAAAACGTCGAAGTCGACATCTTCTCGATCGTCAATGGCGCGCAGGGCATGATGTTCGGCGGCGTTCAGACCAGCCGCGGCGGCTACCAGTTCCTCGCCAACCCGTCCTCGTACATGCTGTGCGCGAAGACGGTTTGCGCGACGGTCACCGTTCCGACCGGCATCGTCGAATCGTCGGCGGTCGACGCGACCTCCGGCCTGACCTGGGACGCGCCGGTCGCGGTCCCGCCCGACCAGACGATCGGCCCGTGTAAGTTCGGCGACTAGCGGCGGCGTCTCCCCGTGCCCCGCAAATTCAAGCGCAGCGCCAGCCGGTGGGTATCGACCAGATAGGGGCCGGTCGTCGGCTCCGCGCCTGGCTGACGGCACATCTCCCCGAGCTGGCCATCCTGGCTTTCGGCGCGCTGCTGCGCGTGTCGATGGCGACCGGCTATGACGGGCGCGTAGGTTTCGATTTCAACGCGCATTGGCCGTACATCGACTACATCGTCTCCCGGCACGCGCTGCCACCGATGGAGTTCAACACGGCGACCTACCACCCGCCGCTCTACTACCTGCTTTGCGCGCAGCTGATCCGCGCCGGGTTGGACGTGGGCGCGCTCGGATGGATGGCCGCGATCCTCGGCATCGTCCGCCTCTCGGTTACCTGGGTGGGTCTCGAGCGATGGTTACCCGAGTCGCGTTTGGCCCGCGTGATCGCCCTGGCGACCGCCGCGGTGATTCCCGCGTCCCTTCAGCTGGATGGAATGATCAGCAACGAGACGCTCTTCACTCTGTTCTGCGCGCTGGCGCTGGTCGCGGCGCCGTCCGCGATCCGGGCGGCGCGAACCGGCGCGCTCGGGCCCATGGTCTGGCTGACGATCTGGCTGGGACTGGCCCTCATCACCAAAGTCTCGGCGCTCGTCATCCTGCTGGCCGTGATGGGCGTGATCGCGCTCGAGATCGTGCGACGGCGTGGTTCGTGGGCGCAGGCCTTGCGGGACCGCGCGCGCGCCCTCATCGTGGGCGGCCTCATCGTGGGAGCGCTATCGGGATGGTTCTTCGTACGGAATCAGGTCCTCTACGGCCAGCTTTCACCCACCGGCTACGACGGGTGGGCCAAGAAGATCCAGGCGCCCTTCGCGGGCACGCCATATCTGGATCGTCGCACCCTCGGGTTCTTCGCCGGATTCGACCCGCAGGTCTTCGTGGATCCTTATGCCCCGACCGGATATACGCCCCATCCGCGCTTCTTCTCGGTCCTTCTCGCCAGCACCTTCTGCGACTTCTACAACTACAGCCTCTTTCGCGCCGACCCGGGGGCGCCGACCGTCGATCGGCACCACCGGTCTTTGCCGAAGCGGGCCGTTGTGCTGGGTGGATGGTCGGTCCGGGGGGGCGCCGTCGTCGCGTTCGTTGTCTTGCTGACTTGGATCGCCGCGGTCCGATGGCTCTGGCGGCGACCGACCGATTCGCGGCTGGTGCTGTTGTTCGTCCCGGCGCTGGCTCTGTTCGGACAGCTCCATTTCGCGACCAAGTATCCCAACGACGCGTTCGGCCCGATCAAGGGAACCTATCTGCAATTCGCGGCACCGGTCGCCTGCGGGCTCTTCGGCGTCGGGGTTAGCTGGATGTGGCGCCGCACCTGGGCCCGTTGGGGCGCTCTGCTGGCCGTCGGTGCGCTGGGGCTGGTCGCCATCTACACCTGCGACGCTCGAAGGCCGCGCGCGACGGCAGGCGCACCAACCGCCGCGCCGTTTTGGCAATCGTCCCGGGATGGGGGGACGCGGTGAGCCTTTTCGCGGCTAGGCGTCCTCGGCCGCCAGCGCGTCGAGGTCGCCGAGGAGATCGTCGAGGGTCGGGGCGCTCATCGGCGTAC
>CAYTTF010000097.1:0-13196 GCA_964440665.1 uncultured Myxococcales bacterium | reverse complement strand
GGCGCCCAAGCTGGTCACCACGCTTCACGGCACCGACATCACGCTGGTCGGCAGCGACCCGAGCTTCCTGCCGCTCACACGGTTTTCGATCCTGGCCAGCGACGCGGTCACCACCCCGTCCGCCTGGCTGGCGGCCGCGACGCATGAAAAGCTCGACGTCCCGCCCGACTTCGCGATCGACGTCGTTCCGAACTTCGTCGACACCGATCGCTTCAGCCCGGGCGCGGCCGTTTCGACGACGACGCCAACCTTGGTCCACGTTTCGAACTTCCGTCCCCTCAAGCGTGTCGACGACGTGGTCCGCATCTTCGCCCGCGTGCGCGCCGCGCGCCCGGTCCGGCTGCGCATGGTCGGCGACGGCCCGGAGCGCCCCCGCATCGAAGCGCAGATCGCGGCGCTCGGTCTGGCCGCCGACGTCGAATTCCTGGGGGAGCGGATCGACCTGCCGACGGTCCTACGCGGCGCCGCCCTCTTCCTGCTCCCCAGCGAGACGGAGAGCTTCGGCCTGGCGGCGCTGGAAGCGATGGCCTGCGGCCTGCCCGTGATCGCCTCCGCGGTGGGCGGTCTGCCGGAGGTGATCCTCGACGGAGAAACCGGCTTCCTGCGGCCGGTCGGCGACGTCGACGCGATGGCCGCCTGCGCCACGCGCCTGATAGACGACGAGCCGCTCCGCCGCCGGATGGCCGGCGCGGCCCGCCACCGTGCCGGGACGCAATTCCGCGTCGAGCCAGCCGTCGACCGCTACTTGGCGGTCTACCGGCGCGTCTTGCGCTGACCGGCGCCCCCGCGCGCGATCGCGCCTACCCCTTCTTCTTCCACTCGGCGAGGGTCTTCGTGATCTCGGGCTCGAGGAAGAAGCCGTCGGACTTCTTCCCCATCTCGTAGGCGCGATCGCCCTGTGCCCGGGCGTCCTTGAAGTTCCCCTTGGCGGCCAGGAGCTCGGCCTTGATCCAGACGTTGAACCAGTCCTCCTTCAGCGCCAGCGACTGGTCGATGTACCTCATGCCCGCGTCGTAGTCCTTCTTGGTCTCCAGCATGTAGCGCGCGGCGTTCGCGTAGGTGCGCCAGGTGCCGTCGATTGCGGCCGTGATGTTGCCCGACACCTGCGCCGCCGTCCCGACGGTGATTGGAATCGGCAGGCGCAGCTTGTCCCACTCCAGATCCAGCGAGGCCTTGTCGTCCGTGAAGTCGGTGACGAGATAGGCGAGTCGCTCGCGGAACGGCGCGGCCTTCGTTGAGACCTGGACGCGCAGGAGATCGTCGGCCTGTTTGTAATCGCGGCCGGTGCCGGCCTGATCGGCGCGCTTGTTGAGGATCACCGTCCAGGCCGACTTGCTCGGGATCACGAAGAACGCGTAGGTGCCGGCCGGAACCGGCTTGCCGGCGAAGGTGACGTCGCGGCTGAAGGTCAGCTTGGTGGCCTGGTTCGCGCCGGCCCGCCACATCTGATCGTAGGGGACGACGCCACCCCAGATCTTGCGGCCCTTCACGCCGGGGCTGCTGTAGTCGACGGTGATGTCGGTGAGGCCGACGGTCTGCACGACCTTCGCGAACGGGCTGGGACGCGGCAAATCGAGATCGGCGCGGGCGAGGCCGGCGGCACAGCAGAGGAAGAAAATCGACGACGAGAGGCGAGTGAGGTTCGACATGACGGCGAACGTTACGGGCCGACGCCACGACGCGCAACATCTGTGCGGGTGATCGGCGAAGACTTCGGGGTGACCGGCGCGGGCACTCGGGTGAGCCGGCCCGTGGGCTGCGGCTGAGCGGCCATGCTGGCCTCCGGCTGAGCTCCCGGACCGGCTTCCGGATGGGCTGGGTGCGCCCGGGCCCACTTTTCGGATTTCTGCTGACATTTCCGCCCTATCTGTTGTAATAATCATTAAGTTAGAATACATATTTAAGTACATCAAACAGTCAGACGACTGTATAAGTGTTGATTTCATGGGGCGGCCGACCAGGCCGCGAAACTTGGGGGAGCTCGAGCGTTTCAAATGTCGGTCACGGATGATTTTGGTGAGGGGGAGATGAAGGCGAACCGGCAGGCCCGGGAAAACGTTGCGACCAAGGGACGGAGCGTTCCGCTGGTCCACCTGCCCACCTGGAGTCGACTGAACGTCGCGACCAAGCAGTGGGCGATCGGGGGTCACGGTGGCGATTTTTTCGAGGTGATCCAGCAGCGCGACGGACGGGTGACCACCGTGATGGCCGACGTCTGCGGGAACGGCCCCAGTGCCGCCGCACCGGTGGCAGATCTGCGCTGGATCTTGCGGCAGCAGATCGCCAGCGGGGGATCGCCGGGCACGGTGCTCGCGACGCTCAACGATTGGCTGATCCACCAGAAGGCCGACGACCGCTTCGTCACCGCCGTCTGCGTGCGCATCGACGTCGTCGGTGGGCGCGCCGAGATCGCCAGCGCCGGACACCTCGGCCCGTTCGTGAAGCGCGCGACCGGCCCCGCGGAGGAGCTGCCCTGCGCGGCGGGTCTCGCGCTCGGGATCCTGGGGGGCCAGACCTACCGGGAGACCTCGGTCGATCTCGCGCCGGAGGACGCGGTCGTGATGGTCACCGACGGGATCACCGATCGCCTGGGGAGCGCCGACGATCCGCTCGGCCGGCTCGGCCTCATCGCGCGGCTCGGGCGCGCGCGCCTCGGAACCGAAAGTATTTGCGCCGCGCTGCTGGGGCCGGAGATTCGCGCCGACGACGCCACCGTCGTCGTCATGCAGATGCCGCGACGCCACCGCCGCATGACCCCGCTCGCGAACATCGGCTGACCTCGGCGATCGGCGTTTCTTCGGTTGGCGGAAACGCCAACTCGGTTGACGGACGGGCCGGAGGAGATCGCGGTTTGATGGGGGATTGCCGGGTGCGGACCTTGCACGGACTCCCGTCGTGCGTGCGCGCGCGACTTCATGAACCCGTCGTCCCGTCGAACGTCGTTATGGGTGGCGCTGTTGGCGACCGGTTGCGGCGACGCGACGCTCGCACCGCCGGTCTGGGGCGACGGGGCCTGCGGCTCGGAGGAGACGGTGACCCGGCTCATGGTGAGCGGGGCCAGCAACTTCGATCTGGATGTCCTGTTTGTCGTCGACGACACCAGCGCGATCGCGGGCAGTGAAGACGCGCTGGCCGCTGCTTATCCGCAGATCGCGGCACTATTCGAGCGCGTCCGAGGTGGGGTACCGCCGATGCATCTCGGCGTGGCTGCCGCGTCGGTTGGATCGGCGCCATCCTGCGATGCCGCCGCTGGTGAACCGCCCCGCACGCGGGCGAGCGCCTGCGCGGTCACCGGGGGGGGAACGAACCAATTCCTGACGACCGGCGCCTGCGGCTCCAACCCGAGCTTCACCGGATCGTTCGCCGACGCGCTGTCGTGCCTCGGCGCTCTCGGCACGGCGGGCTGCGCGCCAGCGCAGCCACTCACTGTGGCGCGTGAGATCCTGGAGGCTTCCTCCGTCGCCGATTCCGGTTGGACCGGCTTCCTGCGACCGAACGCCTACCTGCTCTTGGTCTTCGTGGCCGGGGAGGACGATGCGTCCGGTGCGGCGGACGATCTCACCGATGTCACGGCGCTCGCCTCCTACGTACGCGGGCTCAAAACCGATCCCTCGAATCAGATTCTCGTGGCCGCGACAATGCCAACGGCCGCTTGCCCCAACGGGTCGACGAGCACGGCGCCTCGTCTCGCGGCGTTCGTTTCGGCGTTCGGAGCCAACAGTATCGAGGGATGCGCCGCCGATCTCGGCAACGAGCTGAGCGCGCTGTTGTTTGGAGGCCCGCAACCGGACGTCGCGCCCCTCTGCGTCGCACGGGTCCGCGACACCGATCCGGTGACCGCGGGCCTGCAGGCCGACTGCGTCGTCGACGAGCGCATCACGTCGACAGACGGTTTTTCGTCGGAGTCGTTGCTGCAGAGCTGTGACGTCTCGGCGCCGCCTTGTTGGGAATTCACGCGGGGCGGAAGCCCCGGCAGCTGCGCGGGAGAGCAGGTCTTCAACGTCGATCGCCTTGCCGACATCTGCCCGCAGAACACCACGATACGGACCCTCGTGACCTGCGTCAGCTGCATCGATCCGGCGGATCCCGCCTGCCAGGTCCAGCTGTAGCGTCCGCGCACCGGCGTCGGCTACCATCGGCGTCGTGACGATGCCGCTCCAGACGGACGCCGCCGCGGTGGCCGGCCGGCGTTGAACCACCGGACGGCGCTGGCCGCGAGATGCGTCGCCGCGTTCTGGATCTGGCTCGGCGCGGGCGGCGCGCGGGCGCTGGCACATCAGCAGACGACGACCTTCGGGGAGGTGACCTACCCGGAAGCCGGGGCGGACGGCGCCGATCTGTCCTGGAGGCTGCGCGTGCGGGTGATCGATCTCGCCGGCCTGCTCGACCGCGGCGCCGCGGGCGGAATCGGCGGCGTCGTGGGCGGCGTCGGTGGGACTGCCAACAGACGGGCGCGCGCCGTCGACGCGCTGCGGGCGGGGCTGCGCGTCTCGGCGACGGTCGGAGACGTGGTGCACGCCTGCACCCCCGGCGCCGCGACGCTCGCACCGGATCCGACGGCGTCCGAGCCAATGCTGCTCTTCGTCGCGCCATTCGTCTGTGGGCCGGGCGCACGCACGCTCCACCTCCGGTACGACCTGTTCTTCGACCGCGACCCCCTGCATGAAAGCTTCACCCGTCTGGCGCTGGGCGACGGAGAGCGCCCCGACGATCCTTCCACCTCCGTGGCGGTCTTCCAGGATCGCCTGCGCGAGATCGCGGTCGACGTGCGCGCGCCCGAGTCGCTGTGGAGAAACGCGACGCTCTACCTGCGCCTCGGCGTCGCGCACATCCTGAGCGGCCACGACCACCTGTCGTTCTTGATGGCGCTGCTGCTGGCGGCGGGGCTGCGCGAGCGGAGCAGGGGCGATCGGATCGCGATCGCAGCTTCACCACGGCAAGCCGTCCGCAGCACGGTGACGATCGTCAGCGCCTTCACGGTGGCCCACTCGATCACCCTCATCACGCAGGTCTTGCACCCCGGCTGGATCTCCACCCGCTGGGTCGAACCGGCGATCGCCTTCTCGGTCGCCTTCGTCGGCTTTGAAAACCTGATCCCGCGCCGTCCGCGCGGCCGCTGGTTCCTGGTGTTCGGGTTCGGGTTGGTCCACGGGCTCGGGTTCGCGTCGGTGCTCCGCGAGATCGGCCTGCCCCGCCGCGGCCTGTTGCTGTCGCTGGTGTCGTTCAATCTCGGCGTCGAGCTCGGTCAGCTGCTGGTCGTCGGCCTCGCGCTTCCGATCATCGTCGCCGCCGCCCGCCGCGCGCCGCAGACGTTCGAGCGCCGGGGACTGCGCCTCGGCTCCGGCATCATCGCCGCCTTCGGCACGATTTGGCTGATCGCTCGACTCGCCGCGCGTTAGCGATAGACGTCGCGTCGATGTGCGATTTTGACGACGAGGATGACGAGCACGTCGTCATGAATCGAATAGACGACGCGGTAGTCGCCGGCGCGGACGCGCCAGAGCTCGGATGAGCCCTTCAATTTCTTGGCGCCGGCAGGTCTGGCGTTCTCGGCGAGCTCGTCGATCTTGCGATCGACGCGAACTCTGGTGGCGCCGTCGAGCTGGTCGAGTTGGTGCGCGGCGCTGGACTTGAATCGGATGCGGTACACGAGCAGTCCGAGGTCAGGGAGCGGACTGCTTCTTGATCTTCTCCCAGGCGATCGGTTCCTCGCCCGTGCGCTTCATTTCTTCGAGGGCAGCCTCTCCGTCCACAACATCCTCGGCGTCTTCGATCGCCTCGATCTCGGCCTCGCTCAGGCTGTGCCAGATCGTGTCGGCGATGCGCGCACGCTCGGTTGGATCGAGCTTGAGCGCGGCCTCGATAATCTCTTTTGCGGCGGCGGACACGACCTTGTCGAGTTTACCGCAGCTTCTTTTGTTATCAATTCCGGCTTCGAGAACGGTCGATGCCCGATATTGACCGCGGCATGTCTGTCGCCCCGGTCTCAAATAGTTGATGGGCGATTCCTGTCAAGGCCGCGACGCGGGCGGGTTCTGGTCCGATGTCAACCTGGCCCGTGGGCTGCATTGGCCAGTCCCCATGACGGTCGGAACGGTCTTCCGCGCCCTGGTCCTCGCCGCGTTGGCGAGCGCGATCGGTCCGGGTTGCGGCGGGAACCACGGTGGGAAGTCCGGCGACGCTGGCTGCTCCGCCTCGGGGGCGTCGTGCGCCGCCACCGGCTGCTGCCAGTCGCCGTCTGACATGTGCCTCGCCTCCGGGACCGACAAGATCTGCGAGAATGCCATCCCGCGGGAGTGCGATCTGCCGTCGTCGTCCAACCTGCCGGGCGTCTCGATCCAGTTCGCGGATGCGCCATGCACCTTCTCGCTCGCGCAGGCCGCGGCGGGGATCCACGTCGCGTACCAGGTGGTGGTCGCACAGTCTCTTTCCGGCGTTCACCCGACGCCCGGCGACGCCGGGGGTTGCCAGGAACCCGACGCCAGCGGCCTCATCGTGGGGTTCAGCTTCGACGGGAACGGACAGAAATACTGTCGCTGTGATACCGGCCTTTGCGCCACGACGACCTTCACCACCGCGCCCGCCGCCGGAGCCTACGACACGACGATCGCCTGGGACGGACGCAACTGGTCGGGGCCTTCGGACACCGGCAACCCGGAGGGGGCGGCGTTTCCTGTCGGCACCTACCAGCTGACGTTGACCGCCATCGGCACCTGGGACGATCCCGACGCGGGCAGCGCCGGCCGCAGCTACACGGTGACGGGGACCCGAAGCATGGTCCTCACCAACTGACGGGGGCAGTTCCGACGGCGACGACGTCGGCGCCGGATCACCAGGGTAGAACCTGGCCGCTCGCGTGCCAGAAGGTGCCGGTCGTCTCCAGCGTGAGCGTCTCGATCCGATCGCAGAGCTGCCGGGCGGCCTGGTCGGGATCGACGCTGCCGTTCCCGCCGGTCATGTCGGTGCGCACGTAGCCCGGGTGGAGGATCGCGACGGCGATCCCGGCGCCGCGGAGATCGCGCGCCATCGACATGCCGGCCGCGTTGAGCGCCGCCTTGGACATCCGGTAGCCGTAATAGCCGCCGGAGCCGTTGTCGGCGATCGATCCCATGCGGCTGGTGAGAAGCGCGATCTTTCCGCCGCGCCCGAGGTTCCGCCGCAACGCCTTGACCACCCGCAGTGGTCCCAGCGCGTTGACCTCGAGCTGCGCGCGGATGTCGTCGAGGTCGACGCCGTCGAGATCGTCCTGCCGCAAGATACCTGCGCTGCAAATCAGCTCGTCGATGGCGACACCCTCGAGCCGCCGCCCGAGCGCGCCCACCCCGTCGTCGGTCGTGACGTCGACGCCGGATTCGACGCGCGCGCCGACGGCATCGAGCGCCGGTGAAGAGCTGCGGCAGGTGGCGATCACGTCGCGCCCCAGCGACTTGAGGTGCCGGCAGAGCGCCAGGCCGATGCCGCGGTTGCCACCGATGACGACGGTCGTACGTGAATGCGTCGGGCTCATTCGGCCGAGCTTAGCAGCGGCCAGGCCGGCGGTCGGCGGGTACCCGACGCGTGCCTTCGCCCCGGTCAGCGGGATCGCGCGCGCCGCGCCGATCAGTGGGGACGCGCGGCGTTCGGTTTCGGGCCGGGCGTTGGCGGGCGGCGGGTGGTCGCGGCGCCGGCGTGCGTGAACAGGCGGCGCAGCTTTTTCTGCGGCCAGCCGCCGCCGTCGGAATCGGCATCGCCCTCGTCGAGATCGGGCGGCGTCTCCGGTTCGGGCTTGGGGGCCATGCTCTTGACCCATTCGAGACACTGCTTCTCGGTGAAGCTGGCCTCGCGCCGATCGAACACGAACGGCTGCTCGCTGAAGGCCGCGTACTCGTCGTCGGTGATCCGGCCGCGCTCGTGCACCTTGGCGAGAATCCGCCGCACGTAGCGGTCCCACTGCGCCGTGAGCGACCCGTGGCAGTACTGGATGTAGCGCCGCTTGGGGCTGGGCAGGATCGACGAGAAGAAGGCCGCCTCGAGCGGCGTCAGCTCGGCGGGACGTTTGCCGAAGTAGTGGCGCACGGCCGGGCCGATGCCGTAGATGCGCGGGCCGAACTCGATGGCGTTGAAGTAGAGCTCGAGGATCCGCTCCTTGGGCAGGACCTGTTCGAGATACCAGACCAAGAACAGCTCCTGCAGCTTGCGCGACAGCGTCTTGTCCTTGGTCAGCAGCACGTTCTTGACCATCTGCATGGTGATGGAGGAGGCGCCCAATCGAAAGCCGCCGCCCTGTAGATTTCGGCGCAGCGCGCTCTTGAACTCCGAGCTGACCCAGCCGCGGTGCTTGAAAAAGCCGTTGTCCTCGGTGGTCATGATCGAGCCGATCAGATACGGGGAGATCTGATCGTAGGGGGTGAAATCCGGGTTGTCGGGGCCCACCACCACCGCCAGGGTGTCGGTCTCGCCCGGCGCGCCGCCCGGGAGCTTCGGCGCCTCGACGTTGATGACCCGGGTCTTGGCGTCGGCCAGCTCCTTGATGTCGTCGGGCGCCTTCAACACCTTGCAACCGTCGATCCCGACCTTGCCGCTCAGGTCCAGATCGTCGAGGTGGGCGAAGTCGATCTTGATCCCCACGTCGGCGGCGAAGTTGCCCTGCATCACGAACCCCTGCAGGCGCGGCACGAGCGCGTTCGGAATGCTGGCCAGCAGCTTGGCGCAGGAGACGCGCGGCACCGAGAACGCCAGATCGATGTTCGGCACCACGCTCAGAGTCTTGCCGTTCGTGAAGCGGAACGCGCCCGCAGGCAGCGCGACCCGACCCGACAGGCGCGCCGTGACGTCGCGAACCCGCGCCTCGGCGCGCTCGAGCTCCAACCGTCGCGCCAGCGGATACGCCGTCCCCCGCAAGGTCAGCCCCAGCGAGACGTTCTCGACCGGCTCGACGGCGAGCGCTTCGTGCTGAAGCGAAAGCCCCACCACCGCCAGCTCGCCGGCGAACTTCACCGCGTCGCCGGTCCAGGTGAGATCCAGCGCCGCGTCGAGCGTGGTGTCGGCCGGCCTGAGCACGGAGCGCGGCAACACGTCGGCGATCCGCCCCAGCGAGAACTGCTCGGCGCGCAGCGCCAGCGTCCCGGTCCCGCGATCGGGCTCGGCGTGCCCCTTGGCGGTCCAGAGCGCCTCGTGGGCGCCGCCGTAGCTGCCGCGCAGATCGATCACCAGACCGGTCGGCTCACCGGCGACGCCCGCCGGGGGCGGCGCGATCACGCCGGCGATGCCGGTGAGCGCCAGCGACGGCAACGGCGAAGCGGTCCCCCCCGCGATGCGCACCGACGGAATGCCCGAAGGCTTCATCCCGGCAAGCGGCGTCTGGACGTCCAGCTCGTCGGCGTCGAAGTGCGGTCCCTCGCCCTCCCCGCCCAGCATCAGGCCGCCGCGCAGGGCATGCATCCGGAGCGCGAGCCGAGATCCCGGTTGAATCTCGCCGTCGAGCGCGGCGATCGAGACGCGGAGATGGCTCGTCTCGTCGCGGGCTTCGATCGAGGCGCTCTCGATGACCACGTCTGGCAGGCTGGTGCCGCCGCCGAAGGCCGCCGCGGGACCTCCCGAGGCCGCCGCGGGACCGCCGGAGGCCTCCGGAGCACCGGCGGTGTGGCGTCCGCGAACCTGAGCCAGAATCGCGCTCAGGTTGTCGCCGCTGCCGCCGCGCACGGCGTGGACCCGCAGGCCGGCCACGCGCACGGCGCCGTGCATCCCCAGGGCGAGGCCGAACGGAATCGTGATGCGGGTGACCGTCACCAGCGGAGCGCCGCCCGGCGCTCCGGCCACCACCAGATCGTGGAGCACGACGTCGCCCAGACCGGCGCGTCCCTGCCCGACCGTCACGGTTCTCCCCAGCCGCGCCGACAGACGGCTGGCGCAGACGCGCGCGGCCAGGGCCCCCACCGCAAATGGAAAAACCACCAGCAGACCGAGCGCGATCCCGACGGCCGCGCTCAGCCGGCGGTGGGCGGAAATCCAGAGTCGCGCGCGCGCCACCGCTCCAGACGGGCCCACCCGCGGCGGGCGCCCGAGACCGGGCGGGAGAGGCGGTGGCGGCACGGTCCGCGGATACTAGCAGGGGAGCGACGTCGAGAGGCGCGGGCAACGCCCGCACTAAGTTGATACGATTCCCCTGGACGAAATGCAGGAGCGCGACGGCATTGCGGACTTTCTCGGGGCCATCCGGCGTCGGCTCCTGTTGCGTGCGGGGTTGCGCGCCGCCGGGTACGCCGCCGCCCTGCTCGCCGTGGGTCTGTTCGCGCTGGGGCTCGTCGCGACGGCCGTCGGCCCGGCGGACTTCTGGCCGACCGTGACGGCCGGCCTGGCCGCGGCGCTGGCGCTGGGCGCGCTCGCGGCCGGCGTGGTCCGACCGGCCCGCGCGTTGCGCGGCGACCGCGCGGCGGCGCGCCAGACCGGCCTTCTGTTTCCGGGGCTGGCGAGCGATCTGCTCTCGGCGGTCGAGCTCGCCGCGGCGCCGCCCGAGGCTGAGCGCGGCGCCGCGATCTCGCCGGTGCTGGTGCGCGCATTCCGCGCGCAGGTGGCCGGCTCCGTGGCGCCGCTCGCGCCGCGCCGGCTGGTGTCGCTGCGTCCGGCCACGCGCGCGATCGCGACGTCGACGCTGGCGGCGGCGGCCGTGATGGCGGCGGCCGTCACCTGGCCCGGGATCGCGCACGGCTTGCGAACACTGATCCACCACCCGTCGCGATTCGAGGGGGCGACCGTTTCGTCGGTGCCGCTCGTCGGCGACGTCCGCCTCATCTACACCTATCCGGCCTATACCGGGATGCCGCCGCGGACCGTGGAGGGATCGACCGGCGACGTCGCGGCCGTCAAGGGGACGCGGGTGCGCATCGAGACGCATCCGCTGCGCCCGGCGCGCAAGGCGCTGCTGCTGCTGGGCGAGACGGGTGAAATGGGCGAGGTGGCGGCGCCGCTTTCGGGCGACGCGCTCACGGCCGATCTCACGCTCACCGCGGACGGCAGCTATCGATTTTGGCTCGAGCCGCCGTTCGGACGACCGGTGCGCGAAGAGCGCAGCCATCGCTTGACGGCCGAGCCCGACGCGCCCCCGCGGGTGGAGATCCTGGGACCGGCCGATCGCCTCGAGCTGGCCACGCCGCGTCCGATCGAGGTCGGTTACTCGGCCAGCGACGATTTCGGCCTGGGCGCCGTCGAGCTGGTCTACCGCATCGGCGATCGCCCGGAGCAACGCCTGCCGCTGCGCGACGCGGCGGGGGCGCGCGCGGTGCAGGGGCGGACCTTGTGGGACCCGACGACGGCTGGGCTGGCGGGCGCCGAGCGGGTCGCCTACCGGATCGAGGCCCGCGACAGAGACGAGGTCTCGGGTCCCAAGATCGGATCGTCGCGGACGCTCTACGTGGTGATCCAGAACCCGCACGAGAGCCTGGAAGACCGCCTCGATCGCCAGCGCGAGCTGCTGGAAAAATTGCTCGGCGACCTCGGCGATCGGTTGGAGCACGATCCGAGCGCCCCGGCCCCGGCCGGCGTCGGCGACGCGGAGATCGCCGGGGCGCGCCTGGCGGCGCAGACGGCGGTCCACGAGGCGGAGGAATCGCACCTGGCGCTCTTGGGTCAGCTCCTGGACCTGGACCGGCGCAACGGGGTTCTCGGCAAGGCGCTGCGCGCGGCGCTGGCCGGCATCGCCGACCGGCTGGAGCACCTGCTGCGCGAGGAGGCGCTGGCGCTGGGCGCCCTCAAGGGCAAGGGAAACGCGGGCCCGGGCGGCCACGCGCACCTCGGCACAATCGCGGCGCGCCAAGTGGGGGAGCTCGAGAGCGACGTACTTTTGCTCGACGATCTGATCGGGCGACAGCGCCTGGAAGATCTCGCCAGCCTCGGCAAGGAGCTGACCGACGCGCACCAGCGACTCCAGGATCTGCTGGAGCGCTACAAGAAGACCAAGGACGAGGGGCTGCGGCGCCAGCTGGCGCGCGAGGCACGTGAGCTACGCGCCCAGCTCGGCGACCTGGCGCAGAAGATCGCGGCGCTGCGCGCCCGCAACGACGTCCCCGAGGAGTGGCGCAACCTGCCGGACTTGAAGGGGCTGGCCGACCAAGCGCGCAAGCTCGACGAGATGATCGAGAAGGGCGACGCCGCCGACCTTCAAAAGGCGCTCTCCCAGCTGGGCGACGATCTGCGCGGCATGCGCAAGATGCTGGATCAAAACCTGGATGGATTCGGCGACGAGCGATTTCCCCAGGAGAACCGGGTGGTCGCCGATCTCGTGAAGAAGATCGGCGACATCGAAGGCGACGAGCGCGCCTTGCAGAAGGAAACCCAAGCGGTCGCGGAAAAGCAGGAGGCGGAGGTCGAGCGCCGGCTCAAGGGGCAGCTCGACGAGTTCCTGAAGCGCGAGGTCGAGAAGATCGAAAAGCTCAAGCAGCGTCTGGCGACGGTGCCGACCGGCGATCCGGAGAGCGCCCTGGCCGAGGAGATCGACCGCGCGCGCGAGAGCGCCAAGCAGATGCGGCGGCTGTTCGCCGAGCGCGATCTGGCCGAGGCGAAGGGCGAAGCCGAACGCGCCGAGAGCAGCCTCGAGCGCGCGGGCGAGCATCTCGACGAGATGGCCGAGGTGCGCCGGGGGCGCCACCCGGGCAGCGAGGCGGAGCCCGACAAGCGCGCGGTCGCGGTGGGCGACGCCCGCGCGATCGCGCAGGAGATCGCTGACGATCTCGCCAAGCTGATGCCGAAACCGTCGGAGACCCTCACCCCGGAGCAGCGCGAATCGGCGCGCGCGCAGGCCGAGAAGCAATCCGCGATTGGCCGGCGCACCGACGAGGTCGCCGAGGAGGCGGCCCGGCGCCTGGGCAAGATGCCGGGGATGGAGAAGGCCGAAGGGGAGCTCAAAGGCGCGGGCGCGCGCATGCGGCAGGCGGGCGATCTGCTGCGCCGCGAAGAATCGAAGCCGGCGGCCACCGCCGAACGCGACGCCGCCGATCGGCTGGCGAAGCTGCGCGATTCGATGCAAGAGCGCTCGATGGGCGGCGCGGAGCAGCACCGCGATCCCGTGCGCATCCCGGGCGCCGACGACTCCAGCGCCCCGCGCGCCTGGCGCCAGGAGCTGCTCGACGCGATGAAGGAGAAGGCGCCCGAGCGCTACCGCGACGAAGTTCGCCGCTACTACGAGGAGCTGGTCAAGTGAGGCGCGCCGCGCTTACGCTCCT
>CAYTTF010000096.1:0-13204 GCA_964440665.1 uncultured Myxococcales bacterium | reverse complement strand
GCGGCCCAGCGGGCAAAACCAAGCTTCGAACTGTGCCGGTTCTCCGCTCAGGGCCTTGGAATGTCACCTGGACCGCGCGTCGATCGCGGCGGTGGCCGTGTGCGCGCAAGCGGGCGCTCTTGAGCGTCTCTTCCACCAGATCTTCGAAGGAGAGACCGGCGGCGTGGGCGATCTTGGGGAGCAGGCTGTTCGGCGTCATGCCGGGCAGGGTATTCAGCTCCAGGACCACCTCGTTGCCGCGCTCGCTGACGATCAGATCGACCCGGGTCGCCCCTTCACAGCCGAGCGCGTCGTGCGCCAGCGTGGCCAGGCGCAGCGCCGATCGGTAACGCTCGGGCGACAGCCGCGCCGGCAGGTGATACTCGGTCCGTCCGCTGGTGTACTTGTTGCGGAAGTCGTAAAAACCGCGCTTGGGCACGATCTCCACGGCGCCCAGCGGTTTTCCGTCGAGGATCCCCACCGAGACCTCTTTCCCCTCGATGAACCGTTCCACCAGGACGTCGTCGTCGAACCGCAGGGCCTGCTCGACCGCAGCCTCCAGCTCCAGCTCGTCGCGCGCGACGCGGATGCCCAGCGACGACCCTTCGCCCGCCGGTTTCACCACCACCGGGAACCCGAACGATCCGTGCATCTCCAGCAGATCCTCGCCGCTGTCCGACTGCACCACGTAGCCCGGCGCGGTCGGGAGGTTGTTGAGGCGGAAGATCTCCTTCGCGCGCGCCTTGTTCATGGCCAGCGCCGAGGCCAGCACGCCGGACCCCGTGTACGGGATCCCCAGCAGCTCGAGCAGCCCCTGGATGCAGCCATCCTCGCCGTAGCGGCCGTGCAGCGCCACGAAGGCGACGTCGATGCGCGATTGTCGCAAGACCAGATCGACGTCCCGGTCGACGAACAGCGGCCAGGCGTCGTAGCCTCGGTCCGCCAGCGCCGCCACGATCGCCTCGCCAGAACGGATCGAAATGTCCCGCTCCGCCGACAGGCCGCCCATGAGCACACCGATCTTGCGCTGTCCGATCATCCTCCACGGGTAACCTCGGCGCAGGCGGGCGTCAAAAAATCTACCTGGATTTGGTGAGCGCCGAGCGGCGCCTCCGCCCGCTTGCCACCTCTGCCGCGACGGCCTTCCGGACGCAAAGCCCCTTCGCGTCACCGCGATCTGTGATAAAGACGGGCGCAATGACGTTTCTGGAAGCGGCCTTCGAAGTCCTTCGTCGGGAGGGGAAGCCGCTGCACTACAAGGAGCTGACGGAGCGCGTCCTCGGCAAGAAGCTGCTGACCTTCGTCGGCCGCACGCCGGAGGTGACGATGCAGACGCAACTCACCGGCGCGGTCAAGAAGGCACCGGGAAACCCTTTCGTGCGGGTGAAACCGGGGATTTTCGGCCTGCTTCGCTATCCCGAGCTGACGCCGGAAGAGCGGGCTGCGGCCGCCAAGGCCGAGGAAGCTCCGCCGCCGCGCGCGAGCGCAGCGCCGCCCCGGGCGGGCGCAACCGCCGAAGGCGGCGCCGCCGGTGAAGGCGGTCGCCGTCGTCGTCGGCGCGGTGGCCGGGGCCACGGACGAGAGGACGTTGCAAATCCGACTGGAAGTCCGGTTGGAAGTCCGACCGGGAGCTCGACCGGACTTGCTGCGGCCGGAGACGATGGCGAGAGCGACGAGCCCGCGGCGAGCGGGCTGTCGGCCGAAGCGCGGGCGGCGGCCTTGGCCGAAACGGGTGTTCTGGAAGGTGACGACGACGCCGCTGGCGATGAGGAGGACTCACGGGCGATGGACGCGATGGAAGACGAGACCACGGACGCGCCCGCGGCCATCGACGGAGGTGCGCCACCGACCGGCGTCTCCGACGGCGGCGAGGGAAGTCGTCCAGGTTTGGAAGCGGGCGGCGGCGCTGCCCGCGGCGCGGGTGGCCTGGCCGACGACGGTCGACGGCGGCGCCGGCGGCGCCGGCGGGGCGGACGCGGCGAAGGGGAAGGCTTTGGCGATGCCCCGCGTGGAAGCGAGACGGCCGCCGCCGTGCCCGGCGCGGAGGCATCCGGATTTTCATCGACGGAATCGGGCCTCGAATCGGGCTCGGGCTCGGCCGATGGCGGCGGCATCGGCGGCAACGGCGGCAACGGCGGATCGATGGGCCAGCCCGGCGCGGACGACGGCGATCGTCAGGGTCCACGCCGGATCATGACGCCGGTGGACGCCGCGATCGAGATCCTGCGCGGCCAGGCTCCCGGCCGCGGCATGCACGTCCGGCAGATCGCGGACGGCGCGGCACGCCGCCGGTTGGTGCACGGTGAGCCCAACGAGGCCTGGCGGGTGATGCGGACGGCGCTCTCCGCCGAGCCGCGCGAGCGCCTACGCGCGGGCTTGCGGCCACGAGTTCGGGCCGCGGGCGCCGGACTGTTCGCGCTGGCCCGCCGCCCGCCCGACACCGAGCTCGAGCGCGCCGAACAGGTATTCGGCGAAGCGCGGCGCGCGCTGCGCGAGCGGACGCTGGCCGCGCTCGAGCGGCGGATCGCCGATCTGCCGGGCTCGGCGTTCGAGGCGCTCACCCGTGTCCTGCTCCAGCACGAAGGCTTCGGCCCGGCCACCTTCGTCAAGAGGGTCGAGGGGACGGTCTATGTCGAGGCGAAGCGCGGTCGCGGCGCGCGCCCGTCGAAGTGCCTGATCGGCCTCCGGTTCGGCTCGTCCTCGGGCGGCCGCGCCAGCATCGGCGTGCTCCGCGAGGGGATCCTGGCGCGCGGTCAGGACGAAGGCCTGCTCATGCTGGCGGGGCGTTTGGCCGAGGACGCCATCGCCGAGTGGAAGAAGGCCGGTCCGCCGATCGAGATCGCGGACGGTCCGGCCCTGGCGGAGACCTGTGTGAGGCACGGCATCGGGGTCGTGAGCGCGATGGTCAGCGTCGATTTCGTCGACGCCGATTTCTTCGCGGAGATCGCAGAAGGCTAGGGGTCGCGCGCTGGAAGCCGTCTGGCGCTGGCTAGGTCGCGCGCCATACAGAGCGACCGTCGCCTATCAGGAGCGGCTGCGCGCGGCCATCCTAGCCGGCCATGGACCGGAGACGCTGCTCCTGTGCGAGCACGACCCGGTCATCACGCTCGGTCGCTCGGCGAACGCCTCGAACGTGGTGGCGTCGGCGGCCGAGCTGGCGCGCCGTGGGATCGCCGTGGAACGAATATCCCGGGGGGGCGACGTCACCACCCATTGTCCGGGCCAACTGGTCGGCTATCCGGTGGTGCGCCTGCGCGGCGGCGTGGTCGATCACATGACCGCCATGTCGCGCGCGCTCATCGCGGTGCTCGCCGAGCTGGGGGTCGAGGCGATCTGGCGGCGCGACGCGCCGGGGTTGTGGGTGGCGGGCGCGAAAATCTGCGCGTTCGGCGTCAACGTGCAGCGGCGGGTCGCCATCCACGGCTTCGCGCTCAACGTCGCGATCGATCCTGGCGCCTTCGCGCTCATCGTTCCCTGCGGCTTGCCCGACGCGCGGCTCACCTCGATCGCCCAGATCGCGGGCGCGGCGCCGGTGCCCACATTGGAGACGATCGCCGCGCGCGTGGCGATCGCGCTCGGCTCGGAGCTGGGCGTGACGTTCCATCCCAAAATCGACCGGCCGTCGCGCGACTCAATTGCAATGCGAGATGGGATCACTAAAATGATTGGTGCGTGAAGTCCGCCGACAAGCCGCGCGTCCTGGTCGTTTACAACCGCGACTTCGAGAGCGCCGAGGACGATCCGGAAAACTGCGCCCGCGCCGATATTCGCGGCACATCCGAAGACGTGGTGCGCGCTCTCGGTGGCGGCGGATACCGGGTGAGCGCGCTGGGCGTCACCGACGATCTGCTGGGTGCCGTCGCGAAGATCGTGGCCGAGGCCCCCGATGTGGTCTTCAACCTCTGCGAGTCGATCGATGGCGTGAGCAGCCTCGAACCGCTGTTGCCGCTCTTGCTCGAGCGCGCGGGTCTTGCTTACACCGGTTCCTCGCCGCTGACCTTGGGCCTGTCTCTGCACAAGCACAAGGCCAAGGCCGTGCTGCGCGGCGCGGGCGTGCCGACGCCCGAGGCGGCGGTGCTGACGACGCCCGACGTCTCCGAGGTCGCGCTTCCGTTTCCCCTGATCGTCAAACCGGCCCGCGAGGACGCGTCGGTCGGGATCTCGAGCGATTCGGTGGTCCACGATCGCGCCGCGCTGGAACGGCAGGTGACCTTCGTGCTCGCCCGCTACCGCCAGCCCGCGCTGGTCGAGAGATACATCGAGGGGCGTGAGATCTACGTTTCGATGCTGGATCGCCCGGGCGAAGAGATCGAGATCTTCCCGCTTCACGAGATCGATTTCTCCGAGATGCCGGCGGGGCGACCGCGCATCGTCTCGTTCGAAGGGAAGTGGGTCGAGTCCTCGCCGGAATTCAGCGGAACCAAGCCGGTCCCCTGCGCGGGTCTCGATGCGGCCACGCTGGCTCGGATCGCGCAGGTGGCCCGGACCGCGTTTGCCGCCATGGAGCTGCGGGACTACGCCCGACTCGATGTGCGGCTTTCGGCGGACGGCACGCCCTATGTGATCGACGTGAACCCGAACTGCGACCTTTCGGCGCGGGCGGGGTTCGCGCGCGCCGCGCAGGCGGCCGGCCTGGACTACGCCGAGGTGGTTCGGCGCATCGTCGCGCTGGCCCTGCCGAGGCGCCCCCACGCGGATACGATTCCCCTGGCCGTTCGCTCGCGGGTGGCGCATCGAGATCCCCTCGCCTTGGGCGATCGACCCGCTCGACGCCGCGCGCGCTCGGGCTGAGAGGCCCAAAGGGGGAGGGGCGTGGCGTCGCGTCGGTTGCCGCCTTTTCGGATACGCGCGCGAATGCCCGGCGCGATCGATCCGGGCATCGGCCTCGGCATCGGCGTGGCCTGGGCGTTGGTCTTGGGGACCTCGTTCGCCGCGTGCCGTCGGAACCAGCCGCCGCCAGCGCCGGCAAAACCGATTCTGGGGGCGATTGTCCTGCGGGACGTCACGCCGGGCGGTCACTCGCCGCCGGCGTTCGATGGGGCGTTCCTCGAGCACGCGCTCCGCGAGCGTCTGCTCGGCACCGCGATGTTTTCGTTCGCCAACGTCGCCGACGCAGGCTCGGGCCCGGTGGACGACCTTCACGTGCAGATCGCCACGGAGGCGGTCGAGGTCGGCGCGAAGGGGGAAGCGCACGCGCGCGTCCGGCTGCGCCTCGACGGACGGTCGAGCGAAGCACCGGGGGAGCTCTCCTTCGACCTCGCGGGGGAGGGGACGGAGCGGTACGCGATTCCGCGCGTGCGGTCCGGGTCCGCCCAGGCCGCGATCTTCGACGGCCTCGTGCTGCGGGTTGCCGGGGATCTGGTCGACGGGTTCGTGGTCCACCGCCGGCTCCACGACGGTCCGGTGGCTGCTGTTGCCGCGGCCCTGGCAGCCGATGGCGGCGAGCTGCGAGATGAAGCGATTCGTACGGTGGGCGAACGGAAGCTTCAGCAGGAGGCGCCGCTGCTGCTCAAGCTGTTGAGCGACCCGGACGAAAGCACCCGCGACGCCGCGCTGGGCGCCCTCATCGCGCTCGGCGATCGGCGCGCCGTCACCGAGCTCGCCCGAACGCGCTCGCTGCGCGACCGTCACGAGATGCGCAAGATCATAGAAGCGATCGCGATCCTGGGCGGGCAGGAAGCCGACGACTACCTCAGCTTCGTCGCCGCGACGCACGACGACGACGAGATTCGCGCCGCCGCCGGGGCTGCCCGCGCCCGCCTGCAGCGTCGGGATGGGGACGCCGCCGGCCCCGGGCCGTGAGCGCGCCAGGGCCGCTTGGCACTCGGGCTTTGTTGCCAACTAAATATTATTGTAATTTTTCTGTTTAAATTGCAATAAGATATCATGAGTGACGGCTGCCAATATAGTTGACGACCGAGCTCCGGTCGGACTTCCAGCTCGATATCGGCTGGGCGAGCGTCTGGGGTCCGGCGCCGCCGGCGAGACATTCGCCGCCGTCGACGCGACGACGGGTCTCGGCTGTGTCGTCAAGATCTTCGCGCCCGACGCCGGCGGGCGGCGGCTCGCGCTGGCGGAGTTCCGGGGCCTGGAGACGCTGGCGCATCCGAACGTCGCGCGCTTCCGGGACATCGGCCGCTGCGACGATGGGCGTCTCTTTCTGGTCACCGATCGAATCATCGGAGCCGGAATTGAAAGTGTCGCGAGCATCGCCGACGAAGGCCGCCGCCGGGCCGTCTTCCAGCGGGTTGCGCTGGATCTGGCCTCCGCCCTGGCGCACCTGCACGCGCGCGGCATCGTCCATGGCGATGTCTGTCCCGCCAACGTCCGGCTGTCGGAGGCGGATGGGCCGGACCCACGCGCCGTCCTGATCGATTTTGGGTTGGCCGGCCCACCACTGTCCGGCGGCGGCGGGGCGCGCGGCACGCTCGGCTATGCGGCCCCCGAGGCGCTGACCGGCGCGCGGTCGCCGGCGGTGGACCTGTTCGCGGTCGGTACGACGCTGTTCGAGGCCTGGAGCGGAACGTCTCCCTTCGGTCACGGCGTCTCGGCCGTCGAGCGCATGCTCGCTGGCAGTGCGCCGAAGCTCTCGTCGATTCGACCCGGGCTCGGCGAAGGCTGGGATCGATTGCTCGATCGGTTACTGGCCGCAGATCCTGCGGAGCGGCCTGCGGGCGCGCGGGAGCTCCTGCGCGAGGCGCTCCGGCTTTCCTCGGGCGCGGCCACCCCGACCGAGGTGGATCTGGGCGTTCCCTATCCAGAGGGTGATCCGCTGGCCGGGATCGTGGTCGGTCGACGGGCGGAGCGTGCCACCCTGCGCGCGGCGCTCGATAAGCTGTCGGAGGGGGTGGCCCCGGCGGCGGCGCTGGTGTTGTTGGGGGCGTCGGGTGCCGGGCGGCGCACGCTCTTCGAGCTCGTGGCGCGCGATGTGGCGGTGGCGATCGCGGCGGGAACGATGGCGCCGATCGAAGTATGGCGGGGCGATCTCGACGCGCTGGAAGGCTTCCTCGGAATTGGTCCGGCCGGCCTCGACGACGACGCCCAAAACGCCGCCGAGGCGGCAATGGCGTCCTTGGCCGAAGCGATCGAGGTCCGGGCGCGCAACCGCCCGCTCTGCGTGTTTCTGGAGGAGGGCCCTGGGGCCGAGATCTTTGCCGCCTTCGTGGCGGGTGCGCCACCGACGGGACGGACGCTGCTGGTCCTGCCCTCCGCTTCGCCCATCGATCGACCGTTTGCGATGGGGATCGCGCTCGCACCGCTGACGGCGCTCGAAATCGGGGAGCTGGTCGCGGCAGGTGTCGACGTCGCGCCACCGCCCGGGGTGACCGAGCGCATCGCCGGTGCCGCACGGGGGAACGCCGCGCTTGCGGCGGTGCTGGTGCGTCGGCTCATCGCGAGCCTCAGATCGGGAAGCGACGCCGAGGCGGCGGTCGAGCCCGGCGACGATCTGGATCTGCTCCTGCAACGAAGCCTGGCCGCGCTGGCACCGGAAGCCCAGCGGTTGGTGGTCGCCACCGCCCTGGTGGGGGACGACGCGGCGGCGGCCGCGGCCCTCGACGAAGAGACGGCGGCGCGCGCGTCGTCCGCGGCGCGTGCCGCGGGGTGGATCGACCTCGGGCCGCTGGGCGATCCCCGACTTCCCAGCGCCGCCCATCATCGAGCGGCTCTAGCCGCGGCGCCGGCGGGGACGGCCAAGGAGATCGCGGGCAACGCGCTTCGCTTCCTGGGCCCCGACGATCCACGGCGCGCCGATGCTCTGGCGACCGCTGGTCAGGCGAGCCTCGCGGCGGAGGTTCTGCGGCGTGCCGCCTCCGTCGCACTCGCGGCGGGAGCGGGCGCGCGGGCCGCGGCGCTCCTGGAACGGGCCGACCTGCTCGCACCCGCCGCCCTCGATTTCGCGGAGCGGCTCACCTTGGCGACGGGACTGGGACTCCTCGGCCGCTACGACGACGCCGCCGCCGCGCTAACGGCGGCCCGCGCACAGGCCCGCGGGGCCGCGGAGACGGCCACCGGCTGCGAGCGCGAGGCCTGGCTGCTCGCCCGGAGGGGAGATCTCGAGGGCGCCCGCCTGACGCTCGAGCGGGGCCTCGCGACGAGCGCCGCCGCCGGCCTGACGGCGGTCGGCCTTCGCGCGCGTCTCGGTCGGTTGCTGGTCACGGCTGGCCGGTTCTCCGAATCGCTGGCGATCGTCGAGCCGCTGCTGGCGGATCCGGTCTTGATCGCGACGGAGAGCGCGGCACGCGCGCTCTGCCTGGAATCGGCGCTCCTGGCCGGCGCATACCTTGGCGAGCTGCCACGCGCACGGCAGCGGCTGGCGGAGCTCTCGGAGATGTCGCGTGCCAGCCCGACCCGGCTGGCCTATCTGGAAGGGTTGCTGGCGCAGCTCGCGGGCGAGGAGGATCTGGCACGCGAGGCCTACCGGCGCGCCTACGAGATCGGATCGCGGCAGAATGACGTCCACACGGTCGCCGCGGTGGCGTTGAATCTTGGTGGCCTCCTCACCGAGGAGGGGCTCTATGGGGAGGCGCTGACCGCCTGCGGGCGTGCGGTGCGGGAGCTGGGACGCCTGGGGGCGGCCGCCGAGCTGCTGCCCGCGCTGGTCAACGCCGCGAACCTCTTCGTCGAGCTCGGCGATCTCTCTGCCGCGCGGCGGGCGATCGAGCGGGCGCGGGGCATCGCCACGGAGGGCGCCACCACGCGGGCCCTGGTCACCGCGACCTTCGTCGAAGGCGATCTGGCGCGCCGGTCGGGACAGCCGGAGCCCGCGGTGGCGCACTACCGATCGGCGGCGGCTTTGTTCGCCGAGCTCGGGCAGCCGGCGGGCTCTGCCAGCGCGCTCCTCGCCGCCGCCGAGGTGCTGGCCCTCGGCGGCCGCGCCGCCGAGGGGCGACGTGCGCTCGCAGAGGCGGAGCGGCTTCGGGGCCCGGGTGCGGCGCTGGCCGACGATCCCGAGCTCGCGCGGACTCGGGCCGTCCTCGCGCTGGCGGACGGCGGCGGCGACGAGTCCCTCGCGGCGCTGGGGCACCGACTCGCTGGGCTCGCGCGCCGCGCCCGAGCGCGCGCGCATCGCCCGCGCGCGTGGCGACTGGCCGCGCTGGCGGGACGTCTCGCCGCGCGCGTCGGCGCGCAGGACGAGTCCCGCGCCAGCTTGGATCTGGGACGCGTCATTTTTGAGGAGGTTCGCATGGCCACACCGGAACATCATCGCGCCGCGCTCGATCGGGATCCCGACGCGGCCTGGCTCCGCCCCGAGGGTCCTCGGGCGTCCGGCGACGAGCCCAGCGCGGCCCGCGCCATCGCCGCCGAATCGCGGCTGCGACGTCTCTTGCGGATCAACAAGCGCCTCAACAGCGAGCTGCGCTTGCCGCGCCTGCTGGAGATGATCGTCGACACCGTCATCGAGCTGACCGACGCCGAGCGCGGGTTTCTGCTGCTCGAGGACGACAGCGGGGAGCTCAACGTCAAGGTGGCGCGCAACATCGATCAGCAAACGCTGGAGACCGCGGAGTTCGAGCTCTCTCGATCGATCGCGCGGCAGGCGGCCGAGGGCGGCGAGCCGATCGTCACCATCGACGCCGCGGGCGACGCCCGTTTTCGCGAGGCCCTCTCGGTCTCGGATCTGCATCTCCGGTCGGTTCTGGCGGTCCCGCTGGTCATCAAGGGCCGCGCCGCCGGAACGATCTACGTCGATCACCGGCTGCGCAAGGGGGCCTTCGATCAGGAGGACGTGCGTCTGGTGCTCGACTTCGCCGAGCAGGCCGCGATCGCGCTCGAAAACGCGCGTCTGCTGGCAGAGCTGCGCCGCCGCGAGCGCCAGATCGAGGCGCTCAACCGCCGTCTCGAGACCGAGCTGGCGGCGCGCCGGGAAGAGCTGTCCGGCATCAAGGTCGAGCTGCGCGAGAGCCGCGAAGCGCTGGCGGTGAGGTACGACTACCGGAACATCATCGGACGCACGCCCCGCATGCTGGAGCTGTTCCGGCTCATCGACCGCATCACCGACACCGCGCTGTCGGTCGTCATTCAAGGGGAAAGCGGTACGGGAAAGGAGCTGGTGGCGCACGCCCTTCATGCCAACGGTCCGCGCAAGGATCGGCCGTTCGTCAGTGAAAACTGCGCGGCGATCCCGGAGACGCTCCTCGAATCGACCCTGTTCGGCTACGTGCGCGGCGCCTTCACCGGGGCCGAGCACGACACGCGTGGCCTGTTCGAGATCGCGGACGGCGGCACCTTGTTCCTCGACGAGGTCGGCGAGATGTCGCCCGGCATGCAGGGGAAGCTCCTGCGGGTTCTGCAGGACGGAGAGATTCGGCGGGTTGGCAGCGAGCGGACGCGAAAGGTCGATGTCCGCGTGGTCGCGGCGACCAACCGCGATCTCACGCAGATGGTGGAGGAGGGGAAGTTCCGCCGCGATCTCTTCTTTCGGCTCAACGTCGCGACGATCGCGCTGCCGCCGCTTCGCGATCGGCGCGACGATATTCCGCTGATGGTCGAGAGCTTTCTGGTCAAGCTGGCGAAGGCGGCGGGGCGGCCCGCGCCGAAGCCGTTCGATCCGGCGGTGCTGGCTTGCCTTTTGGCCTATCGATGGCCGGGCAACGTCCGCGAGCTCGAAAACGAGATGATCCGCGCGGACGCGCTCTCGGGGCCGCGGATCACCGTGGGCGATCTCTCACCCCGGATCGCCGCGGGCGACAACGCCAGCGGGCGGTTCGCTGAAGATCCCGACAGCCTGTCGCTCAAACCCCGGGTCGAGCGGCTAGAGCGCTCGCTCCTCCGCGAAGCTCTGGGGCGGTCCGGAAACAACCAGACCAAGGCTGCAGATTTACTCGGGCTTTCCCGGTTCGGCCTCCAGAAGAAGCTGAAGCGCTACAATTTCGTGGTCTGAATGGCTGATTCGAGAACCAGGTTGCATCCATCGCCAACTCGGTTGGCATCTGGCCGTCCGCTCGGGCGGGTTCATGAGGTGTCCGGTGGGCGTGGTTCTTGCCTCTTACTTCTGACGAGGCAATCCGTTCGATGAGATCACGTCGCGGTCGCTGGCTAAAAATCGGTTCGCTGCTCCTGGCCTTCGCGGGGCTCGGCGCCTGTATCGCGCCGATCCTCAACGTCCCACCGCCGGGTGCGATGCAGATCTCATTCGAATCTCAGGTCATCCTCGATGCCGACGGGGGCGGAAGGACGGTCTGGACGACGCGGGGCGGACCCCTCCCTCAGGCCGCGCTGGCGACATACTACGTTCGCAATAAGAGGCTCGAGGCCGGGGTGTTCGCGCCCGCCAGCGACGACGGATCGTTTACGGCGCGCGACATGGATGGCACGGCCGGCGATCCGATCCAGATCTATTACGTGACCCCGGCCGGCGACTACAGCGAATCGATCTGCGTCTTGCTGATGCCCGGGGCTGCTTCGCTGGCGTCGCTCTGCCCGCCATAGCCGGGGAGTCGGCGAACGTCCTCGCGCGCCAGGCGCCAGGCGGCCTGAATGATCCAGGAGATCGATCGGTCCTGACGAATCGCCTCGAGCTGCGTTTCGCCAAGCACGCTGGAGTTGAAGTACAGCGTGACTTTCTTTTTCGGCGACGACGACGTCGGCATGGGGGGCCGGGAAGGTTAGGGCGAGATGCCCGCGGTCGATGGCAAGTAGAAGACGATGTTCGCTGTCACCATGAAGGTGTGGCTCCAGGTGAGGTCGTTTGCGTTCGCGACGCCATCGCCGTTGTTGTCACGCCCGGAGGGATTGAGCTGGGCCATGATGTCGCGGAGCTCGACATTCAGCGCCATCCATTCGTTGAAGTAGCTGTGGAGGCCGACGCCGAAGTTGGCGCCGAATTTTGCCCCGCTCACCTTGCAGGAAAACGGTCCCTGCGGTCCCATGCCGGGCATAGGGGGGTTGGGCGTCACGGAGCCACAATCCGTCAGGCTGCTGGCGTCGGTCGGCGCGACGTTGATCAACCCCGGACCGCCGAAGGCGTAGAAGTCGTAGTTCGCGAACAGCTTGCCGGCGAGAGAGTATTTCCCGGTGAACGGCGTGAACTCCAGCTGAGCGCCCAGGATGCTGCTGATTTTCTGCATCGAGGCCGTGGCTTGGGTCCTGAGCGGTTCGTTGATCGGCTGGCCCATGTCGGTGGGATGGAGCGAGCTCACCAGGTCGTTCTGAAAGGTGGTCGCGATGTTGGCCACCGCGAAGCCACCGAAGGCCGACAGCGAAAGCCAGTCGGTGATATGAAAGCCGGCCTTCACGTTCAGGAACATCGTGTGGTAGAAATCTTGGTTCAGCGTCGTTCCGAGCCCCGCCCCGACTTCCAAGCGGGTGGCGCGCAGCTCGTAGCGTTTTCGGATGGCGGGCGCATCGGCGAGCGGACTTTTGCGCTGTGCCTGGGCGGCCAGCGGCACCGCGGTCATCGCCAGGGCCACCAGCAGCCCGGAGAGCCGGTGTCGGCGATGTCCGCAGTTCGGCTTCATGTTCATGGGCTTGTCCTTTGTCGAGCGCCGGGTCGCTTGCAGGTTGAGATCCGCGTTCATCTTCATGGACGACGCCCTAGCGGGGAGTCTTGTACTGGAACTTCGTCGGGAGATAGAAACCGGCCCCGACATAGAGCATCAGGTTATTCACCAGCGCCGAGTGCGCGTTGGCCTTGGCCTCATCGGCGGTCGTGATCGCTGGCGTGGCCTGAGCGCCGTCCAGAAGCGGCTCGAACTTGTCGGGCACGATGTAATCGCGCAACGCGAAGTTCACGGTCAGCCAGTCGAAGAGGAAGAACCGACTCCCGATACCCACGTTGGGCGTCAGGTCGGTGTTCTGGAACGCCAACGAATCGTTGGCGGGATCGCGCGGGAGCACCTTGGTGATCGTGACGCCGACCCCGGCCGATGCCCACATCTCCCAGTGCATGATCGACCGGTTGAAGAGGGCGAACTTTCCATAGAGCGGGACATAGCCGAAGTTCAGCGAGCCCCCGTAGAGGTACTGATTCAGCGTGGGCGCCCGGTTGTACTCCAGGCCAACCAGCTCTTCCTGGTTGGTGAGCTGCTTGAGGAAATATTGTCCCTGAACCCCGATCCAGAAAACGTCGGTCAGGTAAAAGTTGAGATCCGCGCCGAAGACGTAGTGGCGGATCAAGCTGTCGTTGACCGACATCCCGGTGAAGGGCTGGATCTCGAAGCGGCCGCCCTTGAGGAACCGCTTGCGCGGCACCACGACGATGTCGGCCCAACTCAGGGTCGAGGAC
>CAYTTF010000095.1:0-13241 GCA_964440665.1 uncultured Myxococcales bacterium | reverse complement strand
CGTAGTACGACTGCCCGTTGGAGCCGTCGATCCAGACGCTCGGCGTGTTGATGTTGCCCAGCGTGGCCTCCAGCGTGGTCTGAGCGGCGGTCCGGGCGCTGACATCCACCAGCGCCGCCTCGGTCCGGTCGGTCTCGACGCGTACCTCCGGGTAGTCGATCTGGAGAGACGGATAGACGTCCCGGATGCCGGGAACCGTACGGGCCACTTCGGCGACCGCTTTGGATTGAGCGTCGAGCTCCTCGAGGCTGTCGCCGCCGAGCTCGACGACCAGGGGCGCGATGTAGCCGTTCGAGAACACGCTGGCCACCAGTCCCCCGGGCCATTGCAGAAACTCCACGCCGGGAAAGTTTCGGTTCAGGATCCCGCGCATCAGGTCGGAGATCTCGCGCTGGCTCAGCTTGCGATGCTCGGGGTCGACCAGCGCCACGCGAATGAATCCCATGTGCGGGCCGGCGTTCGGGCTGGTCATCGCGCTGCGGGCGTTGCCAGGTGACCCGATGTTGGTCAAGACCAGCTCCACGGTGTCTTTGGGAAGCTCCTTGGCGAGGAGAGCGCCCATCGCGTTGATCTTTCGGGTCGCCTCCTCGAGCGACGTGCCGGGCGCGACGCGGACGTAGACGCGCCCCATCGATTCGTCGATCTCGGGGAAGAAGGTGCTGGGGAGCTGCTTGGCCATCCAGATACTGAGGACGACCAGGACGCCGCACGCGCCGAGAACGGTCCCACGGAACGGGAGCGTGGCGCGAAGGGCTTCCGAGTAGCGGCCCGCGACGCCGTCGATGAACGCGGCGACCCGCTTCCCGATTCGGCCAGGCTCGTGATGCGCGAGAAAGAAACGGCACGCGAGCGGCGTGACGCACATGCTGACGAAGTACGAGGCGATCATGCTGACCGCCACGGTCACGGCCAACGGCACGAACAGCTTGCGGGCTAGGCCGGCCAGCAGCACCACCGGCAGCAGCACCGCCATGGTCGTGAGCGTGGAGGCGAGGACCGGCAGCGCGACGGCGTTCGTTCCTTCGAGGGCGGCCTTGGCCGGGCTCATCCCCATGCGCTGGTGGCGATGGATCGACTCGAGTACGACGACCGCGTCGTCGACCAAGCGCCCCATCGCGAGCGTGAGGCCGCCGAGCGTGAACGCGTTCAGCGTGTGCCCGGCCGAATAGAGGACGATGAGCGCCACCGCGAAAGACAGGGGGATGGCGACCGAGACGATCAGGGTGCCGCGGACACTCTGGAGAAACAACAGGATCACCAGCGCGATCAGCACCAGGGCCTGCACGACCTCCTTCTTGAGCCCGTCATAGCTGGTTCGCACGAACGTCGACTGGTCGAAGATCGCCTTGACCTCCACGCCCGGCGGAAGATTGGGCAGCCCCTTCACGATCTTCTTGACCGCCTCGACGATCTCCAAGGTGTTGCCGCCGGGGATGCGGAGGACGTTCAGATAGACGGCGTCGTTGCCGTTTACGGCCACCGACTGCGTCTCTGGTGAGCCGCCATCCTCGACGCGGGCGACGTCCTTGATGAGCACGGCGCGACCCTCGCGGACCTTCACCGCCGCGTCCCCGATATCGGATACTCGTGCGGCGACCGCGTTCGTGTAGACGTTCGCGTCGAATTTGGGCGAAATGAACTCACCCGACGGCAACAGCGCGTTCGATTGGGCGACCGCCGTCGCCACGTCGGTCGAGGTGATGCCGCGTGCCTGCGCCCGGGCTGGATCGACGACGACGTTGATCTGGCGCTGGCGTCCCCCATTGATCGCGGCGCTGGCCACGCCGGGGATCCCCTCCAGCACCGGTTCGATGTAGTTGAGGGCGTAGTCGTAGAGCTGCGGGCCACTCAGTGCTCCGCCCGAGACCGCCACCTGGATCACGGGTGCGTTCGAGGGATCGTACTGCAGCACGAATGGGGGCAGGACGCCGAGCGACTTCGGCACGGCGGACATCGCGAACGCGACCTGCTGCTGGACCAGGGTCTGCGCCGAGTTGAGATCGGTCCCCCACTTGAGCCAGACGAACACCACCGACAGGTTGTTGCGCGACGTGCTCTGCACGAACTCCACGCCCGGCGTCGCACTGACGTACTTCTCGATGCGCCAGGTGATCGTCTTCTCCACATCCTTGGGTCCCAGGCCCGGGGCCAGCGTGCCGACGACCAGCACCGGGGGCGTGAGCTCCGGAAACGTGTCGACGCTCATCCGCGGCGTCACGACCAGGGCGAACACCACCAGTCCGACACAGATCATGAGGATCGCGATCGGGTTCTTGAGTGCCAGCGCCGTCACGGTCGGACCCCGGCGACCTTTACTGTCTGAGACTCATCCTGGGAGGAAGCCTCCAGCTGAGCTTCGATGCGATCGCCGTCCTTGAGCAGGGCACGCCCCTCGGTGACGACCCGGCTACCCGCCAGCAATCCGGGATCCAAGAACAAGCTCCCTCCCCTCTCTCCCTTCACACCGTAGACGCCCTTCCGTACGGTTTGTCCTTCGACGACGAAGACCGTGGCCTTCGGGCCGCGAATCGACGCGGCGATGAGGGGAACTTCTGTCGCCGCGATCGGCTGGCCGACGTCGACCGTCAGCTCGGCGGTCGTGCCGACGGGCAGCGAGCGATCGGGATCGGGGACATCGATCTCGAGGTGCATGGTGCGGGTCGACGCGTCCGCCGCCGGCGAGAGGCGCGCGATGTTGGCCCGCAGGTCCTTGTTCGTCGCGAGCGCTCGCATTCGTACGGGCGTACCGCGGCCGACGACGTCGAAATCTCCTTCGGGCACATCCGCAACCACGCGCACGCTGGTTCGATCCACGATGGTCGCGACGGTGGTGCCGGGGCGGACGAAGGCCCCGGGATCGACCATCCGCGCCGAGATCTCCCCGGCGAACGGCGCGCGCAGGATGCAATCGTTCACCTCCAGCGACGCCCGCTGCATCTTGGCCTGGGTCTCCATCAGCTCCGCCTCTTTGCTGGCGCTGTCCGCTGCGTGCCTCTCGATCTCGTTGGGAGAGGCAAAACCACCCGCCTTCAGTTCCCCGAGACGCGTCGCTTCGTGGGAGAGCGCCTCCTGTTCGGTCTGAATAGCCCGCGCCTGCATGGAAACGGCCCGGGACGACGCCGAGGCGTTTCTGCAGTCGAGCGTGGCGATCACCTGGCCTCGCTTGACGACGTCCCCGGGGCGGACCAGGACCGTGTCCGCGTACCCGGCGATGATCTGCGGACCGATCTTGGCTTCGACCCAGGGCTGGATCGTCCCGACATAGCGCCGGAAAGGCCGGTAGTCGGCTGCGCGCGCCGCCACGACCGTAACCCCCTTCGGTTGCGTCGAGAGCGCGACTTTGTTGACGTGTGAATTTGCCCGCCAGACGAGCAGGATCCCTACCAGCACCACCGCGGCTGTTCCCGCGACGATGACGAGGCGAAGCCTCCCATTCTTCGATGATTGCGTCACAGTCTCTTAGTGCTCCCTTCCGTGCGTACTCGTCACTGGAGGCCCTCGGCGATGGCCCGGCCGAACGTGGCGCGGGCCTTCGCGAGGTCGAAGACCCCCAGCGCGAGTCGAATCTCGGCGTCGATGCGCAGCGCCTCAGCGTCGGCGAGCTCGACGCTCGTGCCCAACCCGGCCTTGAATCGCGCGTCCGCCTGAGCGTAGTTGGCGCGCGCGGCTTCGAGCTCGTGCCGGAGCGAAGGGAGCGCCTCGCGGGCGACGGCCACATCGACATATGCTCGCTCGACCGACGAAACCAATTGCTGCTTAACCAAATCGATTTCCGCCCGCTGGACCTCCTCCGCCGCGCGCGATGCCCGCTGGCGTGCGTTGATGGTCGCGTCGAAAAGGGGCCAGCTCAGGACCAGCGCCGCGTCCCAATTGGGAACGTTCGGGAGGTACCCGCTTCCTGAAGCTTCGTCGGCGCCGATGCCGTTGCTGGGAGCCCCACCCGCACGCCCGGAGATGGCCGCCGAAAGGTGCACGTCCGGGCGCAAGAGCGCCCCGACCGCTCGTGTCTCCAGCTCTTGCCCACGCAGTCGCGCGATCGCCAGCTGGAGGCGGGGATCTTTGTTCGAAGCCAGCGCAAGGGCGTTGGATAGCGCGGGGAGGTCAAGCGCCGAGGGAGGCTCGTCCGATGCGTCGAGAGCCAGATCCGTCGAGCCCACGGCGGCAGCCAGCACTGCTTGAGATGCCGCCACACCCCCGCGTGCACGGATCCGCCCGGTGTCGAAGCGGCTCAGATCGGCCTCGGCCCGTGTCAGGTCGATCGGAGCCCTCAGACCAGACTTGACGCCGGCCTGTGCGAAGTCTCTGTGAACGAGGGAACGTAGGTAAGCATCCTCCGACGATTGGAGGATCGACTTCGCCGCGTGAACCGCGAAGAACGCCTCCTCAACGGCGAGCTCGATGTCGAGGCGTTCCGTGTCCGAGGCGTGGGCAGCAACGACCACGCGAGCGTCGGCTGCCGCGGCCTGGGCGGCGATCCGGCCGAAGTCAAAGATCTCCTGCCTCGCACCGGCCCCAGCAAGCGTCGACGCAGACGGCTTCCAGGAGGCCGTGGCACTTGATGCATTGAAGGAGGTACCTCCAATCCGGGGCAGGTCGACGAACGGCGTCGTCAGGTAAGAAGCCGTGGTGTTGTTCGCAGTACCCTCCAGAAACTGCGCCATGACTCCAACCAGCGGGTAGTACTGCGCGCGCGGTACCTCGGCATTGGCCTTCTCTTCCCGTATCCGCGCCAGAGCGGCTACGACAGCCGGCTGGTGGGCGCGCGCGTAGGCGAGTGCTTCCCCCAGGGTCACCTTCCGAGCGGAGGGGAGGCCCGCAAGTCCGGGAGAATCGGACTGGTCGGTGGCAGGCTGCGGGGGCGCAGCCGCGGCGTGCGCAGCTAGCCCCAAGCGCAGCAAGCCGAGCACTCCCCATACGGATCCACGGACCTTGCTGCACATCGTCGCGCGCAGAACTTAGCAACGACCATGCCCGCGGGTGGGCCCGCGTCCCCGCAGAATTTGGCATATCTGCAGTTAGAGCCAGAGGGAAAATTTCCCTGTGCAAATGGAAATCTTCCCGATCGTTTCGAAGATCGGCCAGGACATCTCCGGGAGCGATGGCCGGCCCATTCCTTGCTGAGCCCTAGAACTAGTCATGGCCACGCACGGGTTGACGTTGGTGCTACCTCAGGCTCACCAGCGAGCGATCGAGAGAGGTGATAAGAACGCGAGCGTGCGCACCTCGGCACTTCTCTTGGCGGTGGTTATCGCGATCGGTCTGGTCGCCGGCCTGGCTTATTGGGACGAGGAGCGCGAATCGCGCGCAGCTCTGGACGACCTCGCGGGTGAACAGGTGAACCTGGCGCGGGGAGTGGCGGCTGCGTTCGGTGCACGGACGGAAGGGGGCAAGCGGTCGTTTGTCGATCAGGCCCCCAAAGGGCTCGCGGCCGCCGAGCGGCAAGGCGCTCTGAAGCTGTTCCTTCTGTCACCCGATGGCGCCAGCCTAGAAGCCAGCGATGGCAGCGTCGCCTCATCGGATCGCGTGGTCGAGGCGGCGCGGCGCGGGGATGAAACTGTTCGATTATCCCGACCCGAAGCACTCGACCTAGGTCTACCGGCTCGCTCCGCGCTGGTGGGTCTGGCGACAGTCTATCAGGGACCGCTAACCGGATGGACTATCGCGGTGGCGGCCACCGCTTTGCGCGAACGCGATCGCGAGCTGCGGGCCCAAAAAAGGCTGTTCCTCAGCGTGCTCACCGCGACAGGATTGCTGCTCGCCTTTGGTGGCGCGGCGCTTAGAAACCAAAGGAAGGAACTGGAGCTCCAACGCGAGCTGGCCGTGGCCGCGATGCGCGGCGAGCAAAACGACCGTCTTGCCTCGGCGAGTCGGGCCGCCGCGCTGGGCACGCTTGCCATGGGCGTAGCGCACGAGGTCTCCACGCCGCTGGGCGTGATCGCAGGTCGAGCGGAACAGCTTCTGCCGAGGTTAAGGGACGACGAGCGGGGCACCGCTGCGCTGAACGCGATCCTGGATCAGACACACCGGATCAACCAGGTGATTCGCGGACTTCTCGGGCTGGCCCGCGGTGATCGCGTCTCGGCCGATCACCTTTCCGCCGCCCGGATAGCGCGGGGGGCTCTGACCCTGGTAGAGCATCGGTTTAGCAAGGCGGGCGTACAACTCACGGCACAGGTCGCCGATGGCCTACCGACCATCATCGGAGACGCCCGCCTGCTCGAAAGCGCGCTGGTAAACCTTCTTCTCAACGCTTGCGACGCGTGCTCCCGTGGAGGAGACGTTTGCCTTTCAGTCGACTCGCATGAAGGCCGGGTCCGCTTCGCCGTCAAGGACGACGGCGCGGGGATCTCGGTCCAGCATGCCCAAAAAGCGCTCGAGCCCTTCTTTACGACCAAGCCCAGCGGCGAGGGGACCGGGCTCGGCCTCGCTATCGCCAACGAGATCGTCAAGAGCCACCTTGGCACGCTGGAACTGACGCCGATATTTCCGCACGGGACGAACGCCGTCGTCGAGATACCGGCCGATCCGGGGAACGCCCCAGCATGAAACGGCCCCAGCCACGCATACTGGTCGTCGACGACAACATGGAGATGGCGCGCACGATCGCCGATGGTCTGATCGAGCGCGGTTACGACGCGGTGGCCGCGGGTGGCGGGCGGGAGGCTGTCGACCGGCTAGCGTCCGACCGGCTCGACGCGGTGATCACGGATCTGCGGATGCCGGGCGTGGACGGAATGGCGGTCCTCGCGGCGTCCCGCCGTGTCGACCCGCAGCGACCGGTGATCGTCATGACTGCATACAGCGCGATCGACTCCGCGATCGAATCAATCCGTCAGGGCGCCTACCACTACCTGACGAAGCCGTTCAAGCTCGACGAGCTGACGATCTTCCTGCAGCGCGCGCTGGACGAATACCAGCTGCGGCACGAGGCGACTGCGCTGCGGAAGACGCTCAAGGAACGCTTCTCGACCACGAACTTGATCGGCGAGACACCCGCCATGCGCGCGGTTACCGATGTCATCGAGCGCGTGGCAGACGCTGACGTCCCCGTCTTGATCACAGGAGAAACCGGAACGGGCAAGGGGATCGTCGCAAAGGCTCTTCACGCGGAGAGTCAGCGCAGCGGAGCGCCATTCGTCCCCGTGAATTGCGCCGCGCTTCCTGAAACCCTGCTGGAGAGCGAGCTCTTTGGTCACGTTCGGGGTGCCTTTACCGGCGCAACCGCCGACCGACCGGGGCTTTTCGCCGAGGCGAGCGATGGGACGCTCTTCTTGGATGAGATCGGAGAGATGCCCCTCGCCCTTCAGTCGAAACTGTTGCACGTCTTGGAGAGCGGCACGGTGCGACCCGTCGGTGCTGTACGCGAACGACAAGTCAACACTCGGATCGTCGCCGCCACAAACCGCGATCTCAGGGACGCCGTTCGGGCAGGTTCATTTCGAGAGGATCTCCTCTACCGACTCGATGTCGTCACCGTGAACCTGCCGGCGTTGCGCCACCACCGAGAAGACATTCCGGCGCTGCTCGGTCACTTCTTGGAACTCGCACGCGAGCGACACCCTCGATCTCCGATGCACGCATTCAGCGTTGGAGCCCTGAAGGTGCTCCTCGCGTACTATTGGCCCGGCAACGTCCGCGAGCTTGCACACACCGTCGAGCGTTCGGTGCTGCTAGCACGCGGGCCGGAGGCCGGCACCGAAGATCTTCTTCCCGACATCGAGCGTGGGGCGCACCCTGCGGAGCTGGAGTTCCGGGGTGGAGTGGTCCCATTTCGCGAAGTACAGCGCCGCTACGCAGCTTGGGCCCTGTCCCAATTCGGCGGACAGCGCGGTCGCACGGCAGACAGGCTCGGCGTCGATGGCAAGACCCTGGCGAAATGGCTCAGCGAGGAAGCGCCCGATCGACAGAACGAAGGCCCCCTGGGCCGTTCGGACACCGACTAGCCGATCAAGTTTCGGACTCCGCTAAGACGAATAGCGATTCTCTGACGACTGCGAAAGCACTGGCCCGCCCGGTCGGACGAAATCGAGCCTCCAGGATCCGAAAAGCTCGCGGCGACGCTCATGACGAGCCGCCGCGCATGAGTACCAAATCAACCATTGATCCGGAATATTTCCACTTCATGGGGACGATTTCCGGGTCCGGTCGAACGCGAAAGAGGGATGGACGGTCGAGCTTCATCTGGCACTCCTGATGCTTCTCTCCGTCATTAGCTCGAAGGGAGATCGAAACATGAAAACTGGTTGGATGGCACTCATCTTTTCGTCAATGGTCGCCGCAGGTGGCTGCAGCGAAGCCTGGTCCCGATCGTTTGTCCGGACTGATCCTCCAGCCCAAGGGGGCGGCGTCAGTGTCGGGCTCGTCGAACGACAATGCGACCGCCGGTTCGATCCAAATTGGTCGTACGCCGATATTCTCGGGCTCGACATCCTGATGCTCGTGACCAACTCCGCCGGTTCCGCGCTAACGTTCGACCCGGGAAAGGTCCGTTTGCTGGCCGATGGCGCGGCTCGTGCGCCCCATCGCTCAGATGCATCCGAGACCATCCCGTCCGGCGGTTCCAAGACATTCGCGGTCCATTTCCTCGAGCGCGACGACAACCTCGCTTGCAACGTTCCGATGGCACTCGCTGTCGACGGAGCAGCGGCGATCGGATCCTCTCCGATTCCCCTCCGGCCGGTCTCATTCCTGGCGAGCAACACCGATATCTAGCTGGACGTCGGACGAGGGTACTGCGGGGCTGGCGTCTCCGCCTCCACCGCCGTCGCTCTGAGCGCGGTCGGTCCTACCCCGAGAGAGCTTTGCCCCTCGACGACGGCCGGCGGCCAGGATGTCTCGGAAACGCCGGACCTTCGACCACATTTCCTCGAGTTCCGGTTTCGAAAGCGCGATGAACCCCCGTCGAATTTCCACATCGGACGGGAAGCGGTCCTCGAATCTCTTCCACTCATCACGCGCCCCGGGACTGGCTTCGTCAAGTAGCGCCCGCGCCGCGGTCCGAAGATGACCTAGGTCTTCAAGGATGCGGTGGGTTTCAGCAGAAATCGGATACCCCATCCGCGCAGCTACCAGCAATGATCGTACCGACGCGGTCACTTGGGTCGATGGTTCGAAGGCGGAGCGGCCCCGGCCACCACAGACCAGGATCGTGGTTATCATCGGTGGGCGTAGCTGGCGCAGGAACCCGACATGGAAGAGCGGCGATGGCGTGAAGGGCGGACACAGTAAGGCATGATCAGAGTTTCCAAAATCCTTGCTGCAGTTGATTTCTCGTCAGGATCGAAGGCAGCTGTGGAATATGCGGTGGCACTGGCCAAGGCGCTCCAATCCACAGTGACGCTCTTTCACGTCTACGAAATGCCGGCCCTCATGAATTCAATCGTGCCCGGCGCCGACAACGCGCTTGACGCCAAAAACGATCGCGCTTTCGCGCAGAGCTGGCTCGAAGAGCTTCGCGCGGAAACACGGAAGCGTAGCGCTGTTGAGATGCACGTCGTCGTCGAGCATGGCTCGCCTGCGCAAGGGATTCTCTCGCTTTCAAGTCACGGCGGGTTCGACATGATTGTCATGGGTACACACGGGCGAACTGGGCTCCAACACGTCTTGATGGGGAGCGTGGCGGAAGCAGTCGTTCGCCGAGCGCTTTGCCCAGTACTGACCATTCATCTTCCCGTCCCCGACCGGACCGTCTGAACCGAGTCGCAGGGAAATTTTCCGCCTCACTCGGGAGATCTTCCCTGCCGTTCGCGCGATCTGAAGCTCGAACCTCCCGTGAGTGGCGGCCCGCGTACTTGGCACGCCGCCTGCTTTGTCTCGACCCAGGAGGCGTTCGGATGACCAAGCAGAAAATGAGTGCGCTGTTCTTCTCTGCCACGTTCGGCTTCGCCGCGCTGGCGCCGGCTTGCGGCCTTCAGCCGCCAGTTCAGAACGGCGCGGCGGCGGCCAAGGACGGGATCCAGGTCGCGGTGCTACGTCAGAGTTGTAGCCAGACGGTCGAGACGGAGCTGCCGGGGAGTGACTTGGTGGAGACCACAGTCGAGGTAGAGGTTCGCAACGGCACGCAAGCGCCGATCAGTATTCACCGTGATGGCTTTCGGCTCGGCGCGTCCGACGGGAGCGCGATCCGGACCTCCACGTGGTTCGCCAGCGATCCCCTATCGGTCGAGCCGGGCCAAGCACAGACTTTTCAGCTTCGGTTCATGAGCCACGGTGGCCTCAGTTGTTCCAAGGAAATGGCGCTCGAGTCCCCCTCGGCGGTCGTCAAAGGAGTGGAGCCGGTCAAGCTCGGCGCCGTCAAGTTTGTTCCGGCGCACGCGCTTTCGGGCTATGGCGCATCGGCGAGTTAGGGAAATCGCGTACGACGGGCTGCGATGACGCGGGTCTCAAAGCTAACCGTGTCGTGCGACACGCCGAAAGGCGTTTCATCACGGTGCCCGATCCGACGATAGGGTCTTCCCGCTGGAGTGCTGCACCGGTGTAAGATCCGTTCATGAGAGCCTCGCCTATCGCATGCGATTCGGCCGCCTTCGGTTCCTCGAATGCGTTCGAGGCGCACATGGCAGACGGACGGCGGCTTCTTTTATTGGCCACGGAGCGTCGTGAGCTGAATGACGGCTGGGCACTGCGGCTACCCGGCGACGACGAGAACCTGTTGGCGTGCGCGCATTGGATCATCGGCGAGCGCCGTTGTTGCCCGTTCCTGACGTTCGCGATGGAGTGCCGACCTGAAGGCGAGTTCTGGATGCGTATCACCGGACCCGAAGGCACGAAGGAGATGCTCCGCGCCGAGCTGGAGTGAGCGGTCAGCCTACGGTGGAGTCGGCGCCCCAACGAGCTGAGCAGCCGATCTAGGTCGCCGGGACGCCGTAACCCGACGGAGCGTGCCCCGGGATAAACCTCACGGCTCCGATTTCCACCGGCACGGTCCCTCTAGTGACTGCGGAGAACGCTTTGAGCGCCATCTCCCTCCAACAGCTCAGCCCGCCGCGAGCCATGAACCGGAGCTGGAATGTCAGCGCCTGGGCAGCGTCCACAGTGAGTGGGTCGATCGCGAACCACGTGGAGGTCTTGATCGCGCTCCCATCAGGCGCGCCGAGCCGGAAGCCATCACGGTGGACGCTGATCGGCTCCGACATGCCGTTACGGATCTCCATCTCGACAATGACTTCGACCAGATCGTTTCCAGGCTGTTTCGGCTGAACAGTCTCGCTGCAACTCTGGCGCAGGACCCTGAGCTGAATTCCTTCCTTCGAGACCGCAGAGCCGCTGCTTTGAATCGGGGGCTGAAGGCCGCATGCAGGGGCCAGCGTGGCAAGCAGCAAGGCGGCCACACCAGTCGCCGCGACCGATTGCCTACTCAGGCAGGGCATCTCTGCGGGGAGGCTTTGCATGTTTTCGACATCATACGACCTTCCCACCGGGAGCGCTCGATCATCTCGGGATTGCAACCATTCTCGGCACCGACGGGGCGGACGACTTATCACAAGCTCGAAGACAGCGACTCTTTACCTTTCGTTGCGACGGGACGCGCCCGGTGAGCGAGACCATGACGGCGTCTTCTGTCTGTAGCGCCGCGAGCTGGACGCCGATCGCCGACCTCGGTGTTCATGCGGGCGGCCCCGGCAACCTCCTCCTTGCCGGGGACACCTTCTACTACAGGAGCAACGACACGATCATGTCGGTGCCGGCCGCGGGCGGTAGCCCGACCGTCGTCAGCGATGCGTCCGCCTACTCGATGTGGCTCGACGGTCAGGCGATCGATTTTGTGTTCGACACCGACAAGCTGCAGCAGGTCCCGCTGACCGGGGGTGCGCCCACCGTGCTGGCCGACGGCATGACCATCGACGTGGCGCCCGACTACGCGGTCGCGGGCGCCTTCGCCTTTGACGGCCAATATCTCTACTGGGATCTGCATCCTCCGACGGGATCGACCACCTACTGGAGCGCCTGGCGAATGCCCGCCGCCGGCGGCGCGGCCGAGCAACTGGCCAACCTCCCTCCCCCGTTGGCCTCGCAGTCCAACCTGCACACGCTCACGCCGACGCCCGGGGGACTGCTGGTCGCGGTCGACCACTTGTCCAGTGTCGCCGCCTACTTGGTCCCGTCGTCGGGTGGCTCGCCCGCGACGCTGCCGGTCCCGCCCTCCGACGGGACGGACTCGGCTTCAGTCGACTCGCTCATGGGAGCCGGCCCGAACGGTGTCGTCTGGCTGACGAGCGCGGCCACCAGCACGGTGAGCCTCACCGACCTCACCGACCCGACCACGCCGGTATGGCGGCCGCTCTGGACGGCTCTTCCGTCCACGCTGATCGTTTCTCATCTTTCAGCCTACCCTGGGGGCGACGACGGATCTTGGATCATCGGCGGCTTCGAGCGCTTCGACGACGGCCAGGAACACGTCAGTCTCTGGTCAGTCGACGCTACGGGGAATGGCGTGCGCCTCGGGTGCGACCCGACCGCCGATACGTACTACGCCGGTGTGCTCAGCGCCGTGCTTCCGACCGCCACGGCCGTATTCGCCATCGCTGCGGCGGGGGACAGCGCTTCGGGCTCGTACGACTTCACGTTGGTCCGCCTGGCGCGCTGACCGGCTGTTCACCCCGCGCGGCGCGCTCGGCCGTCACAGCCAAGACGTCGGCAGGCTGATAGGCCGGCAGTCGCGCCGATGGAAACGACGCCGTCGGTTACAGAGATCGCCGCGATCTCGCGGAAGATGTCGACGAGCCTGTCGACCTGCGGCGGTCCATCGCCGAGCAGATCCATGTCCTTCGTCGCCCGATGCGGACTTCCGGACCAGAGCGGGAAGAGAATGGCGCCCTTCAGGACAAACGATCCTGCGTGGCGAGACTCGCCGAGCCGAAAGAGAAGCCGCTCCAGGCCGTATCGCAGGAGGACGAAGTTGAATTCCTCGCCGCGCTCTTTGGCCAGGTTGAGGAGCCGCTGACGGACGGACGCGGCCATATCGCGCGGCGCTTGCGACTTCACGAGACGATCGCCTCCAGGTAGGGCCTCATCACGTTGGCGACGCGCACGGCGCCGGCGGCGCGGGTGAGGTCGTCGTTGCCCGGCGCCCGTACTCGCGGATCGGCGAGCGCCTGAGCACCGCAGATCCTCGCAGCTATGATCGCCGTGCATACCTTCGCGGGCGAGGTCCGCGCTCGTCGAAGTTGCGGTCGACGCGACGAAAATCTGAGGTGTCGGCGGCGCTTTCAGCCGAATCTTGCCTCCGAACCGCATCTCCG
>CAYTTF010000094.1:0-13255 GCA_964440665.1 uncultured Myxococcales bacterium | reverse complement strand
CCGCGCCCGCACCACGCCGGTGTTCCCGAGGCGCACGAGGAGATCGCGAAGCGGGGCAGGGTAGAGCACGCAGGCGTCGTAGAGGACGACGAACGCCATCGCGCGCTAATACCCGAGGCCGTCCAAGAGACCGACGAGGAACGGTCGCGAGACATTCAGGAGGTCGAGCGCCTGCTCGGTCGTCAGCTCGGCCGGGCTGGTTCTCGGTCTATGACATGGACACGAGCACCCACCGCGATCATCTCGGCGCACGGGAGGGCGATAAAGCGCTGACGCGCCCGTCAGGGCCCGGCGTCCAGACGCAAGACCTCCGCGGCGTTCAACGCGTGGTCGTAGATGCGAATCTCGTCGACCGCGCCCCGGAAGGGCCACTCGAAACCGGTGGAGATCTGTTCGATCCCGATGTGCAACGTGTCGTTGCCCGGCATAATCGACCCGTGGATGTTCAGTTGGGTCTGGATGACGCCGCCTTGGTAAAGCGTCATCGTGAGAGCCTTGCTGTCGACGACCGCCGTCACGTGCATCCATTGATCGGGTTGGATCTGGCAGCAGATGAGCGTGTCGTAACCGCCGGCCGCGCGGCTGTAGCTGAACTGCAGCTCGGCCGCCTCGGCGTTCACGGGGCCCTGCAATTCCCAGCCCCCGGCGGTCGGGATCTCGGTCGTGACGATGGTCGACAGATTGGAGCCGATGTCGGCCTGCGCGTAGCGGACCCACGCCGAAACCGTGTAGTCGGGCGTCGCGGCGGGGAAGCTCGGAACGGTGACGTAATCGCCGAGCATCAGGTAGAGCGCGCCGCCGAATTGGCCGTCGGCGATCCAGGTTCCGCCGGTCAGCGCGCCGTCGAGGCCGTTGCCCGAATGGTCGAGCACGGAGGTGCCCATCCCCTCGTCGAAGCTCCAGTAAGCCACGAGGCCCACGCCCGGGACCGGCGCATCGACGACGTCGATCGGTCCGAGGCCGCACGCGGTCACCGACGCGACCGCGAGGGCGAACGCGAGCCGCAACGCCGGCGCGGGCGGGCTCCGCATCAGAACCGAGCCTTCATCGCCATGGTGGCCGAGAAACCCGGGCGACCGGTGCGGCCTCCGTCCAGACCGGCGATCAGCACCTCGGGCTCGGGAAAAAGCAGGAACGTGCCGGCCTCCGCCTCGATGGCCAGACGCCGGCTCAGGATCACGGACACCCCCGCCGACAGAGCGGCGGCGAACGAGACGCGGCTCGCGGCGCGCGCGGCGTAGGGCGAGATCGCCGATCCGAGGGCACGCACGTCGTGAACGCCGGCACCGACGGAGAACGTCGGACGGACGCGCGCTTTCCCGGAGCTCAGGACCCACTCGGCGGTGGCGACCTCTTCCGTCACGGTGGCGTCGCCGCCCATCACGGCCACCCGGGATCGCGTGCCGAAGCCACCCAATGTGATTCGCAACGCCGACCAGCTCGAGAGGTCGTAGGCACCTCGCAGCAAGGGGAGAATTGTCGTCCCCAGACCCTGCAAGCTTCGCAGGCCGCCAATGCCGATCGACACGCCAAAGCGGCCGACCTCGAATGGCTCGCTGGAGAGCCGACGCGACGGGACGGCCGCCTGCACATTCGCGGCGGCCCGGGCAAGCGGAGACTCGGGGGCCGCGGGCGCGTCGGTCAAGGACGCCGGGCGCGCGACCAAGAAATCGAACATGCGCGCGCGCAGAAAATCGACCGCCTTCACCGCCAGCACCGCCGACGAGCGATCGCCCGCCTCGTTCTCCGCCGACACGTGCCCGAGCACGGTCTTGCCGGTCGACCGATCGGTGAACCAGACGTCGAGGGCGCGCGGATCGCCGCCACTGACGAACGCCACTGTGGCGACCGCGGACGCCGCGCGCGCCGCCGATTCCATCTGCGCGGTCGGAGTTGCAGTCGCCGAGCCTGGCACCACGGTGACCTCGAAACCGACCGAGGCGGCCTCGCCCCTGAAACGGCTGAGCGCTTCGGTCACCGCCGGATCGGTTCCGGGCGGAGCGACCACGGCGATCACAGCCGCCGGGCCGGGCGCGGCATGAGACGGAGCCGCCGCGAGGACCACGGCCCACAGCGTGGGCGCCAAGGCGTTCACGGAGTGGAAGAGTTCTCGATCAAACCGGCGGCCTCGTTCGCATAGAGGCCGCGGGGGTACGCCTTGAGATACCGGGCGGCGGCGTGCCCGGCGGCAGCGCTACCTCCATTCCGCCGCAGGAGGATCATCTCCCGGCCGAGCGCTTCCTCCGCATAGGATCCGCTCGCGCCCTCTCGGAGATAGCGGTCGTACCAGGACAGCGCCTCCCTCGCGCCCGGGTCGGCCGTTTCGCTGAGCCGGGCGAGGAAGAAGGCGGCGTCCCGGGCGCGATCGGTCGCGGGAAATCGCGAGCGCAAAGCCAGCAGGGAGCGCCGGGCGAGGTCGTTGCGATGGGTGTAGCGAGCGGCATCCGCGAGCGCCGCCAGGTTCGGCTCCGTGTCGGAGCCGAGACAGACGTCGAAACCGGTCTTCTTGGCCTGGTCGACGATGGCGTCGAAATCTCCGCGCGCCAGCAGTGGCGCCCATTGCGCGTGCGGCAGCGACGATCGCGCGAGCCGATGCGCCGGCCCGACGGGCCGGAGCGCCGAACCGGTTGCCGGCGCTTCCGCCGGCGCCTCGTCTCGAGCGGTGGGCGACGGCGGATTTCCGCCCTCGTCCAAGACCACCGACTCGCCTCCCGTGACCATCAGCGGCGATGCGCTCGCGGGCCCAAGCAGCGCGACAAGACCGCTCCGCATCTGCAATTCCAGCCGCTTTTGGGCGGCGTTCCACCCGAGCGCGAACGATGTGCCCTGAACCCGCACGGTGTAGGGGCCCGCTTCGAACGTCCACGCCGCGTCAGGTTGGTGGCGCACGTCGACGTCGATGAACCCGTCGAGCAGCCGGACGTCGGAACCCCTGGCTTTCAGCGCGGCCACGGTCAGACGCGCGGCTGCCCGCATGCCGATCCGGGAGCCGTCGGTGAACAGCAACTGGGCGTGGCCAGCCTGTGACGACAGGACGCTACCCGTCGCCCCGATCGCGTCGATGCCGCCCTCGCGGCTCACGACGTACTGGAGGGTCTGGGATCCCGCCCTCTTGACGACGCGCCAGCCGAGCGGGATCGCGATCGCGACCAGCGCAAACACCAGCCGCCACCCCCTCCCCGCCCACCAGCGCCGAGGAGGCTCGTCGGGAAGAGCCCGCTCGGACGCCAGGGTCCGCTGCAGGCGTTGCCAACCCGCCGAACGCTGACGCGCCGACAGCGGGCCGCGAACCTGTCGGGCCACCTCGGCGAAGGCGTCCAGGCGGTTTTGATTGTCTTTTGAAGCGTCGCGATTCATCTGGCCGGACGTCCCTTCAACAGAGTGGAGAGCCGGCCATCTCGATCCATCGCTGCCTCGACGCGGCGAACGCCGCGCTTGAGCCAACGCTTGGCGGTGCTGCGCGAGATGTCCAGACCCTGAGCGATCTCTGCGAGGCCCTGTCCCTCGACGTGGCGTAGGACGAAGACCGCTCGTTCCTTCGCAGGCAGCCCGTCGAGGATCGTCTGCACGCGCTCCAAGAGCTCGCGCGCCTCGGGATCGACCGTGACGATCTCGGGGGCGTCGCGGTGCTGGAGGTCCGCCGCTTGTCGGCGTCTGCGCGACTGGGCCCGACGAATTTCCCAGCGGACCACCCGGATCGTCACCGAATAGACGAAGCTCCTCAGGGCGCTCGGATCGCGCAAGCCAGAAACCCGATTGAAAACCCGAAGGAAGACGTCTTGGAGCAGATCGTCGAAATCGTGCTCGGGACCGAGGGCGCGACGCAGGACGCCCTTGACCATCGGCGCGTACTGCTCCCACACCTCCCGCTGCGCCCACGGCTCGCCCGCCACCGCCGCCCGGGCGAGCGCCACCTCGGCGCTGTCCACCCGTCCGTCATTGGTTGCGGCGCTCATCCCGGTCCTCCAAAGAGTACCGACCACCACGCTCCGTTCCAACGACAAAGATTCCATTCCCCCGTTTTGCCACGTCGTGCCGAATCCCGCCCTCACTTGAGACAACCCACCCGTTTGGTATCGAGCACGATGTCGTCGTAGTAGACGTCGAATGCATAGGTCGCAGGGTGCCAGGCGTAATAGCCGAACCCGAACGCGGCGAATCCGCCCACGAGACCGGTGGTCGCGCCGTTGTAGGTGAAGGTGTTCTGAGCAAAAGCCGCGGTTGCGTTCCCGTCCTGGTAAACCGCCGCCTGGTCGGGGGCGTCGTTGAATTCCCATTCGAGGCAGAACCATTGTCCGATTGGGACCTTGCCACCCGAGTGGTAGTCCTCCCCGGTCCCGGGGGGAACTTCGGTGACGTAGGTCAGTTGCCACACCAGCGGCGCAGCGCTCGCCACCTCTAGATACTTGAGTTCCGGGAAACCGGTGGTGCCGGCAAAGATATATTCGGTGTGATTGGTGGGCGGCATCGGCGTAATCATGAAATACGCTCGGCCGAAGTGATGACCTTTGAGCGCCGCCGGTGGGTTCTTGGTGATTATGAAGTCGTAACTGACCGCGTTCGGATTGGCGTGGAAGTGAGCCGCGTACTTTCCGTGGGCGACCAGGCCTGCCTGCATGACCAAATCCGGCATTGATTGCCCGCCATTGACCTTCACGTCCCAGATCGCTGGGTCGATGATCCCTTTTTCGAAGTCCTCGCAAAACAGACCCTCGCATCCGCTGGTCGGGCCGGCGTCGCCCCGGGCGTCCGTGCCCACCGCCGCCGCATCTGGCATTTCGGCAGGCGTTCCGCCCATGGCTCCGGCCTGCCACGTGCCGCCGGAGCTGGCCGCTCCGCTCGGGCTCGCGCCACCTTTGCCCCCGGATGGCTGGATCGCACCGCCGCCTTCGCCAGCAAGCGCTCCTGAGCCGGACCCACCGCCGCTTGCGCCATTCGCGCCGGCCCCGAGCGCGCCCGCCGAGCCCGAGCCGCCGCCAGCTGCCCCGGTCACCCCCGCCGAGCTGGAGCCGCCGCCAGCTGCCCCGGTCACCCCCGCCGAGCTGGAGCCGCCGCCAGCTGCCCCGGTCATCCCCGCCGAGCCGGAGCCGCCGCCTCGCGGCTGAGAGGAGCAGGCCCCAACAAACACGACCACGAGGGCCGCGAAGCACGAGCTCCCCGCGGGTCCGCGCATGCGCGTTACGCGAGCATCTGGCTGATGGTGCCCGATTGGCCGCCCATACTCGTGGTGACGCCCACGGCCTTCGCCAAGGTGTTCAGCATTTGGGCCGTGGAGGCCGTTCCGGCATCGACGTATTGCCCCTTCTTGAGAAAACCGCTCGCCGTACCGGCCATCAGAAACGGAAGCGGCCTGAACCCATGGTCGGGGCCGGTCGACAGTTGGTTGGTGTTCACCGCGACCCCTTGATCGAGCAGCGGACCGGTCGGCGTGGAGATCGCCGAGAGCTGGTCGAGAAGATATTTGAAGTGCTTGATCTGGATTCGGTCGATGGCCTGACAAAGCGTATACGAGTTGGGCAGTGTGCGGTGCGAGGCCGTATGAAATTGAACGCTCGTGCCGTTGATGGTGTACACGTGATCGTCTTCCCGATCGCCCACCTGCAACACGGCGACCCGCGTGTAGCCAGAGGAGATCGCAAAGACCATGAGATCCATGTGCAGAGTCTGAATGGTCTCGTGATACTCGTTCGCGTATGGCGTCGGATCGACCATCGTCATCTGCGCAATTTGGTCGGGGGACATGGTCGCGTTGGTGATCGCAACCTCCATATCGCGAATCGTCGCAAAGTGCTGCGCGAGCCGTTGCTGGTCGTCGGCCGTCAGCTCCGGCCGGGCGAGCAGCGTGTTTATTTGAGCCCGCAGCAGATCGTTGACGCTCTTGCGCCGCAAATCCAAGAGAGGATCCGCGCCGGTCGTCGTGGTCGTTCCCAGAGTCCCAATCATCCTCTGATATGCCTTGAGGGGAGAATCAATACCTGGTCGTTGCTGGCCGCCGGCGATGTACGAGATATAGGACGGGACGTTGAACCCGGAGCCACCCGCCTGGTACATGCCGGCGTGCAGAAACAGCGGATCGACGCCCGGCGGGTTCACGGCGTTGGCGATGACCGTGTCCACGGAGACGCTGGAAGACTGTGCCTGGTTCGAGTTTCCACTTATCTTGGCCGTTCCCGTCAGGATCTGCGCGCAACCCGAGGCGTGATTGCACCCGGTGGACGCGACGCTGTGGCCGACCCCGCGCACGATGAGCAACCTGTCGGCGTAAGAAGAAAGCTCACCCGTGGCGCGGGTCGGCTGGTCGGCCAGCATCGACGCCTGCGTCAGCGCTCCCGCTGCGGTAGGCCACCAGGCCTCGGCCTCGCCGGACTTGGCCTGGACGACCCCGTTGTCGCTGCAGACGACGGCGAGGAATGGCGGTGTGGCGGCGGCGCGCGCCTTTTTGGGAAGGAACCCCTCGAGCACGGGCAGGCCAAGCGTCACGCCGCCCGCCCCGATCAGAAAGTGGCGACGGCCGAAGGCCTTCCCGCTGGTCTTGGTCGAGCTCATCAGGGCGCCTCCACGCGGGTCACGAACGCGTCATTGGTCGTGAGTGCCAATATCAGGGCCGCGCTCGAAATATTCTGGCTGAGCGAGCTTTGCGCCACCGCGCTCGCGGCTGCCAAATCATCCGCCCTCGGTATGCGCGCATAGAGATCGGAGGCCCAGCCGGTCGCGTAACAGTTGTGAAGCTGCTCGCTTTCGGAAAGCGCCCGACTGAAGTCGATCTCGCTCGTGTAGCTCTTGACCCCTTCAGTGAACGGATAGGAGCCGGACGAGTCGACCGGCTGTCCGTTCTCCGTGGTCTCATAGGTCCCAAGGCCATTGAAATTCTCGAAGGCGAACCCCGCCGGATTGATGAAGACCCCGTGGCAGCTCGCGCCGCAGGTTCCCGCGCCGGTTATGCTCGTGACGATCTGACGATTCGTTTCGTTGGTGCCGGTCACGGGGGGAATCGTCGGAAGCACGACGCCCGGCGGCGGTGACAGGTTCTTGCACAGGAGTCGGCGGTTGATGTAGGCGCCACGATGGATTGAATCCTGAGTCGTGCCATCGTGCCCGTAGTAGGCCAGAAATCCGAGACGTGTCAGGATGCCGGGGCGGGTCGAATCGAGCGTGACCTGCGTCCAGGTGCTGGTGGAGAAGGTTCCCGCAAGGCCATACAGAGCGGCGACGGTGGTGTTTACGAACGTGACGGGAGACGTGAAGATGTCTCGAAGCGTTCCCTTCTGACTGAAAACATACTGGAGAAATTGGGCGGTCTCGGAATCCAGCATGGGTCCGACGGCGCTCGTGAACTGCGGCGCCACCGTTGCGTTCTTTTCGAGCGTGTCGTACTGCCCGAGCCCGAAGAACTGAAAGTAGTAGTGATCCACGGCGGCCTTTCCGGGCGCGGTCGCGAGCAATCTCGTCGCCTGGGCCGAAATCGCGGCCGACGTCTCGAGGGCTCCCTGATCGGCCGCGGCCGAGAGCGTCGCGTCGGGGATCGAGTTCGTCAGCGCGTACGAAAGATTCGCCGCTATTTCGTAGTCGGTCAGCCGGGCGCGTCCCTGGACGGCGGTTCCTCCAAACCCGGTTCGGTAGAGGAAGTACGGCGACTGCAGGAAAGCTTCGAGAGTGACCCGTACGCCGGCCGCGAACGCGCTGTAACCGGTGGTCAGCATGGGGCCCTGATTGAACAGAGTGAGGTACGACTGAACCTCGTCGGTGGTCAGCGGGCGTCTAAAAGCCCTCCGCCCAAACGCCTGGATGAACGCCGTCGCTCGGCCGGTCGCATCCGTTGGAGCACCAACCGGCACCAGGCTCGCGATCGCCGCGGCACTGCCAGCAACCTCGGCGGCCAGGTTCTCGGCCGCCGATTGCAGGTCGTCGTGCAAGTCCTGGCCGATGAACAGCGAATCTGCCTCGTTGTCCAGCCGGACCACGGCGTCGGCGGTTGCCAGCGTCAGATTCGCCGGATTGGGCAGCGGTAGAAGGTCGCGGACGCTGTTTGCCCACTGAAGCTCGCTGAGGCGCGCGACGGTCGGCGTGCCGACGGGCGGGGGCGTCCCGGTCGCAGCCGCGTCGTCGGCCACGGCTCCCGAGTCGATCCCGGCGGCTCCCGCGTCGACACCTCCGGGGCTATTGCCCGCCCCGGAAGAGCCTCCACCCGTCCCCGGAGGTGCTGCCATGCCGCCGCTCCCCGACCCGGGCGATGGTTGTGCTTGCCCCTCTATGACCCCCGTGCACGCCTGGCACCCCATTGCGTACGCGATCCAGCTGGCCAACACGAGGTTTTGCCGGAAACGGATCTGCATGAGTGTCCTCGCTCCTGCCATTCGGAACATCTCCGAGTTGGCAGTGACGGAGGCACGAGCGAAGGCTCACGCTTTTGAAAATATTCTAAAAACATAAGTATAAACAATACCTTGTGGCCACTTTTTTGTGCCGACGAATCGGCCCGCCCGGTTGACCCGTGGCGTCAGTGTCGGTCGCTACTTCAGTTGCGATCGTCAGCCCGATCGCCGAATTGTGGGCGCGAACCTCTCGCCGCGCGACTGAGCGCAGCCGGGCGGGTCACTTCAGGTACGCCGCGAGGGGGCTGTTGACCCGTGCGAGCTCCTGGGAGGCGAGCAGGGCCATCTCGGTGGCTCCTTGCTTGTCGAAGTGGGCCTTGTCTCCGTTGAAGGTGAGGGCGGCCGCGGCCGTCTGTCCGATCATGTTGTAATACGCGACCCCCCGTGCGTTGAGGTCGTCGACCGGCAGGCCCTTGGTCATTCCGAGCGTGATGGTCGCGTCACAGTAAGGCTGCAAGCGAGCGTTGGTCTCCTTGCCCGCGACCCAGACCTGCAGCGGGGACGAGGTCGTCGGGATGAAGGTCGCCTGCTTGGCGGCGACCTCATTCGCCATGACACCCATCTGCGTCTGGAAGTCCCCTGGAGTGACCGGGCCGTGCGTCGTCCCGCTGTCGTTGATCCCGAACGCCGCCATCACGTAGTCGCCGGCCTTGACGTTGTTGATCAGCGTCTTCCATCGCCCCGAGTAGAAGGTCTGGATGTTCGCGCCGGGTTGAGCCTGATTGTCAATTGTCACCTTGGCGATGAAGTACTGCCCGAGCTCCTGGCCCCACCCCTCCTGGGTCGTTGCGGCCGTGTAGTTGCTCATGGTCGAGTCGCCCGCCATGTGGACCGTGACGGCCGGCAGCGCGCTCTGATCGGGCTTGCCGCCGCTCCCGCCCGCGGCGCTCGTGGCGCCGCCGGTGCCGGTCGTGCCGCCGCTTCCGCCGGCGGCGCTCGTGGCGCCGCCGCTGCCGGTCGTGCCGCCGCGCGCGCCAGAGCCGCCACCGCCGGGGCTGCCGCCCTCGCCGCCGTTCACTCCGCCCGTTGTGGTCCCACCGGCTCCGCCTGCCACGTCGCTACCGCCGGTGCCGGGTGAGCTCGTACCGCCCGCGCCGCCGCTCGCGACCGTGCCTTGGCCTCCGGTCGCCGTGGAGCCGGTCGTGCCCCCGACTCCCCCGCTCGGCGAGCTACCCGAGCTGCCGCCGGAGCTGGTAGCCGCTTGGCCCCCACCGCCGGTTGGCGAATCCGTGCCCGCGGAGCCCCCGGAGCACGCGCTCACCACACAGGACAGGGCGACGGACAAAAGAAGGCTTCGGCAAGAGCTATTCATTGGGGTTCCTTGGCAAAGTTTGGATCAGACATTAAGAGAAAAGGCCGCCAAATGCACTGTCGCTCATCGCGTGAATCGCGTCGCGCTGCTGGTACGTCGCCGGCTCGAGAGCAAGAGCGACAGCACGCCCAGCGTAGCCAGGATAGACCCCAGCGAGGCGCCCCCGGAGGGGGTGTCGATCGCGCACGAGCAGCCGCCCGACGCGATTTCTCCTGTGCCGGCGGTCGCGCCGCCGGTTCCGGTCGCGCCACCGATTCCGGTCGCGGTCGCGCCACCGTTTCCGGTTCCGGTCGCGCCGCCGTTTCCGGTCGCGGTCGCGCCGCCGTTTCCGGTCGCGCTCGAGCCCCCGGTCGCGGTCGCGCCGCCGGTTCCAACTGTCCCGGTTCCGCCGCTGCCTGTCGCTGTGCTGCCGCCGATCCCACCGCGGCCACCCGCGTCGCCGCTGGTTCCACCGCGACCTGCCGAACCAGCCGTCCCGCTCGCGCCTCCGCCGCCCCTACCTGCGGTGCCTGAACCGCCGGTCCCGGCGCCTCCCGTGCCAGTCCCGGTGGTGCCCGCCGCCCCGCTGGTTCCCCCTCTGCCGCTCACGCCACCAGCGCCGGTGGTCCCGGACGCGCCGTATTCGTAGGCGCCCAGATCCGGGGCGGAGCCCACGTACGGAAGGCCCACGTCCATCCCCTTGTCGATCATCGCGCTGCCTGCCGCCAGCTTCATGAAGTCCACGGCCGGCATGGTGCCGTCGGCCGCCCGAGGTCCGAGCGCGCCCGAGGACTCGACCCCGACGCCGGTCATAGAGACGCTCGGATCCGTGATGCTGAGGAAATCCTTGGCCGCGGGCGCGATCCCCAGATCCCAGGTGTTGAACATCGTGTCCACGCCGGTCATGTTGGCGTTCTTGTCGGGGTAGCCAATGTTGTTCCGCATGATGTGCGCGAGCGCTCCCGTCAACGTGATCGTCGTGTCCGGAGCGCCCGCGGGGCTCGCCAGCATGTTGTATTGAGTGCCGTTCATGAACGACGTGTTGTTGTACCAGGTGTTCCCGCCCGATGAATGGTTGGCGTAGAACCCCGACGCCTTGTTCTTCCAGGCGACGTTGTTCTGGACGAGGTGCCGGATGCCGGTCTTGCTGCTCCCCATCTTGAAACCGTTCCCATTTCCCGACGACGGGCTGAACGTGCCGTACATGGCGTACCCATTGCCGAACGCCCAAGAGCTCTCGACGGTGACCGGAACCTCTTGGTTGATCAGATCGTAGCCGTCGTCGGAGTTCCACCAAGATCGGCAGCCCCGGATGATCGTGGTGGCGCCCGCCGTCTGGTAGTGGACGCCGAAGCCGTCGGCGTTCTGTCCCTGACCCTGCGTCGAGGTCGCATCGTAGTTGTCGTGCGCGTCGCAATTGAGGATCAGATGACCCCCGGCGTTCTTGGTGCCGATGAAGATCCCGTTGCCGCTGTTGTGGTGCATGTTCAGCGACTCGAAGATGTCGTAACCGCCGCCGTTCACCGACACGCCGTTGTTGGAAAAGGTGTTCATCGGGACGTAGCGGATCTCGAGCCCTTTGAAGTGCAGGTAGCTCGCGTTGATCACGAACCCATCCGTGTAGCCGGTGGTCGAGATGGCCATGTTCGTGAAGTCGAAGACCGGGATCTCGCCCTGGTAGGCAAAGTAATTGATCCGGTTGGTGTCCGACGTCCCGCTCTTCGTAAAGTTGATGCCGGCGCCGGTGGTGGCGGGCGTCGTGATGTTGTAGGTCCCGCCACGGATGTAGACCGTGTCTCCCGCGACCGCCGTGTTGACCCCCTTTTGCAAGGTGGCAAAGGGTGCCGCCATGGTACCGACATTCGAATCGCTGCCGGTCGTCGCCACGTAATAGTCGGTCGCGTGGGCGCGCCCGGTCGCGAGCAGGGTGGTCAGCACGACCAGCGAGGCCGACAGTCCAAGTCGGGAGGGACCGTGGTGACGCGTTCTTGGCATGCGAACGGAGAGTCTCATCGAACATCCCTCCCAAGTGGTCTTTCGAGCGAAGCGCGCACTCGACCCACCTACCGAGTGTGGGCGACTTGGGCCGCTTTGTCACCAGGGGGTCGCGGAGCGAAATTGGTGCAAGCCATCGAAAATGGCGGTCACCCGGACGCTCTTTAGAGACGCGGTTGCGGTCGGCGGTGCACCTGCCGGACTTGGATGAAGTGCACTATGGCGCAGAGCACGGCCCCCAGGGCCACGACGTGGATCGCGATCGCCGAGACGTGGAGCACGAAAAACGCCAGGATCCATCCGATCGCGAGAACAGCGGCTAGGGCCAGAAGCATGGTGGCCTCCTCTCCGCGGAAGATAGGGACGAACCCACGGTCGGCAATGGTTGGGCCGGGCCGGGTAATGGTTGGGCGGGCGGCAAGGCGCGCCAACCCGCGCCGTGACGTCGGGGACCGCCGGCACGAAAGCTCACGGACAGGCGGAATCTCGGACATCGACTAAAATACAAGCCATGGGCATGCTCGACAGCGTCGGCCCCCTCGGGATCCTCGGCACGCTCGGGGCGCTCGGGGCGCTCGGGGCATTCGGGTTGTCGGGATGCGGCTCCACGGCTCCGCCCGCCGGCGCTCAGCCCACCGACGCCGACTTCGCCGTCTGCTCCATGACGCCTGCGGTTCATTACCGGCCGGGTATGAGCGTTCGCTCGGCGTCGGGAGCGTATGTCGCGTCCATTGAATCGGCGGTCACGACGCTGGACGATCTGTCTAAGATCTCGACCGCGGCGATCGGAAGCGACGATCTGACGGTCATGGTGACGGTCGCCGGAGATGCCGGTCTCGACGCCAGCGCCGCGGCCGCCGCCGATGCGGGTGGCAATGTCCCCGCCGATCTCACGATGACCTCGACCGCGCTCCCCTGGATGCCGGTCCACATGCACGGCGCTTCCGAGCTCCCGGCGGTGAACACTCTCGGCGGGGGTGCCTTCAGCGTCGCCGGTGTCGGGTTCTTCATGGGCGGCTACTGGCAGCTGTCGCTCAATCTGGTGCCGGCTTCGGGCGCGGCGGACACCGTCCTGTTCTCGATCTGCATCCCCGACGATTGATCGGCGCGCGGATGGCGCGGGCGCAGGTCACGCCACGCTCGCGCGCCTCTAGGGCGTGCAGTGGGCGTGGCTGCTGGTCAGGGTGGTGTTGCTCTTGTAGGTCCCGGTCGTCACGCAGGTCATGACCGCGCCGCTGGCCGGATCGGGTGTGTGAAAGACCCTGGCCGCCGTCGGCGTCCAGTCCAGCGCCCCGCTGCCACCGAGCTGGTAGCGGGCGATCTGCGGCGGGATCGCGGGGTCGAGATCGCCGCTCGCCACCAGCGAATCGAGCACGTCGTCGCCGATCGCCTGCAGGTGCAGCGACACCGTCACGTGATCGGGCGTGGCGGGGAGGGCGGCCGTTCGGCTGGCGTCGGGATACTCCTTCATCATGTGCGTCTGGTAGGTCGACGGATCGTTGACGTTCTGGACCAGCAGGCCGGGCAGTTGATTGCTGGCGCCGATGGTGGCCGCCTCCCAGAACAGCGTCACCTGATCGCCGTTGCCGTCGAAGAG
>CAYTTF010000093.1:0-13423 GCA_964440665.1 uncultured Myxococcales bacterium | reverse complement strand
AGCTTCCGATTGCTGGGCCGTCCACGCCTTCGGGACGCCAGGCCCGAGAGCCCAGGCGTCGCGTGCGGCAGTTGATCTCGGACCGAACGGTCGCTAGGCTGTTAGAAATTAGTTAGCCCTAGCCTGGAGGGCGCGTATGGTGCGGTCGAAAAGTCGAGCTCGCGGCGTCGCGCTCTGGACAGCAGTTCCTCTCGCGCTCTGTGTGATGGTCACGTGCGGGAGCGGATCGTCGGGGGTCGACGGCGGCCTCGGGGGTTCTGGTGGAGGCGGCGGTGCCGCTGGCGGGTTCGGCGGAGGTGGCGGCACCGGTGGTGGCGGCGGCGCGACCGGCAAGGGGGGCGGGGGCGGCAGCGGTGGCGGCGGCGCGACCGGCAAGGGGGGCGGGGGCGGCAGCGGTGGCGGCGGCGCGACCGGCAAGGGGGGCGGAGGCGGCAGCGGTGGAGGCGGCGCGACCGGCGAGGGCGGCGCTGGCGGCTGTCCCCTTCCCGCGCTCAATTGCTTCGGTGAGTGCGCGAACGATCCGATCTGGGGCACCTGCACCGCGCAGGGGACCTGGGTCTGTATGGCTGGAACTCAGCCGACGCGATGGTGCTCGAACGGCAGCGGCGGCGCGGTCGGAACGGGTGGTGGAGGCGGCGGGGCCGCTGGCCATTAGGGTCAAGAAGGCGGAACGGAGGGCCGATGCCGGAGCACCGTCAGGGAGCCTGCTTCACGGGCATCCGCTGCTCGAAGGGCAGGCGAGCTGGATGGTGAAGTTGGTCGTCGTCCAGACGGAGATGATGCCCGACCCGAAGGCCATGGAGCATTTCGGAGCCTGACAGGCGAGCAGCTCGGCGGCCGAGAAATAGTCGGCGATGACCTGAACCGAGATGGGTCCGGGCGCCGATTCGGGGTCGAGCGCCTGCGGGAACACGAGGCTCGACTGACCGATCTGCGCCGTCACGATCGACCCCGAATGAGGACACGCCTTTTAAGCTGCTAGTCTCGCCGCATTATTGGCCGAGATTGAGCGTTCCGTCCACTCGCTCCGCTCCCCAGATCGCCGTTCCTACGGCATGGTCCCGGCCTTCTCGAGGCGGTCCACCAGGCGATCGGTCTCGGTGAACATCTGGTCGACGATGCGCTCGTAGTACTCCATCGCGGCGCTCTGGCCGATCGACAGCGCCACCACGCCGGCCCGCTCGAGGTCAGCTCGTCAACCACCAGGACGCCGCTCTCGATGTCGGGGCGCGCGTCCGCGACCTCCCGCACCGAGAACTCTTCGGTCAGAACCTGAGCGTCGCTCAGCCCCGGCAAGGCGCGCCGCAATCGCGCGAGTTCGGCTTCGCGCGCCGGCTGACCCATGTTGTGGAACACCACCGCCCCGGAGGGGAAGATGAACACCGTCCCGCCGGCGGTGGCCGGGAACCAGAGTCGATGGTGGGTTCTCTTGGCCTCCGGATATCGCACCGCCAGGTCCTTCAACGAGAAGTTCTCCACGAAGGCGACGGCGTGGAAGGTGTGGACGGCATTGCCCAAGACGCGCCCATTGTGGTCCGGGTCGGGTCCGGTTCCAACCGAAGCGGGTCGCCGATCGCCGATTGTAGGGCGGCGAGGTTCAGGGCCATGACCTCAGTGTGCCGTCTCGGTGCCTTTGGCTAGGGCCTTCTGGAGGTGTGGCACGAGTCTCTGGGTGAAGGCCACGGAGTCCGGTGCCGACAGGTGTGACCATTCGGGGCAATCGAAGCGTGCGAGCTCGGGATAGTCCTCGAAGTAGATCCCCGGAGCGCCCGTATCCGCCAGCAGGCGTGTCCACGGCCCGGCACGCGGGGTGGCCGCATCTTCGAGCTGTTTGAGCCGGCCGGTGACCGGAAACCGGACGAAGACCACCTGGCCGCCCCGGGCGCCGATCTTCTTGACCGCGGCCGCGGTGTCCCGAAAACGCGTCTCGATCGCGCTACCGACACCGGCCAGAAAGACGTCCTTCGGTACGAAGCTCGGGGGCGGGGGCGGCGTGAAGAGCGGCAGCCAGCCTTCTTTGATTCGGGTTTGAAGCTCACCCGGCCTGGCGCATTTGTCCGTCATTCGCGACCGGCGCTCGGGGTCGACTGTCGCGAAATTCGGCGGAAAAGGTGGCGGGATGAGCGCGCGCGGGCGGTTGGGAATCGGCAAGCGCTTGAGCAGAGACTCGAGGGTTAGATCGTTCTGCTTCAGAAAGGCCAGCCGTTCTTCGAGGAACCGTCCGATATAGTGTCCGGAGCGCTCCGCCCAGGTCCCATGGTGGTAGCGCTTCAGGGCCTTCTCCGACGTGGCGAGGAGCGGGCCACCTGGCGCCAGGAACATGAGCGGTACCAGGCCCACGATGACGGTCCCGTGGAAGTCCTCGTCGGCGGAAAGATCGGCGAGGACGGGGTACGCGCAACTGCCCGCGAGGGCGAGCTGCACCGGCCGACGTCCGAGTCCTTGTTCGAGCGCATCGAGATCGAGATCGAACAGTGGGCGGGAGTCGCCGATGATGACGAGCGAATCGGGCCGCACCTTGCGGCGCTGTTGTGCCCAGAGATCGGCGGTGTCGTTAAGGGTGGCCGTGTAGCCCCAGGTCCGGCAACGTATCTCCCAGCCCAGCGTTGCCGCGGCCGTGAGCAGCGCGACGGCAATCAGGATGCGGCGCCACGGCAGCGCGGGGACGACGCGTTCAAAACTGGAAGTAGATGAAGGCATTGCCGGTTCCTTGGGCCAAGATGATCGCGCAGAGCATCAGTGTCCAGACAGCGCCGACGAGCCAGCGGGGCAGGCGCGCCACCGCCGCCGGCACGCTGGTGTCGCGCAGCTTCCAGTGGGCGAGCAGCAGGCCGGCGGTCACCAGGCCAACCTGCAGAATCTCGCGGGTGGTGAGCAGCGCATCATCGCGGTGCCGCGTGTCGACCATGGCGCCAATGAGACGAGCCGCGGTGGCGAAATCCGTGGCGCGAAAGAACACCCACCCGAAACAGACGGCGACATAGGTGGCGAGACCGAGCAGGAGCTTGGCGCCCCAGCTGCTGGTCCAGGTCGCCCCCTTGAAGACGCTCTGAAGGATCCGTTCGATCACCAGCAGGACGCCATGGATCAGGCCCCAAACGACGAAGGTCCAGGCGGCACCGTGCCAGAGCCCGCCGATGAACATCACGATCATGAGGTTGATCGCGGCCCGAACGGGGCCAGAGCGATTGCCGCCCAGCGGGATGTAGAGAAAATCGCGCAGGAAGGTGGAAAGCGAAATGTGCCAGCGCCGCCAGAAATCGGAAAAACCAACCGCGGCATAGGGGAAGCGAAAATTGTCCTTCAGGTGGAAGCCGAGGCAGAGCGCGGCGCCGATGGCACAGGTGGAATAGCCGGCGAAGTCAAAGAAGATCTGGCCGGCGAACCCCACCACACCCGTCCAAGCATCGAGGGTCTGCACCACGCCGCCGTAGCCGAAAATGGTGTTCGCGGAGCTGGCGAGCAGGGTGTCGGCCAGCACCACCTTCTCGAACAGGCCCAGGGTCATGAGCAGCAGGCCCCAGCCGAGCTGGCCCGGACGCAACCTCGGCGGCGCGATCAGTTGGGGCAGAAAATCTGCCGCCCGCACGATCGGGCCGGCGACCAGCTGTGGAAAAAACGAGACGGCGAGCGTGAAATCACGCAACGACCGGGTGGGCTGACACACGCGGCGGTAGACGTCCAGCGTGTAGGAAAGCGAATGAAACGTATAAAAGGAGATGCCGATCGGCAGGAAGATATCGAGGTGTGGTGGCCGATAGGCCACGCCGGCGCGCGCCAAGAGCCACTGGAAATTCTGGAGCAGGAAGTTCCCGTACTTGAAGAAGCCCAACATGCTCAGATTCGAGGTCACGCTGGCGATCAGCCAGACCCTGCGGGCGTGCGGTTGTTGCGCCTTCGCAATGCGGGAGCCGAGGTAGAAATCCAGTGCCGTGGTCGCGAAGAGAAGGAGAGCGAACGGTGGATTCCACGCGCCGTAGAAAATGTAGCTGGCCGCGAGCAATAGATTCTTGCGCGCGTTCCAGTCCCGCAGGCTCCAGTAGACGCCCAGGACGAGAGCAAAAAATACGACGAACGTCAGAGAGTTGAAGAGCATCGAGGTCGTGCCGGATTTTTTTATACTCCTTTCCACCGCGGTTGATCGGATTTCTCGGGCATCCCGGATCTACCGGGCAACGGGTCCGTCGTTTCGATTGGGACGCACGGCTGTCCTTCGCCAACGGGTCATCCGGGCGCCGGACGGGAGGGACGGAGGCCGATCCTGGATCGGCGGCAGGCTTAACGTGGTGCTCATGTGTCGGCCCACGCGGCCGTCCGAGCGCGTCGTCGTGGACCGGGCAGACGTTGGCCATCCATCTCCGCGAGGGGACGGCGGGGGCTGGCGCCGGTCAGGCGGCGAGGCGCTCGTACCGGTGGTGCAGGCCGCCCACCTCCGGTAGCTCCACGATCTTGCCCATGGCGGGCGGGCACACCTCCCTCGGCTCCGGCGTGTCCTTCCTCAGAGACAGATGCGTCCGTGACCTGTGGGTAGTAGGCGAAATAGGATTTCAGAATCCCACCGAGATGGCGCTCACCGAGGACGATGACGTGGTCGAGACACTCCCGCCGTACGGATCCCACGAGGCGTTCAGCATACGGATTCTGCCAAGGCGACCGCGGTGCCGTGAGGATCTCCTCGATGTCGAGGCCCTGGACGCGACGGCGGAACTGGTCGCCGAAGATGCCGTCGCGGTCGCGGATCATGAACCTGGGCGCCGTGTCCTCGGGGAAGGCATCGACGATCTGTGCGAGCCAACATGGTTGTCCAGGAAGGTGCGCCAGGTTTGCGAGTGCGGCGTCCGTGGCTTGGGCGGCATGAAGCGGGACACGCTTCGCTCGCCGATGTCGATGCCGAGCTTGAGCAATTCGCCGTGAATTCTGGGCGCGCCCCAGCCCACGTTGGACTCGGCCATCTGGCTGATGAGCCGTTTGGTCTCCTGGGAGACGCCGCCATCGGAGGGGCTGCCGGAGCGCGACTTCCATCGTCAGAACAGGCGGAAGCCGGCGCGGTGCCAGCGGACCACGGTGTCTGGCTTGACGACAACCAGCACGTCCGCCCAGCGAGACCAGAAGCGGGAGAGGACCAACCAGAACGCGCGGTCGCAGTTGCGTAGGCGGGCGCGCCTCGATGTGCGTCGCAGGTTGATCAACTGTTGGCGAAGGGCAGGTCGCGCAGAGCATCGTCGACCTGGCTTCGGGGCTGGGCGGTTTCGAATCCTGGCGCCGCTCAGTCTCCTACGCACGATTCGCGCCCGACCCAAGATCGCGCGCAAGAAATGCGCGCGCCCGGTCGTCCGCGCCCGCCGCTGCCTCGGTGACGACCAGGCAGTCGCAACACGGGGTTCCATGAAGTCCTTTGGTCTGCTCATTGCAAAGAGGCGGCGCATGAGAACAACGCCGTTTCGATCTTGGAGTCTTTTCGGGTTGGCGCTGCTCGGCGCCCAGCTTTCATCTTCGTCTGCCGCCACCGCCGCGGAGGGAGGCCAGAGCATCACCGGCCAGGTGGTCACGGGCATGCCCAAGCAGCGGGCGAACGTGGTCGTCTTCCTGGACAAGGTCGCGGGCAGCTTCCGCCCGCCGGCCCGACCGGTGCCGATGGATCAGAAGGGGATGAAGTTCGTTCCCCACGTTCTCGCCGTTCAGAAAGGCCAGACGGTCTTGTTCAGGAACAGCGACAGCGTCCGGCACAACATCTTCACGCCCGACGGCGACAAGTACAACCTCGGGACCTGGGGGCAGGGCGAGAACAAGCCCCACACCTTCAGCGCCACCGGCGTCTATCACCAGCTGTGCAACATCCACCCGGAGATGGGCGGGATCATCATGGTCCTCGACAATCCGTTCTTCGCCGTGACGGGCGACGACGGGAAGTTCGTGATCCCGAACGTCCCACCGGGCCAATACACGCTCAAGACCTGGGGCGAAAAGTTGCCCGATTCGTCCCGCGAAATCACGGTGGCCGCCGCCGCGCCCAGCAACGTTCAAATCAAGCTTGGGAAATAGACTCATGCGCTCATCATTGCTCGGTTCGTTGTTGATCGTCGCCGTCATCGTCGGTGCAACCTCCACCGCCCACGCCATCCCGGCTTTCGCCCGGAGGTACGGGACCAGCTGCCAGACTTGCCACGTCGCATTTCCGAAGCTGACGCCGTTCGGCGAGGCCTTCCGACGCGACGGCTTCAAGTTTCCCGGCAAGGACGAGGAGTTCGTCAAGCAGGAGCAGGTTCCTCTAGGGCAGGAAGCTTACCGGCAGGTGTTCCCCAACGCGGTCTGGCCGGGGACGCTTGCCGCCAGCGCGCCCCTTGCCCTGGGATTCAACGGCTTCGTGACCATCCATCCCAACAAGTCGTCGTCCGGCGCCCAGGCCGATAACGGCTCGGTCATCACGCTGGGCAGCCTTCTCGACGAAGGTCACCTCTGGGCGGGCGGGACCTTCAGCGAGCACATCAGCTACTTCGGCGAGGTGACGTTCAGCTCCGACCACAGCCTGGACATCGAGCACGCGGAGCTGCACTTCAACGACCTCGGGGTGGCGCCCCACCTGGTGAATCTCTACGTGGGCCGCGGCGTTCCGAACTTGACCAGCTTCGGACCGCACTCGAGCTACATCGCCGACGCCATCCTGCCGACCATCTCGGTGACCGCTCTGTTTGGCACTGACCCCGACACCTCTTTCAGCACCCTGGGGCAGTACAACTTGGTGGAGGTAAACGGCATGCTTCGCGGCCGTTTCATCTATTCGCTGGGCGCGAACTCGGGAGCGAACGTGAACCCCCGGACCTCGGAGAACGTGACGGCCCACGTCGGGTTCAAGCTGGGCGGCATGCGGCTCGATGGCGAGGGGGACACCACCGGTGATCCGCAAAAGCCTTGGGCGGAGACGGCGCTGACGGTCGATGCGTTCGGCTACCGATCGGCGTCGCACTTTGCCAACGCGGCCGACGCGACCATGTTCCAGGACGACTTGACCTACGTGCTCGGCGGGCACGTGCGCGGGACGGTCGGCTCGCTCGAGCTCGACAGCGGCGTCTTTCAAGAGTGGCACAACCACGCTACCGCTGCCGGCGTCGGCGTCAAGGCGCTGTCCCAGTACGACGAGCTGTCCTACATTGTTTTCCCCTGGCTCGTGCCCGCGGTGCGGATGGAGTACGTCAGCCTCTTGCCCGACGGCGGAACACGGGTCAGTGATATCCGGTTCATCGTGGGCGCCGCCTGCCTGGTCCGGCCGAACCTCAAGTTGACGCTGGCCGGCCTCATCGAGCACGCGAACGGTGCTCCCGACGCCGGTTGGGCCGCGGACGATGGAGGCCGTGTCGCGGCGCCCACCGCGGGATCGGTCACGGAGTTCGAGGCCATCCAGGTCGGGCTCACGTATGCCTTCTGAACCTGCCGGGCCGGGGACGGCCGATCCCTCCCCGGCCGACCACGACTGGTGGCAGACCCACGATCCCGAAAACCTCGGCTACCTGGCCAGTAACTTTCCCTGTCGTTCTGCTTGTCCGGTGGGGACCAACGCCGGCGGCTACGTGGCGCTGGTCGCGCAAGGTCGTTTCGAGGACGCTTACGCGCTCGCCCGCGCGCCGAATCCGTTCGCCTCCGTGTGCGGCCGGATCTGCGCCCACCCCTGCGAAGCGGCCTGTCGCCGTGGGGCCCTCGACGCCCCCATCCACATCCGGGCTCTCAAACGGGTGGTCAACGAACGATACGGCATCGAGAGTGGCCGCTCGTTCGAGGACATCTTGAAGGTCGTCGAAAAGCCGCGGCCCCGCGTCGAGCGCGGCGGGCGGATCGCGATCGTGGGCGCCGGGCCGGCGGGCCTGGCTTGCGCGCACGATCTGGCCCTCATGGGTCACCACCCCGTGGTCTTCGACGCGGCCCCGATCGCGGGCGGCATGATGCGTCTCGGGATCCCCGAGTACCGCCTGCCGCGCGCGCAGCTCGATCGGGAGATCGACTTCATTCGATGGTTGGGTGTCGAGATTCGCCTGGGCACGCCCATCGGCGCCGCCCTCACCTTCGAGGACCTGACCCGGGACTTCGACGCCGTCTTCGTCGCGCCCGGCTGTCGCAAGGGTCGGCCGCTCAAGATCCCGGGGGCCGAGCTGTCCGGGGTACTGACCGCCATCGATCTGCTCGCCCACGTCAACCTGGGGCACCCGCTCGAGATCGGACGGCGGGTGGTGGTGGTCGGTGGGGGCAACGTCGCCTACGACGCCGCCCGCTCGGCGCGCCGCTTCGGTGGAACATCGGAGCCGGACGAGCCCTCACACAATCTGGCCGTCGACGCGGCGGTCGTCGCGTCGCGGATCATGGGCCGCGAGGTCACACTCGTGTCGCTCGAGTCGCGCGCGGAAATGCCGGCCGATCCGATCGAGATCGCCGAAGGGACCGAGGAGGGCGTCCACCTGGTCAACCGGCGCGGACCGGTGGCGGTCCTCGGCGATGGGGGTCGCGTGACCGGGTTGCGCACCATCGCGGTCGCCCGGGTGTTCGACCTGGAGGGGCGCTTCTCGCCCGAGTTCACCCCGGGCACGGAAGAAGACCTCGCCTGCGACACCGTCGTGATCGCGGTCGGACAGATGGCCGACCTGTCCTTCCTGGGGGCCGACCACGGCCTGCGTACCACCCCGCAGAATCTGATCGCAGTCGATCCCAAGACCCTGGCGACCAGCCGAGCCGGCGTCTTCGCAGGTGGCGACATCGCGTTCGGCCCCCGCATCGTCATCGAAGCGGTCGCGGACGGCCGCCGCGCCGCACGGGCGATCGACACCCGGCTCACGGGCCGGGGCGATGAACCGCCGCGCTATCGCCTGCGCGTGTTCTCGACCTTCGGCTACGACCATCCCTTCGCCGGAGGCGACTATGAGACCCGGCGCCCGGTGCCGCTCCTAGCAACCCCGGTCGAGCGAAGAACGCAGGCGGCCGAGGTGGAGCTGGTGCTCGGCGAGGCCGAGGCACGCGCAGAGGGGAGCCGCTGTCTGCATTGTTGGGTCAACACGACCTTCGATTCGTCTCGAATGAACGGCAGCGAATGCATCGAGTGCGGCGGCTGCGTCGACGTCTGTCCCGAGCAGTGCATCGACCTGGTGTCCTTGCGGCGTGTCTCCGTGGACCCCGGCGTCGAGCCGCTCCGGCTCCCGGACGGAAGCGCATTTCCCCTGCGCGGACAGCCCGGTGCGGCTCTGATCAAGGACGAGACCGCCTGCATCCGGTGCGGTCTGTGCGCGCGCCGCTGTCCGGTGGGCCTCATCACGATGCAGGCCCTCTACCGAGAAGACGAGGCCCCGCTTTGCCGTTTGGCCGATTCGGCTCTTTAGGAGGAGACGATGCCGCTCGAAGACGATCTGAGTTTCCCCACCTCCGAGGAAGAAATGGCCCGCCGCAAGATCCTGACCCTGCTGGGAACCGGCGCCTTGAGCGTCGCCGGCCTGGGCACGGTGATCACCGCATTGCGGTTCTTGGAACCGAGCGTCGTCTACGAAGAGGACACCCGGGTCAGCGTGGGCAAGCCCGAGGACATCCCACCGGGGACGGTCCTGGTCCTGCCCAAGCAGAAACTCTATGTCTTCCGCTCCGCCGCGGGCTTCTTCGCCCTGTCGTCCATCTGCACCCACCTCGGGTGCATGACCCGCTACGTGCCAGAGAACGCTCAGATCGCCTGCCCGTGCCACGGCAGTCGGTTCTCTCTGGAAGGCAAGGTCACGGCCGGGCCGGCGCCGCGACCGTTGCGACGACTGCAGCTGACCATCGAACGCGGAATACTGGTGGCGGACACCAGCAAAGAAGTGCCTCCGGGCACGCTGCTGGCGGTGACCTGATGCGGAACCTTCTGCGACGGATCACCGAGAGCGCCGTCTATCGTTCGGTCTTCCGACACGGCTTTCCGGACACCAACCGCAATCGGTCGCTCGCGGTGTTCACGAACTTCTTCCTTCACATCCATCCGGTGAAAGTACGGCGCCGGGCCATCGAGTTCCCGCGGACCCTTTATCTCGGCGGTTTATCGGCGGCGTGCTTCTTCATCCTGGTCGTGACCGGCGTGCTGCTCATGCTGTACTACCGGCCGGCCGCTCCCGACGCCTACCACGACATGAAGGATCTCCAGTTCGCGGTGGCGGGCGGCGTGTTCCTTCGAAATCTCCATCGCTGGTCTGCGCACATGATGGTGGCGTTGGTCCTGGCCCACATGGCCGTGACCTTCTTCCGAGGCGCCTACCGGCCCCCGCGGCAGTTCAACTGGGTGGTCGGTGTGCTCCTGCTGGTGGCGACCGTCCTGCTCTCTTACACCGGCTATCTGCTTCCCTGGGATCAGCTCGCGTACTGGGCCGTCACCGTCGGTACGAACATGGCGGAGGCGGCGCCCGTCATCGGGGCCAAGCTGAAGCTGCTCCTGCTCGGCGGCCACACCATCAACGGGGCCGCCCTGTTGCGCTTCTACGTTCTCCACTGCGTCTTCCTGCCGCTCGCGTTGATCCTCGGCCTCTGCATCCATGTCTGGCGCGTGAGGAAGGACGGCGGGATCTACCTCCCCCCGCCGAGCAACGACCGCAAGCCATGAGCGATCCGAAGACGTTTGCGGCAAGCGCGGGGTCCGACGCGCGCGCCGTCCCGGTTCGGGTCGTCGTCGTGCAAGGTGACGAGCGACCGGCCGTCGACGCCACCGACGAGCCGATGGTGATGACCGTGCCGCACCTGATCGTCCGCGAGCTCATCGCCTTCCTCGCACTGTCGCTGATCCTGGTCGTGCTGGCGTTGGTGGCGGACGCCCCACTCGAAGAGCTGGCCGACACCACCCGCACCCCGAACCCGGCCAAAGCGCCCTGGTACTTCCTGGGCCTGCAGGAGCTTCTGCACTATTACCCGCCGCTGGTCTCGGGCGTGATCTTGCCCGGTCTTCTGATCCTCGCGCTGGTGGTGATCCCCTACATGCGCATCAACCTCGAGCGGGTCTCCCTGGCGCCCCGCAACCCCGCGCGCTCGCTGCTGATCCTTTGGGTCACCATCTTGGGGCTGGCCGCCCTGTCGTATTTCACGGGTGCACAGCCAGTCTGGCCCTTCATCGGCACCCTCGTGCTGGTGGGCGCCGGGATGTCGGTCGGCGTCTCCAGCCGATCCGACAGTCGCGTTGCCGCCTGGCTGCGGGCGCGCAGCCTCGCCTTCTGGATCTTCAGCTGGTTTCTGCTGACCGCGACCGCCCTGACCATCATCGGGGTCTTCTTCCGGGGCCCGGGCTGGGCGTTCACGTTGCCCTGGCGAGACGGGATTTACTATTGATGGATCGCCCCGAAGACATCCAACCCCGCGATCTCGGCATCGGGCGGCTCTTGCGACTGTTCGCCGTTCTCTCGGTGTTGCTGCTCCTGGCGTTGGCGGTCGCCCCCGCGCGGGCCCGCTTCACGGAGTGGCGGTCGGTCCAGAACCGGTACAACCGGCTGGCGCGTCGCGCGGGCGCAGCCCCCGTGGCGGTTTCCATCAAACAGATCTGGAAGCCGGAGCTCGGCGTGGTCGATCGGTGCACCTCCTGCCACCTCGGTATGGACGCGGCAGGCCCGCTGGCGGGAGACAAACTGTTCGCCGCACATCCCTCCGTTCCGCACGAGCCCCGTGAGATGGGCTGCACCGTCTGTCACGGTGGCCAGGGTCGCGCGACGAGCGCCGTGGCCGCACACGGCGCGGTCAAGTTCTGGAATGACCCGATCCTCCCCGGCGGCTTCGCCGAGGCCGGCTGCGGGACCTGTCACTCGGGTCTCAAGATCGGGCCCGCCAAGCTGGCCGAGACCGGGCGCACGATCTTCAACGGCGCCAAGTGCAACGACTGCCACCGGAACGGCCTGCAGGGCGCGCCCGATCTCGAGACCATTGGCCTGCGCGGCTTCCGACCCGACTGGCACGCCAAGCACATCGAGCGTAGCGCCGGCGCCACCAGCGGGCCGTGGACCACGAGCTTCGCACCGCTGGCCGACGACGAAGTCGGGGCGGTCAACGAATTCTTGCACGGACAGGTCGGCGCGCCACGGCTCATGGCGGGGAAGACGCTCGCCTACCAGCGCGGCTGCCATGGTTGCCATCGCATCGGCGGCGTCGGGGGTGACGACGGTCCCGATCTGTCCGACGAGGGGCACCGATCGGTCGCCGATCTCCCGTTCGCCCATATCGCGGGGCCCCGCACGCTCGACAACTGGCTTCGCGGCCATTTTCTAGATCCGGCCGCGGTGGTCGCCAAGAGCCAGATGCCGAACCTCGGCTTTTCTCCGGCGGAGGCGGATCTGCTCACCTTGTATGTGATGTCGCTCCGCAGGCGCGTCATCCCCGAAGGGCTCGCGCCACGCGATCGCGTCCGCGCCGAGCGCCTCGGCGAGCGCGACTTCGCCGCCGACGGCGAGTCTCTGTTCGGCGTGTTCTGCGCCGCCTGCCACGGACCACGGGGGCAGGGGCGCAAGTTCGCGACCCTGGCCTCCGTTTTTCCCGCCATCGGCGAGCCGGAATTCCTGGCCATCGCCGACGACGCGTTCCTGCGCAAGACACTCACGAACGGCCGGCCCGGGCGCCGGATGCCCGCCTGGGGTACCAAGGACGGCGGACTACGCCCCGAGGAGATCGACGCCGTCATCACCTTCCTGCGAACGCTGGAGCCCAAGGCGCCCACAGCACAGGAAGTCGCCGCCGCACCCCTCGACCCAGCGAAAGGCGATCGCCTCTACCTCCAGACCTGCTCCCGCTGCCACGGAAAAGGCGGCGAAGGGAGTGCGGTCGCGCCGCCGCTGGCCGCGACCGATAACCCGGTGACCGGGGACGATAGCCGAATTTACGGCACCGTCACCATCGGGGTGGGTGGGACGGCCATGGGCTCGTTCCGGCAATTCGATGCCGGTTCGCTGCGGGCGTTGATCGCGACCGTGCGCGCTCTTCCTCCGGTCGAGGCCAAGCGGACCGGGTGGGCCCCGAAAGTGGGCGATGCGCAGAAGGGCGGCGAGACCTTTGCCAGGTACTGCGTCAAGTGTCACGGCCCCCGTGGCGAGGGACCCGAGGCCCCTGCCCTTGGCAATCGCGCCTTTCTAGCCTCAGCCAACGACGGCTATCTGACGGCGACGATATTGCGAGGACGTGGAGCGACCAAGATGCCCCACTTCGGAGTCGCCGAAGCCGACCATCCCCAGCTCACCCCCGACGAGGTGGTCGACGTCGTGGCGTTTGTCCGATCGTTCGCCAAATGACCTGACGGCGGCGGAGCAGAAGCTCTGGCCCGAAGGCCCCAACACCCAGCCCGCCGAGACAATGAGACTCGAGTGTGCGGAAAGGTGATCAGCCGGGGAATACCTTCGTGTCCGAGATTCGATACCCACCGGTAAAGACGCTCGGCCGCACCTTGAGGTCGTCCGACGGA
>CAYTTF010000092.1:0-13506 GCA_964440665.1 uncultured Myxococcales bacterium | reverse complement strand
TGTCCTCGTCGAACTTCCACAGGCCGTGCATCGCCGCGAAGGTGATGTCGAACGCCCCCTCCGAGCGACGCGACATCTCCAGCGACTTGTCGATCACCTCGATGGTCTCGGCGCTGACGCGCACCGGATCCTTCCCCGCCGCCTTGTTGATCCGGACGATGTCGCTCTCCGGCTCGCCGGGCCGCTCCCAGTCGGTCATCAGGCGCTCGACGCGACGAATTTCGGCGTAGGCGGCGACGAAGGCTCGCTCGGCCTGCGCCGGATCGGCCGTGAAGGCCGAGAAGGTCGCCTGCGTCCCCATCACCGGGTAGCTCTGGGCGACCACGCGGGCCGCCGGCGCCTGCGTCGCGGCGGGCGCTGGCGGCGTCGGCCGCACGGGGGCCGAGGGCCGCGCGGGTGGCGCCACATCCGCCAGAAGCGCCGCCAGACCCGCGAGAAGCGTTGCCGATCCGCTCAGCACGCGTGACACCATAGCACCCGCCCGGAAGCACCAAGGCCCGAACGGTTTTTCCTTGAAGCCCGGCCGGCCGTCGGGGAAAACTCAGCCGCGCATGACGCTCGACGGACCCACGCTCGCCACCTTTCGCCGGCGCGCCTTCGATCTGCGGATCGACAACCTCGACGCCATCGCGTCGGCGCAGAGCGGCCACCCGGGCGGCACCCTGTCCGCCATGGATCTTCTACAGACGCTGTTCTTCCTGGAGATGCGTCACCGCCCCGCAGAGCCGCACTGGGCCGATCGGGATCGCTTCGTGCTTTCGAAAGGACACGCGGTGCCGGCGCTCTACACGGTGCTGGCGCACGCCGGTTATTTCTCGCGCGATCTGCTGCCGACGCTGCGGCACCTCGGCAGCCCGCTGCAGGGACACCCGGCCGATTTTCTCCTGCCGGGGATCGAAGCGTCCACCGGCTCCCTCGGGCAAGGGTTCTCGATCGGCATCGGCATGGCGCTGGCATCCAAGCTGGACGGCGACAAGTTCCGCACCTACGTCATGATCGGCGACGGCGAATCGCAGGAGGGGCAGATCTGGGAGGCGGCCATGTCGGCCCCCAAGTTCGGGCTCGACAACCTGTGCGTCATTCTCGATCACAACAAGATCCAGCTCGACGGATCGGTGGTCGAGATCATGAACATCGAGCCGTTTGCCGACAAGATGCGGGCCTTCAACTGGAACGTGCTGACCATCGACGGTCACGACTACCCGCAGATCGCGGGGGCCTTCGCCGAGGCGCGCGCGGCCAAGGGGAAGCCGACCTTCATCGTCGCCCAGACCATCAAAGGCAAAGGGGTCTCGTTCATGGAGGGGAAGGTTGCCTGGCACGGCGTGGCGCCGAACAAGGAGCAGCTGGCGGCCGCGGTGGCGGCGCTGCGGGCGGCCCAGGCGCTCGTTAAGGAGGCGGCCTGATGGCCGGCGACGGCACCCCGGCGGGCGTCGCGTCCCGCGACGTCATCCCGGCCGTCGCGTCCCGCGACGTCATCCCGGCCGTCGCGTCCCGCGACGCGTTTGGCGACGCCCTGGCGCGGCTCGGCGAGACGCACCCGGAGGTGGTCGTGCTCGACGCGGATCTCGCCGAGAGCACGCGCTCGCGCAAGTTCGCCAAGAAGTTCCCGGAGCGCTTCTTCGACATGGGCATCGCCGAGGCCAACATGCTGGGCGTCGCGGCGGGCCTCTCATTGGCCGGCAAGATCCCCTTCTGCTGCTCGTTCGCCTGCTTCATCACGGGGCGCTTCGACCAGGTCAAGATGTCGATCTGCTATTCGGCGACCAATGTCCGCATCGTCGGCAGCCACTGCGGCGTCGCCATCGGCGAGGACGGCTATTCGCAGATGGGCCTCGAAGACATCGCGCTCATGCGGACCTTGCCGACCATGTCGGTGATTCAGCCGGCCGACGATCTGGAGACCGTCGGCGCCGTCGAATATCTGCTCGCCCACAAGGGACCGGCGTTCCTGCGCACCACGCGGCAGAAGCTGGACCGGGTCAACAAGGACGGCTACGTGTTCCAGTTCGGCAAGGGGGTAACCCTGGTCGACGGGAAGGATCTGACCATTGTCGCCACCGGCGGCACGGTCGGGCCGGCCGTCAAAGCCGCCGCGCTCCTCGCCAAGGACGGCCTTTCCGTGCGGGTCATCAACATCCACACCATCAAGCCGATCGACGTCGAGCTCCTGGCCAAGGCGGCCCGCGAGACCAAGCGGATCCTCACCGTCGAGGATCATCAGATCACGGGCGGCCTGGGCGGCGCGGTCTGCGAGGCGCTGGCCGAGCGCGAGCCGGTGCGCATCCGTCGCCACGGCATCCCCGACGTCTTCGGCGAGTCCGGGACCCCCGAGGCCCTCTACGCGCACTTCAAGCTCGACGCGCCCGGCATCGCCGGCGTCGCCCGCGACTTCGTACGCACGTAGCCATCGACCCCGGGGCCCGAGTTGACTTAGTCTATTGACTTAGTCATTGTTTGGGGATGAAGACGGTCAACGTCCACGAAGCAAAAACGCACCTCTCACGCCTGCTCGAGCGTGTACACGCCGGCGAGGAGATCACCATCGCCAAGGGCCGTCAGCCGTACGCCCGCCTGGTGCCGCTGCCGGGCCGGCAACCGAAACGCGAGCCCGGGACCCTAAAGGGATTCGTCGAGGTGGGGCCAGCGTTTTTCAAGCCCCTACCGTCGGGCTGGACTGGCGAGGGGTGACTTGGAGGAGAAAGACCTTCTGCTCGATACCCACGCTCTCCTCTGGTGGGCCACGGGGGACAAGGCACTCAGTAGGAAGGTCCGACGTCTGATCGAGAACGAAAGGACCAAGATCTTCGTGAGCGCGGCAACGGCCTGGGAGATCACGACCAAGGTGCGTCTCGGGAAGCTCAAGTGGACGAGCCCCGGCTCTCTGGAGTCCTACTGTCTGGGACAGCGGTTCGAGCTATTGCCGGTCAGCTTCCCGCATGGCGAGCGGGCGGGATCCTGGCCGCAAGAGCATGCCGATCCGTTCGACCGGATGCTGGCCGCTCAGAGTGATCTCGAAGGCATGCCGCTCGCGACCAACGATCGCAAGATCGAGGTCTTCGGGATCGACACCGTCTGGTAGCGCCGCCGTTCTTTGGTGGAGGAGGTAAACTCGCCACTTTGACGCCGGACGCAAGGTGGCGCCGCGGAAAGTGGTGGACGTCCTGGGCGGAGCACAGTTGACGGTCCCGACCGATTGGCTCCTGTCCCTCCAGGAAGGCCATGTGCGCGTGACCGACGCAATGGATGAAGCCCTACTCGAAGTCTCGCACCAACCATTTCCACTCGATCCCCGCTTGCCAACCGTTCCGGAGCGGCTCCGCCTGGCGCTCGCGGCGGACGGCCGCGAACGAGCCGCGACGAGCACGACGAGCATCGACAGAGGCGACATCGAGCTCGCGTGGACCGAGTACGAATACGAAGCCGACGACACGAAGACCGGCGAGAAATGCGCCGCACGGGCCCGCTGGCTCGTCGCCGCGAATCAAGCCCTTCAGGTCCTCGCCACCTACTACTACTGGCCCAAGGATGAGGCCTGGGCAGTACCCGAGTGGGAGACCATTGTCTCGACATTGCGGCTCGGCAGTGGCCACCCATCGTTGTCGGCAGACGTGAGGGTCGGCAAGGTCAGCGACAACTCCGGAGACAGGTGAACACCAGGGGCGGCACCAACTACGGAATCACGATCCGGAGGCCTGCCAACCGCGCAAGCGCCGCCTGCCGAGCGTCGTAGGTAATGAAGTGCCGGCAACCGAGCACAAGCGCGCTGGCGACGTGGAGCACGTCCAATGTTCGCGTGCCTACCGCGGGCGTGTTCCTGCGGCTCAGGTCGGCCGCACGGTCCAGCGCCTGACGCCAGAGCAAGTCCGCCACAAAGAGATGTCCTGCTCGGATATCCGCGTCCAGATCGGAAAGCGCTGCCTGTCCCGCGTCGCCCGAGATGTCCCGCCTGAAGACCGCCAGTGCCATGCTGTTCACCAGCTCGACACGACCAAAAGGCGTGAGCGGTAGCGCTCCGCGAGCTCGGCCGCGCCACGCGCAAAACGATCGCGACCGCTGATCGTGTACGTAGAGACAGCGAAGGGCGCTCGGATCGACGTAGATCCGGTCAGCGCTCGCCACGGTTCGACTCGTCAAGCGCCCGGGACGCCTTTGCGGACAGGGGATCCGGTTGGTGGGCGTTGAGCCGACCAAAGTAGTCGACCTTGGTTTTCCCCGCCTGCCGTCGCGCGGCGTACGAACGAAGGACGTAGGCGGGGCGTCCCCTATCCGTGACGATGACCTCGCCCTCTCGGGCGATTACTTCCTTGAGCCTCGGGAAGTGCGTGCGCAGGTCGCGAATTGTAACGGTCGCCATGTCGTGAATCATAGATGATTCACCTGGTCCGAGCAAGCGCAGCCGACAGGGCGAAGGCACGCGCGCCGACAGGGCGAAGCGTCAGGACGCGCGCGCCGTCCGCGCCGATCGCGATCTCGATTTCGAGGCGCTCCGGCGGCGCGGCGTCGGGAAAGCGGTCCAGCCATTCGATGGCGACCGCCGCCCGGTCGAAGGCGTCACTGAGGCCAAGCTCGTCCAGCTCGCGCGGGTCGGCGATCCGGTAGAGATCGGCGTGAACCAGCGGGACGCGACCCGGGTGCTCGTTGACGAGCGCGAAAGTCGGGCTCGCCACGTGGCGTCCGGGCGGGACGCCAGTGCCGCGCGCCAGCCCCTGCACGAAGGTGGTCTTGCCCGCGCCGAGCGGGCCCTTTAGCGCGACCACGTCCCCCGCGACGAGCGCGCGCCCCAGTCGCTCGCCGATCTCCTGCATCGCGGCGGCGGTCGGCGCGGTCATCATGAGCGGCTCGGCCACGCCGTCAGATCTTGATCTTCTCGAAGTGGACCAGATCGGAGAAGGCGGCGAACCGTTCGCGGATCTGGCCGAGATCGAGCCGCCGGAAGCGGTCGAGGCTGAAGTCCTCGACGGAGAACGACGCCAGCACCGACCCCAAGATCATCGCGGTGCGGATGGTGGCGGGGCCGATGTCGCCTTCGCGCGCCATCCAGCCCATGAAACCACCGGCGAACGAATCGCCCGCGCCGGTCGGATCGACGACGTTCTCGATCGGGAAGGCCGGTGCCGAGAAGACGCCCGCTTCGTGGAACAGCAGCGCCCCGGCGTCGCCGCGCTTGATCACGACGGCCTTGGGGCCCATCGCGCGGATGGCGCGCGCCGCCGCCGGCAGGTTGGCCTGGCCGGAGAGCTGGCGCGCCTCCTCGTCGTTGAGCAGCAACATGTCGACCCGCTCGAGCAGACGCAGCAGATCGGGCCGCTTCCCTTCGATCCAGAAGTTCATGGTGTCGCAGGCCACAAAGCGCGGCTTCTTGGTCTGCTCGAGGACGCCGAGCTGCAACACCGGATCGATGTTGGCCAGGAAGACGTACTCGGAATCGGTCCAGGCCGCGGGCAGCTTGGGGCGAAAGTCCTGAAAGACATTGAGCTGGGTGTCGAGCGTGGTGCGGCTCGAGAAGTCGGCCGCGTAGACGCCCGACCAGCGGAAGGTGCGCCCGGCGACCCGTTCGAGGCCCGCCAGATCGACGGCGTGGGTCTCGAGCAGCTTGGTGTGCGCGTCGGGAAAATCGGTGCCGACCACGGCGGTCAGGCGAACCGGCGCCAGGAAGGAGGCGGCGACCGAAAAATACGACGCCGCGCCGCCCAGGACGTCGGCGCGCTTGCCCGCGCGGGTTTCGACGGTGTCGAGGCCGACGGATCCGACGACCAACAATGACGAGGTGCTCAAATGTCTCTCCCGTGAAGTGCCCGCAGGCGTTGACGCGCGTCGGGCGAAATGGCCCCCGGCGCGGTGAGAACCGCGTGCGCGGCCGCCCGCGCGCAACCGCAGGCGGCGACGGATCTCGTCGACGCCGGCAACCGGCGGACGATCTCCTTGGCGCCGGCGACGTTGGCGCGCAGCACCTCGACCACCGCACGGGCGGTGACCGCGGCCTCCTCGGCGTGCCAGCCGTCGTAGTCGGTCACCAGCGCCAGCGCCGAGAAGCAGAGCTCCGCCTCGCGACAGAGCTTGGCCTCGGTCGCGGCGGTCATGCCGATCACGTCGGCGTCCCAGCTCCGGTGGAGCATCGACTCGGCGCGCGTCGAAAACTGCGGACCTTCCATGCAGACGTAGGTTCCGCCGCGGTGAAAACGCTTCATTCCGTCCGCCGGCGCCGACGCGCGACGGGCCTCGGCGGGCGCCTCGACGAATCCGGCCGCCCCGGCCGCGGCCGCCACCGCGCCGCCGAACGCCGGGCAGGTCGGCTCGGCGAAGCTGACGTGCCCGACCACACCGTCGCCGAAAAATGTGGAGCCGCGCCCCCAGGTCTTGTCGATGAACTGATCGACGACCACGAAGTCGCCGGGGCGCATCCCCTCGCGCAAGGACCCGACCGCGGAGACCGAAAGGACGCGCGTCGCGCCCGCCGCCTTGAGCGCGAAGACGTTGGCGCGGTAGTTGATCTCCGACGGAGAGAACAGATGTCCACGTCCGTGCCGGGCGACAAACAGCAGGCGCGCGTCCCCGACCCGACCGCTCACCACCGGCCCGGAGGGCGCCCCGAACGGCGTCGGGACCTCCTCCGCCCGCTCCTCGACCAGACCGTCGATATCGTAGAGCCCGCTTCCGCCAAAAACGCCGAGTATCATGGCCTGGGTGACACGGCTTTTAACATGGCCACGGTTGTTTAAACCATGACCGACGTCGTTGAGTACTTGGTCGCGCACGGCGCGTACGTCGAGGCGGCGCGCATCGCGGCGGAGCGCGGTGAGCTGGCGCGCGCGATCGGGCTCTATGAACGGGTCTGGCGGTTCGCCGACGCCTGGCCGCTGGCGCTTGCGCTCGGCGATCGCGCCCTGGCGGTGCGCCTGGCGCTGGACGCGGGGCTCCCCGGGCAGGCCCAGGAGATCGCCGATGCGACCGTGGCGCCCGACGAGCTGGCGCGGGTGGTCGATGCCTTCGCCGCGCGCGGGCAACCCTTCGAGGCCGCGCGCGTGGCGGAGCGCGCCGGTGCCTGGGCGCGGGCGGCGGCGCTCTACGGACGCGCCCATGCACCGCTCGACGAGGCACGGGCTCGCACACGCGTCGGCGATCTGCGGGCCGCCGGTCTCATCTATGAGCGGCTCGTCGCGCAGGGGAGCGGCGACGAAGCGGCCGGCGCGCGGCTGGAGCTCGGGCGTCTGCTGGGCCGGCTGGGGCGCAACGAAGAGGCGGCCCGACACCTGCAGATCGCCGCGCGGACCCCGGCCTTGCGAACGTCGGCCTGGCGGGCCCTCTGCGGTCCGCTCCTGGCGCTCGGTTTCCACGGCGCCGCGGTCGAGCTGCTCGCGCGCCTGCGGCGCCGCCAGCCAGGACTAGATGGGTCGGATGGATCGGATGGGTCGGATGGGTCGGACGGATCGGACGGATCCCTGCCGCCCACCCCAGAAGATCTCGCCGCGCTCGAGGACGCCGAGGCCGCCGCGGCCGGCGGTGCGACCTCCAGCGGTCTCGGCCGTCGGTTCCAGATCCGGCGCCTGCTCGGGGGTGGCGCGCTTGGCCGAGTCTACGAGGCGATCGACACGCTGCTCGGCACGCCGGTCGCGCTCAAGCTGCTCGCCATCGGCGACGCCGGCGGCGACGCCGAGCGACAGGCCTATCTGCGGTTCGCGCGCGAAGCCGAGGCGGCCGGGCGCCTGCGGCACCCGAACATCGTGGCGCTTCACGACGCGCAACCCGCCGCCGGTCTCTTCGTCTTCGAGCTGATGGTGGGGGGAACCCTGGCCGATCATCTGGCCACCGGCGGGCCGCTGCCGCTGGCCGGCGTGCGACGGCTGGCGCTCGATCTGCTGGCCGCGCTGGGCGCCGCCCACGAGCGCGGCATCGTCCACCGCGACGTCAAGCCCGCGAACATCTGCTTCGACGCCGCGGGAAACGCCAAGCTCGGCGATTTCGGCAGCGCGCACCTCGCCGACTTCGGTCAGACCCAGACCGGCGGCTTTCTGGGAACCGTCGCGTACATGTCGCCCGAGCAGATCACCGGCGCGCCGATCGGCTTTTCAGCCGATCTCTACGCGCTCGGCGCGACCTTGACCGAGGCGCTCACCGGGCAGCCGCCGTTTCTCGGGCCGGATCTGGTCGGGCAACATCTCGGTGAGAGCCCGCCGCTCCCATCCGCGCGGCGACCGGGGCTCTCGACCGCGCACGATCGCGTGCTGCTGCGCGCGCTCGCCAAGTCGCCCGCGGAGCGCTTCGCGTCGGCCGCCGAGATGGCCGAGGAGATCGGGGCGTGGCCGATCGAAGGCGCGGCGCTGCCGGAGCCCGGGGTGGCCGACGCCCTGCCCGCGCCGTCGCCGCTCGAGATCCCGGCGCCCGTCGAACAGGAGCTGTGGTCGACGCCGCTTTCGCGCCTGGTGCGACGCCACGATCCCCGAACGGCTCGGGACGTCCTCATCGAGGAGCGGGCGGCGCCCATCGAAGGCGCGGCCCTCGACGATCTCCGGCGGATCGCGGCGGCCGGTGGCCCGCAGGTCCAGCGCGTCCTCCGACTGTCCGACGATCGGCGCGCGGTCTGGTACGAGATCATCGCGGGCGACGCCGCCCAACCTCTCGATGCGCTGACCGCCACCGAGCACGAGGCTCTCGCCGACACCCTCGCCCAGCTGCCATCAACGGGCGCCCGCCGATTCGTCCGGACGCCCGCCGGGCCGGTGCTGCTGGTCTGCCCCGAACCGACCTCCGCCTGATCGCGGCGTCGGAAATCCACCGGGCGCGACACGAATGTCGCGATTTTCTGAGAGCCGGCCCGCGGTCGTCGCCTAACCGAGCGACGTTCCTGGCAAATGTTTGTGGCACGTTGGTTGCGTGCTGCCAGCAGCATGACGCGCACTCTGGCAAGACGACACCGAAAATGCCGTCTCGGAAACTATCGAAACAACTCTGTCCACAGTGCAATGAGCATCAAATGTCGTATGCTGCGGGAGAACTATGCAAATGAACGATAAGGCATCATGGGTTCTTCTGACATTACTGTCGGTCGGCATGTTTGGCTGTTCCGAGCGCACACCGAGCGACCCGTCCACTATGGCGCCCGCGAGCACATTCGAGCTCGACATCCCAGGGAGGAGGCTCATGAGCGCTGAGCCGGCGCAACTCCGGGCCTCACTGGGCAATATTTCGTTGATCGACTTTTGGTTCACGACCTCCGATCAAGCCGGATCGATCAATGTGACCGGCCGCTTGCCAGCCACACAAACTGGGAGCGATTCGTTTGTTCTTTCGATCTCTAACGGGCCGATGGCCGATGGCATCGTGTCGGTCCAGATCAATGGCGCGGCGGACAGCCCGGATATGTCCGGGGGCACGGTGAGCATTGATATTGCGCCCAATGGTGTCGGTGGAGAGGTAGTGTTGCCGTCAAGTCAGCAGTCTTGGAAGTTCGCCGGTAAGATGTTGGCGACCTGTTGGGTGCCAAGCGCCTCCATTCCTGGCGCTCAACCGAATGTCGGCGGCACCTCCGCGGACAGCGCGCTTGTGAGCGACGCAGCCTTCGCGTCGGATGCATGCGCGCCTCTCCGGCATTGGGCTGGAAAGTAATGGCCGAGCCGAGGCGGTTTCCGACCAGGCTCCGAATCCTGTGTGGAGTCGGTGGCCTTGTGGCTTCGTTAATATTGACTAGCCTCGGATGTGGTTCACAAGCGTGCACGACCAGTTGTAGCCAGGGATTCATACCTTCCCCCAACTCCTGTACCTGCGTTCCTGTATCGGATGCTGGTGTCGGCGACGCCGCCAGCGACGGCTAGTCGTTAGACGCGCTCCGCGACGGTTGACGAAGGCGGTGGACCGGCTGATCGATCCGAGGACCGGTCAGCTGCGGCGCGAGCACCTTCACCAGGAGCGCGGAGGCCCGCCGGGCCGGTGCTGCTGGTCTGCCCCGAACCGACCTCCGCCTGATCGCGGCGTCGGAAATCCACCGGGCGCGACACGAATGTCGCGATTTTCTGAGAGCCGGCCCGCGGTCGTCGCCTAAGCGAGCGACGTTCCGGGGCAAATGGTGTGGCACGTTGGTTGCGTGCTGCCAGCTGCATGACACGCACTCTGCTGATCATCTCCTTGTTGCTCACGGGAGCGGGGTGCGCGGGAGCTGGAGATTCGGCGGCGCCCAGCGGCGGCGGCGAACCGACGGGAACGACGGGGGCCGGCAACAGCAACGGCATTCCCGGGACCAACGGCTCGGGCGGATCGACCGGCAGCGGTGGCAGCGGCAGCACCCTTCCACCCGAGAAGGAGGTCGAGAGCTCCTACGAGGTCCCGGTCGCGACCGGCAGCTACATCTGGGTCGCCAACCCCGACAGCGGACGGGTCGCCTACGTCGGCGGCGCCGCGCTGGACGTCCACACCGTCGAGGCCGGCGACGCGCCCACCTACATGAGCCCGCTTCCCAGCGCCAGTGGCGATGCCGTCATCGTGCTCAACGTCCTCTCCGACGACGCCACGGTCCTGCAGATCGACACCCACGGTGTCCTCACCAGCGCCACGGTGAGCGGCGTCGCGCACGGCGCCAACGCCCTCGCCGTTTCGGCGAGCGGCCGCTGGGTGATCTCCTGGACCGACGCCCGCCAGATCGCGCACCCCGATCCGCTCTCCGGGTATCAAGACGTCACCGTGATGGATCTGTCGGCCTCGCCGCCGACCAGAAAGATCCTCTCGGTGGGATTCCGGCCGGTCGCGCTGGCGTACGCGGCCGACAATTCCAAGGCCTTCGCCGTGACGGAGGACGGCGTGTCGGTGATTGCCTTGACGGGTACCGGCAGTCCGCTCGCCACGGGAAACGTCCTGCTCACCGACGATCCGACCGAAGACGCCGACACCCGCGACGTCTCGATCACGCCGAACGGCCGGTTGGCGGTGGTCCGGCGCCAGGGAAGCGCCTCGGTCGAGATCGTGGATCTCGACAGCGGCACCCGATCGTCGATCGATCTGTCGGGCGCGGTCACCGACATCGATCTGACGGCGGCGGGCGATCGCGCCGTGGCGGTGGTGCGCGACACGGCAGAGGTGGCGATCATCCCGCTCGCCGGCGGCGCCCCGGATCCCGCCGCGGTCATCCACGTGACGATCACCGGCGAAACGGTGGGCTCGGTCTCGATCGCGCCCGACGGAAACACGGCGCTCCTCTACACCAACGCCAGCAGCGTCGATCGCATGACCGTGCTGACGCTGGGGGCGACGCCGAGCTACCGGGTCGTCAAGCTGCACGCGCCGGTGCTCTCGGTCTTCGCCACCCCCGACGCGACCAACGCCGTCGTGCTGCACGGCGATTCGGCCCCCGCGACTCCCGATGGCGGCGTCGTTCCGCGGGACGGCGGCGCCAGCCGGGGCGATGCCGGCGTCCCCTCGCAGACGCCGGCCAACGCCTTCAGTCTGGTGCCGCTCACCGGAAATCTTCCCGCCAAGATCCAGATGACCGACGTGCCACCGCAATCGGTGGCGATTTCACCCGCCGGCGATCGCGTTCTCGTCACCGAGCGCGACGACGTGACCCAAACCTACGGCGTCTATCTGGGGCAGTTCCCTTCGCTCGCGGTAAAGGCCTTCAAGCTGGCCAGCCCGCCCATCGCCGTCGGTGTTCTGGCCGGCGCCAACGAGGGGTTCGTGGCCCAGAAACATCCGGAAGGGCGGATCACCTTCGTCACGCTCGACAGCGGACAGGCGCGCACGCTGACGGGCTTCGAGATTGGCGCCGGCGTCGTCGACTGGAGCCAGAGCCAATGACCGCAACCATCCGCTTCGGTTTCGTCGCGATCTTCGCTGCAGCCGGCCTGGCCGGGTGCGGGGGCCGAGACGCTTTTTGGTCGACCTCGATCGATCCCGCACCGCCCGCGTTCGGACTGCCGGGGGCGGTGGCCCTGGTCGACACCGGCGCGACGCGCGTGGTGCTCCTCCAGCCGGGGCTGGACCAGAGCCTCACCTCCACGTCGATCCCGGTCGGTCCGAACATCCTGAACGCCGTCGCCTCACCGGATGGCAAGAAGCTGTTCGTGGTCTCCGGTGGACACCGCGGCGGGATCGGCGACGCTCGGCCGAACGAGTCGCCTTCGCTCACGGTGATCGCGCCGGGCGGATCCGCGCCGGTGGTTCAGAAGTACCTGCTGACGACGCTCACCGACCCACTGGCCGGGTTGGCGATCGATCCCGGCGGCCACTGGGTGGTCCTCTATGCCGGCAGCGGCAACGGCCAGCCGTTCGTGTCGAACCCGAACGAGCTGGTGATCCTGGACGTCACGCAGCCGCCGAAGACCGCCACGCCGATCACCCACACGCTCATGAGCTTCGGCGGGCGACCCGAGCGGTTTACCTTCACCCAGCCGCTCGCGCTCCCGATCCCCGGCCTGCACCCCCTGCTGGTCATCGAGTCGGACCAGGGTCTTTCTCTCCTGCAGCTCGAGCATCCGGAGATACCGGAGATCACCGTCCCGCTCACCAACGCCACCGACACGAGCCTCCTGACGCCGGCCGGGATCGCCGTCGACGTCGGCGACGCGACCGATGGCGCCCGTATCGGCATCCGCCTGGCGAACGACAGCGACGTCGTGACGTTGCAGTTCGTGATCCAGCCGGGCGCCGATCTGGCCACCCAGAACGGCTTCGTCCCCACCGTGAACCTCACCGACGTCGGTGGGATCGCCACCGACCTCGCCTTCGTGCACACCGACGGCGGCTTGCGACTGGCCGCGCTGGTCCCCGGCCTGAGCAAGGCGACGCTCATCGATCCGGTGACCAGCCTGACCGAGGACGTCGCCATGCCCGCCCGGTACCAGAGCCTGTCGCTGGTGACCGACCCCAACAACGATCTGAGCGCCACCAATGCGGGCGCCACCGTCGACGTCGCGCTGCTCTGGAACGCCGCCGTGTCCGCGGGACAGGAGGGGGTCGCGTTCTGGGAGCTCGGGCACACCGCCGGCCAGCCGTACCGCAGCATCGCGACGGTCGGCATCACCGATACGATCGCCAAGATCCTGGACGTCCCGGCGGTGCCCATGGGTGACACGCTCAAGGTGCTGGAGACCTCCGACGCCGCCTCGTTTTACGTTCTGGATCTCACCACCCGCACGGCGGCGCCGCTGCTGACCTCCACCACGTCGATCGATCTCAGCATGTCGCCGCTGGGCGATCAGATCTGGACGTTCATCCCGAACGGACTGGAAGTGGCGGCGACCAGCCTGCAAACCAAGCAGCCCCGGTCGCTGCTGATCGAGCGGCCGGTCGGACAGGTGTTCGAGATTCAGCGGGCCGACGGCGGTCTGTCCGTGATCGTGATTCACGACGAAGGTGGGATCGGGGCGACCGTGTACGACGCGACGACGCTCGACGACCAGACCCGCCGACTCTACCCGGGCCTGCTGACCGCAGATCCCTCGACTGGAGGCGCGCCATGACCGGATCTCGTTTGATCGCCCTCTGCGCTTTGGTCGCGGCGGGGCTCGCGGCCGGACC
>CAYTTF010000091.1:0-13552 GCA_964440665.1 uncultured Myxococcales bacterium | reverse complement strand
GCGGCCACCGCCATCTGCATGGCGCGCGACGGCGGCATCGGCATCGTCCACAAGAACCTCAGCATTCCGGAGCAGGTTCTGGAGATCACCAAGGTCAAGAAGGCGGAGACCGGCGTGGTCGTCAACCCGGTGACCGTCGCGCCCGAGCAGAAGCTGGCGGCGGCGGTGGAGCTGATGCGCCGCCACGACATCTCGGGTCTTCCGGTGGTGGCCGCCGACGGCCGGCCGGTGGGCATCCTGACCAACCGCGACATCCGGTTCGAGCGCAACCTCGACCAGCAGGTCAGCGCCATGATGACCAAGAAGCTCATCACCATCGGCGAGGGGACCACGGTCGAGGCGGCCAAGGAGCTGCTCCACAAGAACCGAATCGAGAAGCTCCTGGTGGTCGACGGGGCGGGCTACCTCAAGGGGCTCATCACCATCAAGGACATCGAGAAGGCGCAGCAGCATCCGTTTGCGGCGAAGGACGAGCATGGGCGGCTGCGGGTGGGCGGGGCGGTCGGGGTGGGCAACGACCGCGACGAGCGCATCGATGCCTTGCTCAAGGCCGGCTGCGACGCCATCTGCATCGACACCGCGCACGGGCACTCGCGCAGCGTCGTGGAGGCCGTGGCCCAGGTGCGCCGCAATTTCCCCAAGGCGCAGCTCATCGCCGGCAACGTGGCCACCGGCGAGGGGGCGCTGGCGCTGGCCAAGGCGGGCGCCGACGCGATCAAGGTCGGCATCGGTCCCGGATCGATCTGCACCACCCGAATCGTGGCCGGCGTGGGGGTTCCCCAGATCACCGCCATCAACGACTGCTCCAAGGCGGTCGCGTCGATGGGCGTCCAGATCATCGCCGACGGCGGCATCAAGTATTCGGGCGATGTGGCCAAGGCGATCGCCGCCGGCGCGAACACCGTCATGATCGGCAGCATCTTCGCCGGCACCGACGAGGCGCCGGGCGAGATCGTGCTGTTTCAGGGGCGCAGCTACAAGGTATACCGGGGGATGGGGTCGATCGGCGCGATGCGGGCCGGCAGCCGCGATCGCTACTTCCAGGGCGAGGTCACCAGCGACGCCAAGCTGGTCCCCGAGGGAATCGAGGGACGGGTGCCGTACCGGGGTCCGCTGTCGCAGTCGATCTACCAGCTCATCGGCGGTCTCAAATCGGGGATGGGTTACACCGGCTGCCGCACCATCGAGGATCTGCGGACCAAGGCGCGCTTCATGCGGGCGACCGCCATGGGGTTGCGCGAGTCGCACGTGCACGACGTCATCATCACCAAAGAGGCGCCCAACTACCGTGTCGAGCAGTAGCCGTCGCGATCTGATCCTGATCCTGGACTTCGGGGGGCAATACACCCAGCTCATCGCGCGCCGCGTGCGCGAGCAGAAGGTGTACTCGGAGATTCATCCGTTCAATTTGTCTGTCGCGCGGATCCGCGAGCTCGGGCCGCGTGGGATCATCCTCTCGGGCGGCCCGGCCTCCTGCTACGACCCGGAGGCCCCGCACATCAGCGACGAGGTCTACGACCTGGGCGTGCCGATCCTGGGGATCTGTTACGGCACGCAGCTGACCGCGCTGCAGCTGGGCGGCAAGGTGGTGCCGGCGGAGCGACGCGAGTACGGGCGGGCGACGTTGCGGGTGAAATCTGCGGGCGGGCTCTTCCACGGGTTTTCCGCGGGCGAGGAGCTGCCGGTCTGGATGAGCCACGGCGATCGGGTCGAGACCTTGCCCCCCGGTTTCGAGGTGATCGCCGAGAGCGCCAACTGCCCGGCGGCGGCGGTGGCCGCGCCCGATCGAAAATTCTGGGGCGTGCAGTTCCACCCCGAGGTGGCGCACACGCCGCGCGGTCAGGAGATCCTGGCCAACTTTCTGTTTCGGATCTGTGGCGCCGAGCCGAGCTGGACCATGGCCGGCTTCGTGGGCGAAGCGGTGGCGGCGGTCTCGGCGCGCGTGGGGACGACCGGGCACGCGGTCTGCGGGCTGTCGGGCGGTGTCGATTCGTCGGTCGCCGCGGCACTGGTGCTGCGCGCGATCGGCGCACGTCTGACCTGCATCTTCGTCGACACGGGCCTGCAGCGGGCGGGCGAATCGGCGCAGGTCGAGTCGTTGTTCCGTGACGCCTTCAAGGCGGATCTGCGGGTGGTGGAGGCCAGCGAAAGATTCCTGGGGAAGCTGGCCGGCGTCACCGATCCGGAGCGCAAGCGGAAGATCATCGGCGGCGAGTTCATCGCCGTCTTCGAGGAAGAGGCCAAGAAACTTTCGGCGACCACCGGCGGCGCCGATTTTCTGGTGCAAGGCACGCTCTATCCCGACGTCATCGAATCGGTCTCGGCCAAGGGCCCGTCGGCGACCATCAAGTCGCACCACAATGTGGGCGGGCTACCGGAGCGGATGCACCTGAAGCTGGTCGAGCCCCTGCGGGAGTTATTCAAGGATGAAGTCCGCGCGCTGGGTGCCGAGCTGGGGCTTCCCCACCATGTCCTGTGGCGGCAGCCGTTTCCGGGGCCTGGCCTCGCCGTCCGCATCATCGGCGAGGTGACGCGCGTCCGCTGCGACGTCCTGCGCGCCGCCGATTCGATCATCGAGCAGGAGATTCGCGCGGCCGGTCTCTACGAATCGATCTGGCAGTCGTTCGGGGTGCTGCTTCCGGTCCGCACCGTTGGCGTGATGGGCGACGAGCGGACCTACGCCGACACGCTGGCGCTGCGGGCGGTGCACTCGCGGGACGGCATGACCGCCGACTGGGTGCAGCTCCCTTACGACCTGCTGGCCACCATCTCGTCGCGTATCGTCAACGAGGTAAAAGGGATCAACCGCGTCGTCTATGACATCTCGTCGAAGCCCCCCGCGACGATCGAGTGGGAATAGCGCCGCGCTCGCGGTGTTGCTGTCGCTCGCGTTCGGCGCGCGCGCCGCGCAGTCGCGCGGTGAAGGCGGCCCCTTGCAGGAGACCCGCGGTGGCGTGACCATCGACTGGCAGGCCGGTACGCTCGGTGCGACGGGCGGCGCGGCGGCCGATCTCCGCATGCCGAGCGTCGACCTGGCACGTCCAGGCGCCGAACGCCGGGCCCACGACGCCGCGCTCGGCAAGCTGCGGGCCGCGCTGGCGACACTGCCGCTCGGTGGCAGCCGCAATCTCGGAGCCGCCGGCGTCGATCGGGCACTCGGTCGCGCCAGGACGGTCGACACCCAGTACCAATCCAACGGCGGCGCCCTGACCCGCCTCGAGATCCGCTTTGCGGATTGGCTCGACGACAAGGAGCCGCAGACCGTGATCCTCTCGGCGCCTGCCATGCATCTTGGCGCGGCCCCGCCCGCCACCGTCGACGGCCGGGAGATTGCGATCGGTGCCGCGACCTTCCACCTCGGCGCGCCGCCGCCGGGCTCGAACGCGGTGGCCGCCCACGTCGATCGCGCCGGCCGGCTCGTGATCGAGCACGGCGCCGTGCCGGCCGCGAAGCTCGCGGCAAGTCTCGCCGTGATCTACGTTCAGAAGGTGCAGAAGTGAAACGGTGGGTGCCGATCTCCAACTGGATGCTTGCGGGGCTCGCGCTTGCGGCCGGAGCGGCGCGCGGCGCTCCGCCGTCGACTTCGCCCCCCGCATCGCCATCGGCGTCTCCACCTTCGGGGACGCCCGCGCTGGCGCCGGGCGCGCGCGTGGCCACGGGGCAAGCGCCGGTGGTGGGCGGGAACGCCGCCGGTGCCCGCGAGCGGGCGCTCGACGAGGCCATGCGACAGGCGGTCGATCTGGCGCTCGGCGACATGACCGATGCACCCACGCGCGCGGCGCAGGCGAAGGCCATCAAGGCGATCGAGGCCAAGGCCCGAAGCCTGGTGCCGCGCTACCGGACACAGGAAGAGGGGGAGGCGAACGGGGTCTACTCGGTGCGGATCGAGGCGGAGGTCGATGAGGTCGCCCTCCGGCGCAAGATCGACCGCTGGACGGCCATTTCGGTGTCGGCGTCGGCCGCCCCCCCGCCACCCGGGACCCCGGGGCTCCTAATCGTCCCCGGCGACCGGCTGGAGGGCACCACCGCCTTCCTGGTGAGCCTGGTGACGGCGCTGTCGCCTTCGAAGGTCCGGGCGCGCGTCGGAGAGGCGGGGGATCTGACCGTCGCCGCGGCGGCGCAGGCGGCCGCCCGCGCCGCGCTCGGCAACGCCGCCCTGGTTTCGGCCACTCTCACAGACGAGGGGGCCCTCCGTGGCACCGGGCGGGTCGCCACCTCCTGCCGCGCCACCGCGCGCTTGCTCGCCGCGCCGTCGGGCGCCCCGCTCGGCGAGCGCACCGCCACCGCCCGGGTGTTCACGGACCGCGCCGACACGGGGCACACCAGCTGTCTCGTGCGGCTCGCACACGCCCTGGGAGACCAGGTCGTCGCGACCCTCTCCCCGTCCGCCGTCGGGTCCGGCGATCTCAGAGTCCTCACCGTCGACGCCGACGTCGTCGAGCCACAAGCGATTTCGGCGCTTCTCAAGAGCGTGCGATCGGTGGGTGCCGTCTCGGCGGCCGAGCTCCAGCGGGTGGGGGCCGGTCACGCGGAGATCCGGGTGCGGACGCGGACCGCGGCGGGCCCCCTGGCCGCCGCCTTGTCGCGCGACGCCGACGCGCTCATCACCTTGAGCGACGTGCAGATCTCCGGCGACGCGATCCACCTCCGGGCGCGGTTGCGTTCCCCGCCTTCGCCCCCTTCGCCTCAACCCGGGAGCAATCCATGACCTCGAGACAGCTTGGAGCCGACCTTCGGTTGGCCGGCTTGCTGCTGGCTCTGCTCTCGGTCGGCGCCGCCTGTGCCCAGACGCTGCCCGAGGGCGGCAGCGTCCGGGTGGACTGCAACCTCACGGACGCGACGGTCTGGATCGACGACGTGCCGGTCGGCAACGCATCCAGCTGGAAGGCCGAAGGCCGGCAGATTCGCGCCGGCTTCCACCGGATCGAGATCCGCCGCCCGGGCTACTACTCGGTCTTCAAGGAGGTCGACCTTCCCGTGGGTGGCCACAGCGTGGTCGAGGCCAAGCTCCGCGAGACGATTGATTGACCCGGTGCCCGACCGGTCTCGAACCGGGGATCGGGTCCGTCAGCTGAGCTGTTCGCAGAATTCGATCTGCCGGGGGACTTTGTAGGGCGCGAGGTTGCGCGCGCAGTGATCGATGATGTCTTCGGCGCGGCAGATGCCCGCGCGTACCACCCGCGCGACGACCATGGGGCCCCCGAGATCGTCGGTGATCACCCGGGCCTGAGCGGCCTTGACCTTCGGAAAGGCCTCCAGGCAGCCTTCCACTTCGCCGAGCGCGACGCGCTTGCCGTCGACCTTGACCAGATCGTCTTCGCGGCCGGTGATGGTGGTGCGCCCGGTCTTGTCCTGCTGGCCGATGTCGCCGGTGCGGAGCCAGCCGTCGTCGAGCCCACCAATCGGCACGCCGTCGCTGCGTTTGGGCAGATGAATTCGCGGAACCGAGACCACCGACAGCCCGCGTGACCGGACCCAGATCGGCCCGGTTTCACTGGCCGGCAAGCGGTCCCCCTTCGGGCCAGCCACCCGCAGATCCACGCCTTCGAATGACCGGCCGACGCTCTCGGGATCTTTGCCCGACCGATCGAGCGCCAGCGGTCCGGCCTGGGTGCTGTGGTAGCAGGACAGCAGGCGGATACCGAAGCGCTGGTAGAAGCTCTCCGCGATGTTGGCCGGCAGCGCCGAGCCCGAGCTGATGAAGCGCGCGCCGACGGTCTTCAGCGGTTTGACGGTTGGAACACGAACCAGCGATCCGAACAGCGCCGGTGTGCCGGCGAAGAAATCGATGCTCTGCTCGCGCAGCAGCTTCGCGATCCGCTTGGGTGAGACCTCGTCTTCGAGGAACAAGGTGGCGCCGCTCGCCAGCGTCGTGAGTAGCCCGAAATCGAAGCCGTAGCTCGCGTGCAGCGGCAGGGTGCAAAGGATCCGGTCCGACGCCGACACGTCCAGCGTCTTGCCGATCGACTGCGCCGCCGCCGCCAGGTTGGCCGAAGTCTTCACCACCCCTTTGGGGTCCCCCCCGATGCTGGCGGTGAGCTGCACGACATCCGGGGAGGCGGCTCCGTCGGCGAAACCCGCCAGCGAGGCCCGCTTGTAGAGCCCGCAGGTCAGCAGCGTCCCCTGCAAACGCCGACGAGATTCGGGGACGAACTTGGAAGGGGCCCCGGCCGGGGGCCGCGCCGCCGCCGGGGCCGCGTAGTACGGAAGCCCGGCGGACGCCTGTCCGCCCTCGCCGCCACGCGGGCGGGTGATGAGCGCGCGCAGGGGCGCCGCCTCCAGGATCATCTCCAGCTCTCGGTTTCCGGTCGTCGGGTCGAGCGGCACGACCACCGCATCGATCTTCGACAGCGCGAGGGCCAGAATCACGAAGTCGGGCACATTGCCGAGCATGAGCCCCACCCAGGCGCCCGGACCTATCCCGAGGGCGTGCAGCTCCTGGGCGCGCCGATCGACCCGGTGGAGCAGCCCGCGCCACGATAGATAGGTGTCTCGGTAGACCAGAGCTTTGGCCGTGCTCTAGCCCGAGGCGACGTTCGAAAGCCACTCGTAAAGCTGCATGCTACGGGACGGACGCCTTTGGGAGCCCACCGAGTCTATACGCCGACCGGTCGGCGCCACAAGCACCGATCTGGCTTCCGGGCCTGCCGGCGGGTTATCCGGCTCGCCGATTGGCCGCTACCTTGCCGCGACGAGACGCGTTGCCGCCCGGTCGGCCTTCTCGGCCAGGTATTCGGTCACGATGTGGCGGCCGACGTAGGTGGCCTTGATTCGCCAGGTCGGGTTGTTGCCGAGGACGACGGCGAACGCGATCGTCGGGTGCTCTGCCGGCGCATACCCGACGAACCAGCTGTAGCCAATCGGGCCACGATCGGTCTCGGCCGCGAGTGTGCCGGTCTTGCCGGCGACCTCGATGGGCAGGTAGCGCTGCCCGCGCTTGTTGCGAAAAGTGGCCTTCGCGGTGCCGATCCGCGTGGTCAGCTCCATCATCCGTCCGACCTCGGTCGCGGCGGCGGCGTTGGCGACGTGCCGGGGCGAGGCGACCGGAAGCTGCACCGGGTGCCCGGCCCCGTCGACGGCGCTTTCGATCAAGGTCGGCGCCGGCATGTCGCCGCGGTTGGCGATCGTCGCCGCCAGCAGCGCGCCGTGCATCGGCGACAGCGTCGAATGCCAGAACCCGGCGGAGGCCCGGGCGAACTCCAGATGATCGGCGGGAACGTCGAGGTGCGACGCCTCGATGGGGAGATCGAAGGGGATCGCTTCGTCGAATCCGAAGCTGCGCCCTTCGCGCATCAGACCGTCGCTGGTGAGGTTTCGGCTCACCAGCTTGGCGATGATCGCGTTCTGGGACTTCCCGACGGCGAATGCGAGCGTGTCGCAGCGGTGATCGATGGCCGGAATGTCGATCAGATTGTCCGGGAGCACCGCCGACACGCCGCCGTGGTAGCAGGTGCGGGTGGCGCCCGACAGGCCACTCTCGACCAGCGCCGTGGCCGAGACGACCTTGAAGACCGACGCGGCCGGGGCCCAGGGTCGCAGCGCCAGGTCCGCCGGGCCGAGGCGCGGATCGGCGGCCGAGCGCCCGACCATCGCCAGCACGCGACCGTCGGGGATGGAGACAACCACCGCGCCTCCGTACGGAATCTGGAACGCGCGCAGGACTTCGTCGGTGCTGGTTTGCAGGCGCGGATCCAGCGTCAGCTCGGCATGTCCACCGTCGGTGAGGTCGGCCACGTAGTGTCGGCCCGCCAGTCGAATCGTCTCCGGTCTCACCGACCCCGATTGGCCGAAAACGGGGGCAGAAGCGGCCAGGAGGGTGGCGACCGTTGCAAGAGCCGAGGTGTGTGACATATTTACACCGTCATACATGTAGGTATATGTGTCAAATTATCCTCCCCTTGCCGCCTCGCTGGGTTTGACCTAGCCTGCTTCGCCGAGACTGTGGCGCGACACCCCCGCGATCCGAACGACACTTCCGAATCGGACCACGTCCGAGCGAAGACCGTCGTCACCAGCATCAGCCGCATCTCCGAGCGGCCGGCCGGCAATGAAGCGTGTCTGGTCGTGATCTACGGTTCGGAGCTGGGCAAGAAATACAATCTCAACGCCGCGTCGCTGGTCGTCGGACGCTCATCGAAGTGCGACATCCAGATCGATCAAGAGTCGATCTCGCGCAACCACTCGAAGATCGTCAACACCGGCAAGTCGATCCTCGTGCGCGATCTGGGATCGACCAACGGGACCTACGTCAACGACGAGCCCGTCGACGAATACATCCTGCGCGACGGCGATCTCATCAAGATCGGGCGGACGATCTTCAAGTTCCTGACCGGCGGCAACATCGAGAACGCCTATCACGAAGAGATCTACCGGCTCACGACCATCGACGGGCTCACCCAGATCTTCAACAAGCGCTACTTCCTCGACACGCTGGAGCGCGAGGTCGCCCGCTCGCACCGTTACCGGCGCGCGCTGTCGCTGGTGATGTTCGACATCGATCACTTCAAGAAGGTGAACGACGGCTACGGCCACCTGGCCGGCGACTACGTGCTCAAGCACCTGGCGCAGACGGTCCGCGCCAAGATTCGCCGCGAAGATTGTTTCGCCCGCTACGGCGGTGAGGAGTTCGCCATCGTGCTCCCTGAGATCGACAACGGAAACTGCCTGCCGTTCGCCGAGAAGATCCGCGAGATCGTGGAGAAGACCGACTTCAAGTTCGAAAACGCGCGCATCCCGCTCACCATCTCGATGGGCATCGCCACCGTCGATCCGGAGCTGGGCGATGCCGCCGCCATCATCAAGCGCGCCGACGAACGTCTCTACGAAGCCAAGGCCAGCGGCCGCAACCGCGTCTGCGCGTAGGCGCGGCCGGACCCCGCCTTCGATCAACCGCGTCGATCGCGTCGAGGGAGAACGAGCTTTGCTCGTTCGAGCTCATCGCGGGAGGTGTGGAACCCTCTTAGGGTTCCACGTCTAACGGATGCTGGGTTCGAGGACGCCGTCCTCGTCGACTTTTTCGGGTCGCTCGGCCTTTTCGGGCTTGCTGGGGGGCACGACGCGCACCCGGCGTGCGCGGGCCGCCGCCGCGGAGGCGGCTTTTTCGCCGGTGCCACCGCTGGCGCCCTCGCCGGTGGCCGATTCGACATCGGCCCGGCGCAGGGTCGCAAACATCGGGGAGGGGAGATTTGGGACGACGTACATCGTCTTGGGCTCGTAGCCCGCCTTCTTGAACAGGAACTCCACCGCCGAATCGCTGTAGGCGACCTCGATCGAAAGGGGTGTCAGCCCCAGCGTCTTGCCATCGGCCCGCGCCACGACCGCCCCATCCGGATCGGAGTTGAAGTTGACCCGCACGGTGGCCGGGTGAAGCGGCAACGTCGCCGCCGGCAGAGGACGCCGCGTCTCGCGGCGCGGGTAGATCAAGAAGATCGCGGCCACGGTCGAAACGACTCCGAAGAAGAGAAGCAACCGGCTGCCGGGTTTGGTCCGGATCAGGTTGTCGATGTTGTTGATGAGCTCGCCGCGTCCCGACGGGGTACCGCTTGAGGCGGGGGGCTTGGAACCGAGGCCGGACCTGTATCCCAGGAGCGATCGCCCCTCGAGCTCGGAGCGGGCCATGGGCGCCGCGGCGCGGGCGATACCGGACAGATCGTCGGGGATACCAACCTCGGGGGCCGAGCTGGCGTAGCGCTCTGGATCGAGCAGCGCCTCGCGCAGGTCGGCCATGGTCTGGAAGCGTTGGTCGCGATCCTTGGCCAGCACGCGATAGAGGAGCAGATCGAGGTACTCGGGCAGGTCCGGCACGATGCTGCGGACCGACGGCGGTGGCATCGTGACGTGCTTGACGATGATCTCGCCGTACCCTTCGCCGCCGAACGGCACCTTGCCGGTCAGCATCTCGAAGATCAGCACGCCGAGCGAGTAGATGTCGGCGCGATAGTCGATCTCGGTCTTTCCCTCACACTGCTCCGGAGACATGTAATAGGGCGTGCCCATCACCGAGCCGGTGCGCGTCTTGTGCGTCACCTTCTGATCGTTCTGAGTCAGCTTGGCCAAGCCGAAGTCGAGCACCTTGACGAAGTCGCGGCTTCCCCCGCGGGTGCAGAGGAAGATATTTTCCGGCTTCAGATCGCGGTGGATGATCCCTTGCTGGTGTGAAGCATTGAGCGCGTCGGCGATCTGCGCGCCGATCGACATCGCCTCGCCGATCGGGATGTGTTTTTCGCGCTTGAGGCGATCCGAGAGCGACTCGCCCTGGAGATACTCCATGACGAAGTAGAATTCGCCGTCCGACGTGTTGCCGAAGTCGGCGATGTCGACGATATGCTCGTGTCCGATCTGGTTGACCGCTTTTGCTTCCGTGATGAAGCGGGACACCACATCGGAGTTCTTGGAGAGCTCCGGGTGAATCGCCTTCATGGCGACTTTTTTTCCGATGACGGGGTGCTCGGCCAAGTAAACCACGCCCATGCCCCCCTCTCCGAGCTTGGCGGTGATCTTGTAATTCCCGATCGTGTGGCCGATATCGATCATGCAGCCGCGCGGTTAAGCCCCCAATTTATAGCGGGAAGTATAAATCGCCGCACGAGTATAACGTACGAGAAGGCAAAACTTTTCCGAGGGTCAGCCGAAAAGAATCGAGCGCCGCTGGGCGAGCAGGTCGGCGATCATTCCGTCGATGGCGGTGCGAACCGCCTCTGCGACCTGGAGCGTTCCCGCCTCGTCGCCGATGGCCGGTGGGGGGATCGGCGGCCCGATCTGGATGGTCCATTTCGTCGGCACTGGCAGCAGTCCCAGGGGCCCAAGCCACGGAAAGGTTGGAGTAATCGGGATATAAGGCAGCCCAAGGGGCTCCGCCAGTCGGGTGATCTTGCCGATGACGGGGTGGATCTCTTCGGCCCCGACGATCGCCACCGGGAGCAGCGGCACCCGGGCCTGACGCGCGAGCCGGACGAACCCGCCCCGGCCGAAACGGGCCAGCCGGTAGCGCTCCCGGTACAGTTTGCCAACTCCCTTCAACCCTTCGGGAAAGACCGCCACCAGCTCGCCGGCGCCGAGCAACGGCAACGCCGTTTCCGTCGAGGCCCTGACGCCCCCGATGCGCGCCACCACGTTCGCCATCCAGCCGGCCCGGAACGCGAAGTTGGCGATCAGCGGCCGGACCCGCCGGTGCTTGGGGTGGTTACGGTACATCCCGTAGAGCAACATCGCGCCGTCGTAGGGGATCCCGCCCGAGTGGTTGCCGACCAAGAGGGCGGCGCCACCGTCGGGGACGTTTTCGATGCCGAGGAGGCGGACGCGGAAGTAGCGGGACCAGAGGAACTCCAGGAGCGGCGCCGCCCGCTCTAGGAAGTGCGGATCGTGTCCGCCGTCCGGGAGATCGGAGGCCCTCTGCGCGTGCGTGCCGTAGGCCGAGCGCATAGCTTCCACCACCGCGGCGAGCGCCGATTTGATCGTCGCCTCAGAAGCCGCAGTCGCCACGCGAGCCTCCCAGGGATTCGAGGACGGCCAGGAAGTCGTCGGGCGGCGGCGTGCGCAGATTGATCGGCGCGCCGGTCACCGGATGCGGAAACCCGAGCAGGGCTGCGTGCAGCATGAGGCGCGGCGCGGAAATTTGTGGGCGGTCGGCGCGGTAGAGCTCGCGGTTGTAGACGGTTTCGCCGACCAGGGGATGGCCGCGCTCGGAGAGGTGAATCCGAATCTGGTGCGTGCGCCCGGTCTCGAGCCGCACGCGGCACAGTGTTGCGCCGTGCAGCCGTTTGAGCGGCTCGACATGCGTGACCGCCTCCTGTCCCTGGTCGCGGTGCTGGGTTGAGCCGCGGATGCCGTCGCCGCGATCGGCGACCAAGCGCGATTCGATCCGGGCGGCGGCGACCTCGCCGTGGGCGACGGCCAGATAGAAACGGTCGGCGGTGTGGCGCTGAAATACCTGGTGCAGCGCCCGCTCCGCCAGCCGGGTCTTGGCGAAGCAGAGCAGCCCGGACGTGTCCTTGTCGATCCGATGCACGATATAGAGCGGCGTCGCCGTCGCGCGCTTGCCGCCATGGCGCCAGGTCGCGCGCACCAGATCCATCGCGGTGCCGGTTTCTTTTCGCTCGTAGGGGACGCTGGAAATGCCGGTGGGTTTTTCGATCACCACGAGGTGGGCGTCCTCGAAGGCGATCCGGAACCCCGCGGGGGTGCTCACCGGTCTGGGCGCGGTCAGTCGAAGCTCCAGGTGCTGCCCCGCCTGCACGCGGGCCGCGGGGTCGAGGATCAGATCGCCGTCGAGGCGCACCTTGCCTGTGGCGCACAGCCGCTTGACCTCGTTCCAGCTCTTGCCGCGGAGGCGGCGTCGCAGGGCGGCGGCCACGGTCCCGCCCACGTCCTCTGAGCCCACCACGATCGTCTCCGCTCCGCCCAATCCTGCCAATCCGATGGCCCCTGGGTCAGCCACGAATCATGTCGAACACGCGCTCGAGCGCGCCGTCGAGCTGCTCGGGCCGCGATCCGCCCCCCTGCGCCATGTCGGCGCGCCCGCCGCCCTTGCCGCCGATCGCCTTGGCGACCTCGCCCACGATCTTGCCGGCGTTGAACCTGCCGGTGAGGTCGGGCGTCACCATCGCGACGAGCGCGATCTTCTCCCCTTCGACGCCGGCGAGAACGATCACCCCCGAGCGCAGCTTGTCGCGCAGCTGGTCGGTGACCTCGCGCAGGGCCTTCGGATCGGCGACGTCGGCGCGGGTGGCCAGCACCCGCACCCCACCGATGTCGCGCGCCTCCGAGAGGAGATCGCGCCCGCCGCCTGAGGCGAGCTTTCGGCGGAGCTTCTCGATCTCCTTCTCCTGCTCGCGCAGATCGGTCTGCAGCTTGGCGACGCGGGCGGCGATCTCGAAGCTGCCGGCGCGCAACAGCCGGCCGGCCTCGCCGAGCTCGCCGTCCATCCGGCGAACGTAGGCGAGCGCGCCCGCGCCGGTGACCGCCTCGATGCGGCGGACGCCCTGCGCGACGCCGGTCTCCTCGGTGATCTTGAAGAAGGCGATGTCGCCGGTGCGCGCGACGTGGGTGCCGCCGCAGAATTCCTTGGATTCGCCCATCGTCACCACCCGCACGGTGTCGCCGTATTTTTCGCCGAAGAAGGCGATGGCGCCGGCCTGTTTGGCCTCGGCGATGGGGAGGACCGCGGTGTCGGTCGCGACGTTGCCGCGCACGCGCGCGTTGACCAGATCTTCGACCCGTTGCTTCTCCACCTCGGAAAGTGGTGCGGAGTGCGAGAAATCAAAGCGCAGGCGTTCGGGCGCGACCAACGAGCCCTTCTGGGTCACGTGGGTGCCCAGAATCTCGCGAAGGGCCGAATGCAGGAGGTGCGTCGCCGAGTGGTTGCGCCGGATGTCGTCGCGACGTTCGACGTCGACCGCGAGCTCGACCGCGTCGCCGATCCGCAGCTCACCGGATTCGAGGTCGCCGAAATGGACCCACAGCGTCGAGACGGGTCGCTTGCAGTCCCGCACCGTCAGACGGGCCTGGGTGGAAACGATCGTCCCGGCGTCGCCCACTTGGCCGCCCTGCTCGC
>CAYTTF010000090.1:2490-13617 GCA_964440665.1 uncultured Myxococcales bacterium | reverse complement strand
CACGACCAGCAGTCGCTGACCGATCCGGAGAGCCAGCTCGCGATCCTGGACGCCTTCGCTGAGAACCAGGCGCTCCGCGCCGAGATGATCGCGGCCCACGCGGCCAGGTCGGAATCCGCGAGCACGCTGGCGACATTTTCGGCCAACGCCCGCGCGCTCAGCGAACGCGAGGATCTGCTGCGTTTCCAGCTCACCGAGCTGGAGGCGGCCAGACCGACGCCGGGCGAAGACGAGGCGCTCGCCGCCGAGCGAGAGCGGCTCAAGGGGGCCGAGCGCTTCTTCGCGGCCACGGCGAGCGGAGAGGAGACGCTCTACGCGGGCGACGGCGCCGTGGCGGAGCGCGTGGCCGGCGTGCTTCGCGATCTGACGCCGCTGGCGGCGCTCGATCCGACGCTGGCGCCGCTGGTGGAACGCCTCGGCGACGCCCAGGCCATGATCGAGGACGCGGCCCGCGAGCTCGGCCGATACGCCCGGGGCATCCGGTCCGATCCCGCGCGGCTGGTCGAGATCGAAGAGCGCCTGTTCCTGCTCCAGCGACTCTGCCGCAAGCACGGCGGCACCATCGCGGATCTGGCGGCCCGGCAGGCGGCCCTCGGTGCCGAGCTCGGCGAGATCGGCTCGTACGAGGAGGGCCTGGCCGCGCGCCAGGCCGAAGCTGCCGCGGCGGAGGCGCGCGCGGCCACGGCCGCCGCGGCGCTGAGCGCTTCCCGCCGCCAAGCGGCGGGCAACCTCGAACGCAAGGTCAGCGCGGTCCTCCGCGAGCTCGGATTTGCTTCGGCGCGCCTGCCGGTCGTCGTGGAGACCCGCGAGCTCGGACCCTCGGGCGCCGATCGGGTGCGCTTCCTCTTCGCGCCCAATCCGGGCGAGGAGCCGCGGCCACTGGCCAAGATCGCCTCCGGTGGTGAGCTGTCTCGGGTGATGTTGGCGGTCAAGCAGACGCTGGCGCGCACCGATCGGGTCCTCACCTACGTGTTCGACGAGGTGGACGCCGGCATCGGCGGCGGCACCGCCGAGGTGATCGGGCGGAAGCTCAAACGCCTGGCGGCCAACCGCCAGGTCATCGTGATCACGCACCTGCCGCAAGTGGCGGCCTTCGCCGACGCCCATGTGCGGGTCACCAAGACGACCACCCGCGGCAAGACCCGCGTCGAGATCGTACGCCTGCCCGACAGCGAGCGTCCCGGCGAGATCGCGCGCATGCTGGCCGGCGCGGCGCCCTCGGCCCAGGCGGCGGCCCATGCCGAGGAGATGCTGCGCAACGCGCGCCAGCCTTCGGGTTGACGCCAACAGGTTGACGCTAAATTGATCTGGATCGGCCCGCGTGCTACGTGGAGAGACCGGGCCTGAGCCGGTCTGCCTTCCCACTCACCACATTCCCGCAAGGTCGCGATTGGCACGAAGACGACGTAGACGGCGAACCGGCGAGATGAAGAGCTCGCTCCGACTGGGGGTGCTGCTCGTCGGCCTGGTGGGCGTCAACGTCTACGTCTTCTTCTTCAACCGCAAGACGGCGCCGCGCGACGTCCTGAACATGCAGTCGACCGCCAAGACCATGGAGGTCTCGCGCCGCGAGATACTTTCTGCGGACGTGCGGGCGGCGCGTCCGTTGGTCACCTCGACTGCCAAGGGTGCCCCCAAGGCTTTGGCCCTCGCCCACTCGGCCGCCGCGCCGGCGACCGAGCCAGCGTCCGAGACCGGACCTGCCGCGATGGACGAGCCGCCTCGAGCCCCGGTTCGGCCGGCGCTCAACGGATCGCCGAATCCACCTATGGCGCTGGCCAGACCGCCGGTCATCCTGGCGAGCGCCAAGACGGGGATACCGGTGATTCGAGTGCCGTTCGCGCCACCGCCCGAGCCGATACCCGCGACCCCGCGCGGGACGACGCCGCACGCGGCGTTCCAGGTTCCGTTCGCGCCCCCGCCCGAAGACGACGGCGAGGCCCACGAAGACCTGGTCGAAAAGAAATTTGGCAACGCCGACACGTTGGGCCAGGTTCTGGCGCGCGAGGGGTTCGGTCCGGCGGGGCCGCAGGTGGCGGCGGTGCTCGCCAAGCTGGTCGATCCCCGCAGCATCCGCGGCGGACAGAAGTACATCGTTCACCTCGGCGACGACGGAACGCCCGCCTCGTTCGAATACCAGGCCTCGGCGATCCTCCGGTATCTCGTCGAGAAGGACGAAGAAGGCGGCGCGTGGAAGGCGCGCAAGCTGGAAGCGGCGGTCGAGCTCAAGACCGCCGAGTCGGGCGGCGTCGTCGAATCATCTCTCTACGAATCGGTTCAAAAGGCCGGCGAGTCGACCGCGCTCGTGAGCCTGCTGGTCGAGCTGTTCGCCTGGGACGTCAACTTCTATACCGACACGCACCCTGGGGACCATTGGAAGGTGGTGGTCGAGAAGCAGTTCCTGGGCGGTCAGTTCTACAAATACGGACGGGTTCTGGCGGCGGAGTACGGCGGCAAGACCGGCACCTTCCGCGCCTTCTACTGGAACGGCAAGGGCGCACCCCGCGACAAGCCCGGCAAGTATTACGACGAGCACGGCCTGGCGAACTCGAAGACGATGCTCAAGACGCCGCTGCGCTTCGTGCGCATCAGCTCGAAGTTCGATCGTAAGCGCTTCCACCCGATCCTGCACGTCGAGAAAGCGCACCTCGGCATCGACTACGCGGCGCCGACCGGCACGCCGGTCTGGGCCTCGGCGACCGGCCGGGTGGTGGAGGTCGGGATGAAGCGCGGCTCGGGGAACACCATCGTCCTCGCGCACGCGAACGGCCTGTCGACCCGCTACTACCATCTGTCGCGGTATGCGCGCGGCCTGCACGCCGGTCAGCAGGTGAAGCAGAAAGAGGTGATCGGCTTCGTCGGCATGACCGGCCTCGCGACGGGCCCCCACCTGCATTTCAGCGTCACCAAGAACGGCGCTTTCGTCGATCCCAGCAAGCTGCAGGTGAGCCGAGACGCGCCGGTCCCCGATCACGCCGCCTTCATGGACGCCATCCGCCCCCGCATCGCCGCCCTCCGCGCCATCCAACCCGGCGCCGTCGCGCGGAACTGAGAATCCACCGATCGCGGCGCTACTGCGCCGGTGAGATCGCGGTGTAGTCGAGGAAGTTGCCGGTCATCATCAGGAGCGACAGGACGGCCCAGGACTCGTCGTAGTAGGCGCCGCCGATGGTGAGCTGGCGGGTCTTGACGCGGGCGTAGGCGGCGTCGAGAAATGCCTGGTTCGAGGCGCCGCTGGTCGCCATCGCGCCGACGCCCGCCGGACCGACGAACGCCGCCGATTGTCCTTGCGCCGTCGTGTGCGCTCCGGCGAGGACGGTTCCGTCGAGGTTGTAGCCGTCGACGATGTTCGCCGCTCCGATGCCGCCGAAAAAGCTGGTGGTCTTGGCGACGTAAGCCTGCGCGCGCGACGGTTTGAGGAGCGCCGTGATACTGCCGTCCTTGCCGCCGTTCCAGCACCAATCGATGCCCAACCGAAACGGCGTCCGGCACGAATCGTATTGATAGTTGAACGGGCCCGCGCTGGAGGAGCCGCCGCTGCTGGTACACCAAGCCGGGACCAACCCATTGGTCGTGTTGCCGTCGGCGGCGATGAGCGCGTTGTCGATCGTGTCGAAAACGGTCTGCGTGACCGCGTCCCAACTGTGGGTGGTGTCGGAGTCGATCGCCTTGAACACCCGGTAGTAGGCCGGCGCGAAGTACGAGATGTTGATGTTGTCGAAGAGATTGGTCGGTCCCCAGCTGTCGCCGGGCCCCGCGAGCTTGCTCTGGTAGACCTCGTGATTCCAGATCGCCGCGATCTGCGCCTTCGCGAGGTTCAGGTAATTGAGCGCGCCGCCGCTCCCCCACTGCCTGTCGGCCATGACCAGCGCGAATGCGATGTCCTCGTCGGCGTCGGTGGCGCCACCGGCCTGCATCGGCGTGTTGGCGCCGGCCGACGTGATCGACCAGTTCATCAGACCGTTGGTGTCTAGGTGGAGCTGCTCGTACTTCCACAGGTTGTCGAACAGCGTGTGCGAATCGGAGTCGGCCATGTAGACGGCGATTAGCATCCCGTAGCCGATTCCCTCCGAGACCGTGGAGTTGAGCGGGGTGGCGCCGTTCGCTCCCAAGCCGTCACTGGCGGTGCGCTGCACGCGCTGGAAGCCGCCTGCCCCGTTCGAGGTCACGAGGTCGGTCTTCCACTGCGCGTAGGCGGCCAGCACGTCGTTGTTGTCGTAGCCCGTCGGATTGATACACCCCGTGAGCTGGCGGTTCTGGGGAAAAGGGAATTGGGCTCCGCCCTTGGGCGGCGTCGGACCGCGCGTGAGGCCACTTCCGCCGGCGCCGCCGCGGTTGCCGGCCCCGCCGCTTCCGGTCCCCGCGCTGTTGCCGGTCCCAGCGCTGCCGGTCCCCGCGCTATTGCCGGTCCCCCCGCCGTTCCCCGTTCCCGTGACGGCGCCAGCGCCGCCGCTGTTGCCGGTGCCGGCCGTGGCGCCTCCACCACCCGGGTGTCCGCCGGAACCGGCGCTGCCACCCGTCGTGCCCCCGCCCGCGGTCCCGGCGACCGCGCCCCGCCCGCCCGAGGAGGTGCCGCCCGAGCCCGCGGTCGTGCCCGGTCTCGCGGGCGGCGCGCAAGCGAGCGGCCAGACGCCGACGAACGCCGTCAGCAGAGACGCGAGGAGGACACTGTGCGGAGCGAGGCGTTCTTTAGGCATAGGGAAAATCCAGTCCACCCACTCCCCGCCCCCGCTGATCAGACGGCCGAGGCGTGCGCCGGTCAAGCTCTTTCGTTTTCTGGAAAAGCGATCGCGTCCTCCAGGGCCATGGCGCCGAAGCTGACCACGCTGGTGTCGTCGATGTTCCACTGATCGTACGAGAGAAGTCGCCCCCGCACCTCGGGCAAGGCCCGCAAGAACGTGTAGATGGGCGACGCTCCGCACCACTTGAGATCGTCGTTGCCGGGCTCGCCGCTGGCCACCGAGCCCGCCTCGGCGCCCGGCTCGGAGACGAGGGCCCAAAAACCGCCGGCATCCCCCGCGGTGATCCGGTCGAGGCGGGCCCGATCGCGCGTCGCGACGGCCGCCAGCGGCCCCCGGTGGGCACGCGCCGCGAACGGATCGCCGTAGCGCCGGCCGACGTGTGCGAAGTCGACGCCGAGCACGAACGACAGCCGGCGACCTTCGCGCGCGGCCAGCTCGCCGAGCGCACCGATGAACCGCGCGATCGGATCGCTCTGCTCCGGCGGGCGTCGCGCGCGGGGACCGGCCGCGAAGGCGCCGCACAGCACGGGGAGAATCCGGACCGCGGGACCGAACAGGTATTGCAGGAAGATCACCTGGAATTCGATCGAATGCTCCACGGAGTGGCAGTAGTCCTCGACGGTGACGGCGTCCGGCGCCGCGCGCGTCAGCTCGTCGACCAGCCCCGCCTCCGTGCGCGCGAGGCCGAACGGTGTCGCGAACGGCTTCCGCGTCAGGCCATAGCGATCGGGCGGGCCGTAGTGCGAGGTGCCCAGTACCACGAAAATTCGATCGGCGTGGTCGGCCGGCAGGGCCCGGTAGGCCTGCACATAGCTGGCGCGGCCCCCCTCCGGGCTGACGTGGGGGGCGACGATGCCGCGGATGTTCGACGCCGCGGCCGAGGACTCGCGCGACATCGCGACGGGTGACGCGCGCGAGGGCAAACCCTCGAAGTAGCCGCGCAGCGTCTCGGTGAGCGGCGCCGGCTCCGCCGGGTAGGCGCCCCCCGCGTACACCGCCGGCCGCTCGGGAAGATCGGCGAATTCGCGCTCGCGCGCGGCGCGCAGCTCGGCAAAGCGCTGGTCCTCGAGAAAACCGGCCTCATGCAGCGCCTTGACCAGGAGCCCCGCCGCCTCGCCGACCGAGACCTGGCCGGCGAGGCGCGCGAGCGTCGCGCGCAGATCGCCTTCGTCCTGCGCGCCATCGAAGCACTGGAGACAGCGGGCGAGCAGCGGCGGAACCACCAGCGTCACGGCCGAGTATCGAAAGGGATCGCGCATGACCAGCCCCGGCTGCTCGGGCAGCGGCGAGGGGATCACGTCGAGATCGGCGCGCAGACGAGGCAGGGGGGCTGCCATGGGCTCTCGCCCGCAGCATGCCCCATCTTCGTGCGGCTGGCGCGGCTGGCTCGCGCACGGCATGCTCACCGCATGTGGGGATCCGCCAAGAACAAGCTGCCCGCGGCCGGCGAAGCGCTGGCCGGGCGCAGTGAAAAGATGCCGGTTTCAGCGCGCCATGTGGTCAGCGGCGCGCCCATGCAGCCGCCGTTTCCCGACGGGATCCAGCTGGCGACGTTCGGGATGGGATGCTTCTGGGGCGCCGAACGCCTCTACTGGAAACAACCCGGCGTCATCAGCACCGCGGTCGGGTACGCCGGCGGCGCCACACCCAACCCGACCTACGAGGAGGTCTGCTCGGGACGGACCGGGCATGCCGAGGTCGTGCAGGTCGCGTTCGATCCGAAGCTCGTGAGCTACGACGATCTCCTGAAGGTCTTCTGGGAAGGTCACGATCCGACGCAGGGGATGCGGCAGGGGAACGACAGCGGAACGCAGTATCGATCGGCGATCTACGTCCATGGCGACGCCCAGCGCGTCGCCGCCGAAGCGTCGCGCGACGCCTACGCGCGGGCGATCGGCGCGGTCGGACACGGCCCCATCACCACCGAGATCGCGGCGGCCCCGCCTTTCTACTATGCCGAGAACCATCACCAGCAGTACCTGGCGAAGAATCCCAACGGCTACTGCGGCCTCGGCGGCACCGGTGTCGAATGTCCAGTCGGCCCAGCGGCGCGCTGAGGAGCGTAACCCTCTCAGGGTTCCGAAGTAGAATCTCCGGCGTTCCAGTCGGCCAGCTGGCGTTCGGCGAGGCGCAGGTTGTCGAGCTGCGCGCGCAACCGCACCACGTTCGCCTCGTAGACGCGGTTGTCGGGCGCCAGCACGACCGCGCGTTCCCAGGCTTCCAGCGCTTCGCTGTAGTGACCCCCGGCGCGCAGCTCGATTCCGCGATCGAACAGCTCGACGGCCCGCTGCAGCGGCTCGCGCGCTCTCTCGGGCGGGGGCGCCTCGCGGGTCCGGCGCCAACCCAGGACGCCGGGTGCCGTCGAGGCGGGACCCGCGCCGAAGACCCGATCGAACAGGTGGCCGGGCGGGCTCCAGTGCGGCAACGAAGGCTCGGTTGGCCGCGGGCGGCGGGGCGGCGGCGGCGGGAGCACGCCCGCCTCGGCGCGCGCCGGGATCGCCGGGATCGCCGGAACTTGGGGTGGTTCGGCCAGCGCGTGGATCGGACCCGACGCCTCGATGATCTCGACTTCACAGAGCGCCAGATCGACGTTCGAGGTGGCCTCGGGCAAGACCTCGATCGGCTCGGGAACCGCCTCGCGCAGCGGGTCGAACAACAGCGGCGGCGGCGTCTCCGACGGTGATTCGATGAGCGCCGCCAGCGACGCCGTCACGTCGCGCTCCTTGCTGTCGGCGCCGAGCTCGGTCAGGCAGGAACGCAGCGCCGCGCCCAGATCGCGCGCAGTCGCGAAGCGCGCGTCCGGATCGCGCGCCATCGCCTTCATCACCACCTCGCAGAGCTGCGCCGGCAGCGCCGGAACCCGCTCGCGCGGATCGCGCACGCGATCGCCCAGCACGGCCTCGATGATCTCCGCATCCGGCCCCTCGAAGGGGCGCGCCCCCGTCAAGCACTCGTAGAGGATCACGCCCGCCGAATAGATGTCGCTGCGGCGATCCTCTGTGGTGCGCCGGATCCGCTCCGGCGCGGCGTAGCGATACTTGCCGACGAAGACCGTGGGCTGCGGCGTGCGGGCGGTGACGCGCGCGGCGCCGAAATCGATCAGCTTCGCCGACCCGCTGGTCGAGACGATGATGTTGTCGGGGCTGAGATCGCGATGTATGAGGCCGAGTCTCCCCTGGCGATCGGCCAGCTCGTGGACGCTCTGCAGCGCTTCGCACAGGTCGAGCATCACGTGGAGCGTCGTCGCCACCGGCAGGCGCTCGCCCCGCGCGAGCATGCGTTTGTTCGCGAAGCGCAGCGTGAACCCAGAGATGTATTCCATCGCGATGAAGTACCGCCCCTCGAGCTGACCGAAATCGAAGACGTGAGCGATGTTCGGGTGGCTGAGCGCCGCCGCCAGCGTCGCCTCGTTGATGAACATTTCGACCAGATCCGGCCGGCCCGCCAGATGCGTCAGCATCGTCTTGATGACGATCCGCTTCTCGAACCCGCGGGCGCCTTTGATCTTCGCGCGCCACACCTCCGCCATCCCGCCCACCGCCAAGCGCGAGTCGATCTCGTACCTGCTGAAGTGTGTGCCGGTCTGCCACGGTGAAGGTGATCCGGCGACCGGCGCGTCTCCGCCCGTCGAGCCGGTGACGTTCGACAACGTGGCGGCCCGTAAGCCGGCGGCCTGTATATCATCCGTCATCACGACACCTCCCCGGCCGTTCCGCGGCCGTCGTGGCCGCCAATCTTTCCCCTCGTGCGCGCACGTTCGCCAGTGGTGGATCAACGGCGCAGCGACGGAATACTTAACTGGCGTGCCAGGAAGTGCACGCTGGCTTGCATTTCCTGGCGGAGGTACGCGCACCCGTTTGCCTCGGCGCGGGAGGCCCGGCATTCTTTCGCCCGTGTCGGGCACGCTTCGAACGCTTTTTTCGACCGAGATATTTCTTCCCCGCGGGCACGAATATCTCTGGACGCCGCGTCTGCTCGAGCTCGAGCTCGCGTCGAACGCGATCGTCGCGGTCTCCTGTCTGGCCATGGCGGTGGCGCTCGCGGGCATCGTCCGCAAACGCGTCCACCTGGCGCGACGTGCGCAGATCGCGCTCGGTCTGTTCGTGGTCTGCGCGGCCGCCACACACCTTTCCGACCTGTGGGTGATCTGGGCGCCGCGCTATTGGCTGGACGCCCTCTGCCGGAGCGGGACGGCCGTCGTTGCGGTCGCAGCCGCAATCGCGCTAATCACCAACCGTGGCGATCGCTGAATACGGTGCTCTAGACGGGCTCGGCCTGGCCGCGCTGGTGCAAGGGCGCCAGGTCTCGGCGCTCGAGCTGCTCGAAGAGGCGATCGCGCGCGCCGAGCGCGTGAACCCGCGTATCGGCGCCATCGTCGGATCGCTTCACGACGAGGCGCGACGCGACGCCGCGAGGCTGACGGCCGGCGCCGCCGCCGGTTCCGGCGCCCCACCCGGCGACCGACGCGGCGCCCCACCCGGCGACCGACCCGGCGACCGACGCTTTGCGGGCGTGCCGTTCCTGCTCAAGGATCTCTACGCCGAGATGGCCGGTGTGCCCGCGACCGGCGCAAGTCGATTTCTCGCCGACTACCGGCCGATGCACGACGCGACGATCGTCGCCCGCTTCCGTCGGGCCGGCCTCATCATCTTCGGCAAGACGAACCTTCCAGAGTTGGGCTTGCTCCCGTCGACGGAGCCAACGCTCTACGGCCCCACCCGGAATCCGTGGAACCCGGAGCTATCACCCGGCGGATCGAGCGGCGGATCGGCGGCCGCCGTCGCAGCCGGCATCGTTCCGCTGGCACACGCGAACGACGGCGGCGGATCGATCCGCATTCCGGCGTCCTGCTGCGGTCTCTTCGGGCTCAAGCCGACCCGCGGGCGCACCCCCGTCGGTCCGGACCGAACCGAGATCTGGAACGGGTACACGATCGGACACGTCATCTCGCGCAGCGTCCGCGACAGCGCCGCGGCGCTCGACGCCATCGCGGGCCCCGAAGCCAACTCGCCCTACTGGGCGCCGCCGCAGGCCGGGCCGTTTCTGGCCGAGGTCGGCGCGCTCCCCGGCCGCTTGCGGATCGCCCTCACCAAACGCCCGCAGGCCGCGCTCGCCGCGGCCCACCCCGACTGCATCGCAGCGGCCGACGACGCGGCCCGCCTGCTGACCGATCTCGGCCACCACGTCGAGGAGGCCGACCTCGACCTCGACGCCGAGGCATTCGCGCGCGATTTCTTCACCTTGGTCTGCGTCGAGATGGCCGCCTTCCTGGCCCGCGCGGAGGCCCGGGTTGGCCGCCGCCCCGGGCGCGGCGACCTGGAGACCAGCACCGCCATCACCGCGATCTTGGGGCGACAACGGACCGCGCTGGAAGCGGCGCGCGCGCGCGAACGGCTGGACGCCGTCGCCCGCCGCACGGCCATCTTCTTCGAACGAACCGATCTGCTCCTGTCACCGACGCTGGGCGCGCCACCGCCCGCGATCGGCGCACTCCAACCCCATGGGCTGGAGGCCTTCGGACAGGAGCTGCTCACCCGCCTGCACCTCGGCGTTCTGTTGCGAATCCCGGGTCTCGTGGAGGCGTCCGTGCGCCGGATTTTTTCGTTCATTCCCTTCTCTCCGCTCGCCAACGTGACCGGCCAGCCGTCGATGAGCGTTCCGCTGTACTGGAACGCCGCCGGTCTGCCGATCGGCATTCAGCTGACGGCGCCTTTTGGCGACGAGGCGACGCTGTTCCGGGTCGCCGGGCAGCTCGAGACCGCGCGACCCTGGCGCGATCGCCGCCCGCCCATTTTCGCCGACGTCTGATCGGGAAGGCCGCTCACTCCGTCCAGGTGGCGATCGCGCGCGGCGCCAACACGGCGGGGCCGACGACGACGCGTTTGGGACCCGCCCAGAACACCCGATCGTCGGTCGACACGGCGGGAAGCGTCCACGGGAGCGTGTCGTGGCCGGTGTCGAGGTCGGGGACCACCACCAAGCGCGCCTCCCCGCGGCTGCGCTCGATCCAGGCCAGGGCGCTTCCGTCCCGCCGCCAGATGGGTGGCGCGACCACGAAGACATCGTCGTCGGATGCCCGCACGCGGCGCCCGTCGATCAGCACGCCGCCGCCGGCCACCTCGACGACGTGTCGTCCACACGGCGACATCACCGGACCGAGCGCCTGCGGCCGGCGCGCGGCCTGGCGGCGACCCTGTCGCTGCGGCGGGCGATCGCCGGAGGCGGAAGCACCCGTTCCGCCGCGGGCCCGCGCCCTGGACGGAACCAGCATGGCGGCGGCGACCGCGAGCCACAACGTCCCTTTGTGACTCTTCATCTTTCCATGACGCGCCCGATGCGCGACCGCCGCAAGTTTTCGACCTGCGGTCTTCTTGACATCGACCGG
>CAYTTF010000090.1:1017-2390 GCA_964440665.1 uncultured Myxococcales bacterium | reverse complement strand
GCGTGGCGGTCACCCCCGATCGACGTTGACGCTGATTTCGCCGTCGGCGCCGACGTGGACGGTCACGGACCAGGGGTTGCAACAGACCGCGCAGTCCTGCACGAAGACCTGATCGCCGGTGGCGTCGGGATCGTAATCGGCGGCGACCTCGCCCGGCTCGCCGCAGAACGGACACTCGATTTCGCCGTCACTCAAGGTTGCGTTCCATCCGGGTCCCCGAGCTTGAAGTCGAAGAGCAGCACCTCCGCGGTGTCCTTCGAGGTGATCGCGATCGTCTCCTCGCCGTCGATCGCGGCGCCGTCGCCGGCCTGCAGATCGACGCCGTTCACGACGGCGGCGCCGCGCGCGACATGCAGCCAGCCCTTGCGCCCCCCGAAGGCGTGGCGCACGGAGCTGCCGCCGCCGACCAGCGTGGCCAGCATGCGCAGGTCTTGCTGGATCCGGACCGAACCGTCGGCCCCGTCGGGTGAGACGACGAGGCGCAGTCGCCCGCGTTTTTCGTCCGCGCTGAAATACTTCTGCTCGTAGCCGGAGGGCAGACCCGAACGCTTCGGCAAGATCCAGATCTGCAGGAAATGAACCGGGCTATCTTTGGAGGCGTTATACTCGCTGTGAACGACCCCCGGGCCGGCGCTCATGCGCTGCACGTCGCCGGGTTTGATGATCGATCCGTTGCCGATGTTGTCCTTGTGCTCGAGGGCGCCCTCCAGCACGTACGAGATGATCTCCATGTCGCGGTGGCTGTGCGGCGGAAAGCCGCCGCCCGCCGCGACCGTATCGTCGTTGAGGACGCGCAACGGGCCGAACCCCATGTGCGCCGGGTCGTAGTAGTCGGCGAACGAGAACGTGTGGTGGGTGTCGAGCCAGCCGTGATTCGCGTGGCCGCGATCCTCTGCTTTGCGAACGGTCAACATGGTCCGAATTCTACATGGGCGGCGCCGGCGCGCCCCCCCATGCGCCAAAATCTGGATCTCTAGGGACGATTTCCCGTCGATCGCGCTTCAGACAACGCACCGCTTCGTCGATATCTCCCCCCAAATGCGAACGCACCCCGTGGAGGTTCATGTGAGCGTAGGCCGGAAATTCTCGAGTGGACTATCTGTCCTGGCGATGACCGCGATGTTTCTGGCGGCCTGCGGAGGCTCGAGTCCGGGCACCCCCGACGACGGCGGGGCCGGCGCTGGGGGATCTTCATCCGGCGGCCACGGCGGAACCTCGGCCGGCGGTGCCGGCGGAACCTCGGCCGCGGGAACCGGCGGAACCTCGGCCGGCGGACACGGCGGAACCTCCGCCGGTGGCGCGGCTGGAACCTCGTCCACGGGAACCGGCGGAACCTCGGCCGGCGGACACGGCGGAACCTCCGCCGGTGGCGC
>CAYTTF010000090.1:0-917 GCA_964440665.1 uncultured Myxococcales bacterium | reverse complement strand
GGCTGGAACTTCATCCACGGGAACCGGCGGAGGCGCCGGCGGCGCGGCCGGTCACAGCACGACTGACGCGTCGGCGGATGCCACTCACGATGCGGGCATGGATGGCCCGGTCCCCGCACCGGCGACGACCATCCCTACGACCCCGATCGACTTCGGCGGGGTCGACTGCGGATCCGCGGGCGGGACCAGGACCCTCTCGTTCTCCAACACCGGGAACGCACCCCTGCACTACCGGGCTTCGATCTCTCCGGGCGGCAGCTTCTCTCTGCAGGGCGCCGGGTCCGACGGATCCGTTTCGGGCGACGTGAGCCCGGGCTCGAGCGCGACGTTGACCGTCGTGGCCGGTACCGTCCCGACGACCAGCGCTTCGGGCGCGGTTCTCCAGGGGGTTCTGTCGATCACGACGAACGCGGCGGGCGCCGATAACACGCAGATCGCGATCAAGATGACCGCCCAGGGGAGCACCTGCACCCTGACCTGCGGCTCCTTCGCCAAGTGTACGCCCACCAACGCCTCCCCCTACTGCGCCAACACGGCGACCGACAACTCCAACTGCGGCAGCTGCGGCAATTCCTGCGGCGTCGGCGAGGTCTGCACCGGCGGCGCCTGTGCCCTCACCTGTGGCGCGCTCACCAAGTGCTCGCCCAGCGGCGGGTCCCCCTATTGTGCCAACGTCACCAGCGACAGCGGCAACTGCGGCTCCTGCGGCAACGTCTGCGGCACCGGCCAGGTCTGCAGCGGCGGCGTCTGCACGCTGAGCTGCGGCGCGCTCGCCAAGTGCTCGCCCAGCAGCGGCGCGCCCTATTGCGCCAACACCGGCACCGACAACGGCAACTGCGGCTCCTGCGGCAACGTCTGCGGCGCGGGCCAGGTCTGCAGCAGCGGCTTCTGCACGATCACCTGCGGCTCGCTCACCA
>CAYTTF010000089.1:0-13624 GCA_964440665.1 uncultured Myxococcales bacterium | reverse complement strand
ATCGGAACGATCGGAACAGTCGGAACGATTGGAACGACGGGATCGGTCGCGGCGTCCGCGCCGGTCTCGGCGCAGGCGGCGGCCAAACCGGCGGCGCCTGCCCGCGAGCGACGGGCTGTCGCGCTGCTGTTCTTCGAGAGCAAGAGCAACGTCGCCGCGGTGCGGGAAGCCGGCAGCGGCGTCGGCGCTCAGCTGGCCCACACCGCGGGCGCCCAGTACGTGCTGGCGTTCGGTCACGAGGTCGGGGACAACCCGACCCGGGCGGCGGCGACGGCGGGCGAGATGATCGTCGCGCGCGGGATCGCCCAGCATGTCCTGGTCGATCTGGCGTCGGTCTCGATACAAGCGCGTCCGGACGGATCGCGCCGCTACCAGAGCCCTCTGTTCGCCAAGAAGGAACAGTATCCGGGCGAGGCCGATCCGCGCGGCGTCCTGCTCTCGGCCGCCGCGGTGGAGGTGCTCCCGGACATCGCGGTGATGCCGGTGCCCGGGCGCGCGGGCGTGTCGCTCTTGCAGAAGGCGGAGCAGGCGGGCGAGCGGACCACCACCCGCATGGGCGTGGCCCCACTGGTTGGCCGGGACGATCTTTTGCGCACGCTCCTCACGACGGCGCGCGCGGCGGCGGGCGAAGCGCGGCCGACGATCGTCACGCTTCGCGGCGAGGCGGGATACGGCAAGACCCACCTGGCGCAGATGCTGGTGCAGCACCTCGAGATCTTGCCGAATCTGCAGCTCATGTTCGTGCGCGCCAAGGAGGTTCTGGGCGGCGTCGGGGATCAGACCACCCGCGAGCTGCTCTTGTCGACGCTGTCGCTGCCCAACGCGGCGCCGGCCGATTTCGGGCGCGCGCTCTTGACCGAACGGCTGGGCGCCGATATCGCCAAGGAGGTCTGGGGCGGCGTGGCCGTGGCGATGGGGTGGGCGCCACCCGAGCATCCCGAGCTGCGCGCGCTGGCCGCCGCGCCGGGCGCGCTGCGATCGGCGGCCGCGCGCGCCGCCGGCGAGGGGCTGCGTCTCAAAGCGCGCGGACGGGCGCTGGCGCTGGTGGTCGAGGACGCGCACTTCGTCGACGAGACGGCGCTCGACGCGATCGAGTATGCGGCGCTCGCGGAGGCCGCCTCGCCGATCTGGGTCTGCATGGTCGGGCGCCCGGCGTTCGGGCGCGGGCGGACCGGGTGGGCGACCCGAGCGGCCGAGCGTCAGGAGCTGACGCTGCCGCCGCTCGAGCCCGCCGCCGCCGCCGAGCTGGCCCGCCGCCTGCTTTCGCCGGCCGAGAACGTTCCGGCCAGCGCGCTGGCCCGCCTGGCCGCCCGCACCGAAGGCATCCCGATGCTCCTCGTCGAGCTGGTCCGCGGCCTCAAGCGCGATGGCCTCGTGCGCCGATCCGGGAAAGGGCAGAGCTGGACGCTGGCCACCGACGAGCTCGATCGGCTACCGGATCTGCCGCTCGTGCAGTGGCTCGCCAGCCGAGAGACGGAATCGCTGCCGCCCGATCTGATGGCGCACGCCCGGCTGGCGTCGGTGCTGGGCGCGGAGTTCAGCAGCGAAGAGATCGAAGGGGTGCTGCAGGAGCTCGAGCGGGCCGGCGCCTGGACGGAGACTCAGCTCGACGCGGGGATCGGTGTCCGGCGTCTCGCCGAAAGTGGCATCCTCACGCAGCACCGGGGGGGCCGGGTCGGTTTCCGCCACGCCTTGCTGCGCGACACCGTCTATCAGTCGGTTCCCGCGCCCCAGCGCGAGATCATCCACGGCGCCGCCTACGAGTATTACCGGCGCCAGGATCGTCTGGCCGACACCGCGCGCCTGCCCCCGATGGCCTTCCACGCGGCGCGCAGCGGCCTCAAGGTGGAGGCGGGGAACCTCTATTTGGATCTTGCGGCGCGGTCCCGGGCGCGGCACGCGTACCTCGACGCCGAGATGCTCTACAAGAACGCCATCGAAAACCTGGCCGCCGACGACCAGAACGGGCAGCTCACTGCGTCGAAGGGACGCGCCCAGATGCGGTTTCGGCTGGGGCGTCACGAAGATGCTCTCAAGGACTTTGCCGACGCGCTGCTGCGGGCCCGGCAATCCGACGCCAAGCAGGCCCAGATCGACATCCTGCTGGACGAGGGGGTTGTCCTGGACCTGAGCCGCGACTGGCCGCAGGCGGAGGCGGCCACCGAGGAGGCGGCCGCGCTGTTCACCGCCACCGCCGCGCTTCGCACGCCGGTCGTCGAGGCGCGGCTCTTGATGGCGCGGGCGCGCAGCCTGCTGCGCGCCGACAAGCTCGCGGAGTCGGCGCTGCTTTTTCGTCAGGCGATCGAGGTTTCGGAGCCGCTCGGCGAGGAGGCGTACGAGGCGTATACGACCAGCCTGTCGCACGGCGGATACGTCGCGGCGTCGCTGGGGCGATTCGACGAAGCCGAGTCCCTGCTGTCCCGCGCGCTGCAGGTGTTCGAGGAGCACGCCGACATGTTCGGGATGTGCGCCGTGCTCGTGAACCGCTGCACGCTGTCGTTCTTGACCGACAACATCGATCGGGTGCTCGCCGACTACGAGCGGACCTTCCACCTGGCGCGCGAGTTCGGGATCTCGCTGATAGAGACGCTGTGCGTGCGGGATCTCGGCGAGGTCTATCTGATCCTCGGGCAGCCGGCCCAGGCGGAGCCGTACATCCGGCGCGCGCTCGAGACGTATACGCAGACGATGGGTGCGTCGAACGCGCGGGTGGTCAACTGCGAGGTCCAGCTGGCACGCCTCAAATGGTACGGCGGCGACGTGGAGGTGGCGGCGGAGATCGTCGGCCGGGTAACCGTGCAGCAGGCCGAGGCGCAGGCGGCCAGCCAGACCGATTCTCTGCTCACCGCCAGCGAGCGCCTGGCCCTGGATCAGGTGGGGCTGGCGCTGCGCCAGGCGCCCGCCGCCGACTTCGACGCGCTCATCGCGCGCGGACGCGAGCTGGCGTTACAACCGCAAGACATCGTCGAGCTGATGGAGTGGAAGGGGCTCGCGGCGCTGCGCGCGGGCCGCCGCGCCGAGGGAATCGCCGTGCTGCAGGAGACGCTGGCGCTGGCCGAAGGAACGGCGCGGCTGACGCTTGATCGCATTCGCCGTCAACTCACGCTGGCCGGGGAGATGGGCGGGCCGCCGGCGCCTGGCGCGGCGTTCGAAGCGAGGGGCGCGAGCTGAGCGCGCGCCCGGAACGCACCCGGAAAATGACCGCTGCCGCCGAAATCGACGCCGTCCCCGGGTAGGATGGTGGCGTGGTGCACGCCATCGAGGCCCGCGATCTCACGTTTGCCTACCCGGGAATGCCGACGCCGATTTTCTCGCGGCTGTCGTTCTCGGTGGCCGCGGGTGCGCGCTGCCTTCTGCTGGGGGCGAACGGCGTCGGCAAGAGCACGCTGCTGCGGATCGTCGCCGGGCGCCACATGATCGCCGCGGACGCCTTGTGGGTGCTCGGCCGTCCGGCGTTCGAAGACACGACGCTGGCCGGCGACGTGGCTTTTCTGGGCGGGCCGTTTCCGTTCTCGGCCGACATCAGCGTCGCGGAGATTCTGGCCGGGCGACGGGGCGTCGATCCCGCACGGCGCAAGCGGGTCATCGAAATCCTCGACGTCGATCCCGGTTGGCGCATGCACCGGGTCTCCGACGGGCAGCGCCGGCGGGTCCAGATCCTGCTCGACCTCGAGCGGACGCTGAAGCTGGCGCTGCTGGACGAGGTGACGGCCGAGTTGGACGTGCTCGCGCGCGCCGATCTCCTGAGCTTTCTCCTCGAAGAGAGCGTCCAGCGCGGACTCTCGGTGGTCTACGCCAGCCACGTCCTCGACGCGCTGGGCGACTTCGCCACCGATCTGTTGTTTCTCTCTCCCGGCCGGCTGCGCTGTCTGCTGCCCATGGGCGAAGCGCTGGCGATCGCGGAGCGGCTGGGGCCGAGTGTGGGAGAGGGCTCGCCGCTGCACCGGCTCTGCACACACTGGATGCGCGAGGATCGAGATGCCGATCGGGTGACCGCCCGCGGCCCCGGTCCCGGGACCTGAGATTCGTGAAGCAACCGGTTTGAACCGCGGTAGTCTGTGCCGGATGGACATCTCTCCGGACCAGGTTCGGCGCGCGTTGCTCGCGCTGGCCGCGTTCGTCATCTCGGTGTCGGTCCACGAGTTCGGCCACGCCTTCGTCGCGGACCGTCTCGGCGATCGGCTGCCGCGCATGCAGGGGCGGCTGACATTGTGGCCGGTGGCGCACATCGATCTGATCGGGACCATCGTGATGCCGCTGGTCGGGGCGCTCTTGCCGGCTGGGTATCCGCTCATCGCCTGGGGCAAGCCGGTACAGACCAATCCGCGCAACTACACCGCGCGGCTGCCCCGGCGGGTGGGTCACATGCTGGTGTCGCTGGCCGGGCCGGCGATGAATCTGCTGCTGGCGATCTTGGTCTCGATCGTGTTCATCCTGCTCGGCAAGAGCGGGAAGCTGCCCCCGGCGGTGGCGACGGTTCTCCTCCGGTATGTGTTGGCGCTCAACCTGGTGCTGATGTTCTTCAACCTGATTCCGTTGCCGCCGCTCGATGGGGGCGCGGTGCTGGCGGCGATCCTGCCCGACTCTCTCCAGTTCATCCCGCGGGCGCTCGAGCGCTACGGCATGATTCTGTTCTTCATCCTCTTCCTGTCGGGCGTGCTGGGCGTGTTCATGCGGCCGGCCTACGCGCTCGTCGGGATCTGGTCCGACGCGCTCCGACGCCTCGTGGCGGTATGAGCGCCGAGGGTGGCAACGCCTATCGGGTTGCGCTCCCCGAGTTCGAGGGGCCGCTCGATCTGCTCTTGCACCTGTGCAAGACCCACGAGATCGACATCGTCAACATCCCGATCGCCTTCGTCACCGAGAAGTACCTGGAGTACCTGGACATGATGCAGTCGATGCCGTTCGACGTGGCGGCCGACTACCTGGTGATGGCCGCGACGCTGGCCTATCTGAAGTCGCGCGAGCTGGTCCCCGCGCCCGAGCCGCTCGACGTGGCCGGCGACGAGGACGAGCTGACGCTCGATCCGCGCGAGGAGCTCATCCGCCGTCTGCTCGAGTACCAGAAGTACAAGGACGCCGCCGAGAAGCTGGGTGGCCGTCCGATCGAGGGGCGCACGGTCTTCGGTCGCGGCGCGCCGATCTCCTCGGATGAAAAAGAGGCGCTGCTCAGCGACCAGTCGGTCTGGAAGCTGATCGAGGCGTTCGGCAAGATCCTGGAGAAGACCGGACAGAGGCTGACCCACGACGTGGTGGTCGATCGGATCTCGATCGGCGATCGCATGGGCCAGCTCCTCGATCGGATCGACACCGGCGGCGGTTCGTTCCAGTTCGAGGCCTGCTTCGATCTGTCGCTGCCGGAGCCCGAGCTGCGGCATCAGATCGTGGTGACGCTGCTGGCGATCCTCGAGATGGCCCGACTCAAGATCGTGCGCGTCCTCCAGTCGGCGAGCGACGAGACCCTGTTCATCACGCAGACCGCCGGCATGTCGCTGGAAGCGGCCCGCCAGATCGCCACCACATCCGCGGTGGCCGAAGACCCCACCCGGCAGGAGGGCGAAAGCGCCACCGAGGAGAAGAATGACGAAACGTAAGAAGAAGAACGAACCGGCGGCCGCGGTGGCCGTTTCCGACGAAGAGCCGACCTCACCCGGCGGCACGGAAGGCCACACGTTCGGCGACGACAACGACGAAGACGGCGACACGCAGGTCGGGCCCCCGCCCGCCGACGACTGGGAGGCGCACACGCCCGCGGTGGCGGAGCCGGAGATCGCCGAGCTGGCGGCCAGTTCGGTCGCGGAGACCGACCCGGCGACCGCATCTTCCGGCGATCCCGCCGGCGATTCGGCGGTTGAGCTGCCGCCGGTGTCGGCGCCTGGGCGCCTCGCGAACATCGTCGAGAGCCTGCTCTTCGCGAGCGATCGGCCGCTGACGCTGACCGATCTCAAGCGTCTGGTGGGCGAGCGCGACGGCGGCAAGATCACGGCCGCGCTCGAGGATCTGGGCGCGCGCCGGCAGGACGGGGGCATTCAGGTGGTGCAGGTGGCGGGGGGCTGGCAGCTGCGAACCAATCCGGAGAATGTCCCCTGGGTCTCTCGCCTGCTGGCCGGCAAGCCCCCCCGGCTTTCGCGCGCCATGCTGGAGGCGCTGGCCATCATCGCCTATCGGCAGCCGATCACCCGCCCCGAGATCGACGAGATCCGCGGCGTCGACTGCGGGCCGGTCTTGAAGACCCTCCTCGATCGGAGCCTGGTCCGTATGATTGGCAAGAAGGAGGAGGTCGGACGTCCCATCCTTTACGGAACGACCCCGGAGTTCCTGCGCATGTTCAGCTTGCGCGATCTCTCCGAGCTTCCGACGCTGCGTGAGTTTCACGAGCTCGGCGCGGCCGAGATGGCGAAGGTCGATGCGGTTTCGCCGACCGCCGGCGACGCGCCGGTGCCCGCCGAGGGCGTGCGCCCCTCGGCACCCGCGCTCCGCGAGCCGGATCCCGACGAGGAGGATCGGCTGCTGGCCGACCTCGACAACGCCGCCACGGCGGCGACCAGGGCGGCCGCGAGCCGGGGTCCGGATGCGTCGGCCACTTCGGCCACTTCGGTCACTTCGGCCACTTCGGCCACTTCGGAAGCGACGGTCCCGGAAGGGACCGCCGACTAGCCTACCCGTGCGGCTGCAGCGGTTCTTGGCGCAGGCGGGGATCTCCTCGCGGCGGAAAGCGGAGACGCTCATCGCGAGCGGCGCCGTGCGCGTCAACGGCGTCGTGGTGAGCACGCTCGGATCGACCGTCGGGTCGCACGACCGCGTCGAGGTGGAGGGGCGCCGGGTGGTGGCCGATACGCCGACCTACCGGCTCTTGCTCAAGCCGCGCGCCTGCCTGGCCACATTGGTCAAAGACGGCAAGCGGCCGACCCTCGCGCGTTACGTTCGCGACGCCGAGCCGGGGCTGCGGGTGGTGGCGCCGCTCGATTTTCCGGCCGAGGGGGTCGTGCTCTTGACCAACGACGGAGCGCTGGCACAGGCGATGACCAAATCGGGCAAGGTGCCGATGACGTATCACCTGAAGCTGCAGGGGATCGTGGGCGACGACGACGTCGAGCGCCTGCTGCGCGGCTGGCGCTGGGAGGGGCGGGCGATCAAACCGGCGTCGGTGGCGCGGTTGGCGGTCACCGAGAAGAACACCTGGGTCGAGATGGTGGTCTCCGAGGCGCGCCCGCGCGCGCTCAAAGGCGGCGGCGACGTCATCCGGCATTCGCTGCTCAAGATCTCCCGCGTGCGCCTGGGCGGTCTATCGTTCGAGGGCCTGGCGATGGGCGGTTGGCGCGATCTCACCAAGGCCGAAGCGGCCGATCTGCGCCGCCGCGCCGGGGTAGAATAACGTCGATGACGAGCTTGGCCAAGGTTTCGCGCGCGCTGATTTCGGTTTCGGACAAGACCGGGGTGGTCGATCTGGCGCGCCGTCTGTCGGCCGCCGGGCTCGAGATCTTGTCGACCGGCGGCACGGCGCGCGCGCTCGGCGCGGCGGGCGTGCCGGTGCGCGAGGTCAGTGACTTCACGGGCGCCGCCGAGATCCTCGACGGGCGGGTCAAGACGCTCCACCCGCGCGTCCACGGTGGGATCCTCGGTCGTCCGACGGCGGCGCACCGGGCCGAGATGCAGAAGGCCGGGTTGGTGCCCATCGATCTGGTGGTCGTGAACCTCTACCCGTTCCGCGAGACGGTCGCGCGCGGCGCGCCGTTCGACGAGGTCATCGAGAACATCGACATCGGCGGTCCCGCGATGATCCGCTCGGCGGCCAAGAACCACGAGCGGGTGGCGGTGATCGTCGACCCGGCCGACTACGCGGTGGTGCTGGCCGAGATCGACGCCGACGGCGAGATCTCGGCGGCGACCCGCTTCCGTCTGGCGCGAAAAGCCTTCGCGCACACCGCCGCGTACGACGGCGCGATCGCCTCGCACCTGGGGCGGCTCTCGGCGCCCGACGCGCCGCTGGCCGATTTTCCCGAGGCGCTGGTGGTCTCGGGAACGCTGGCGCGCGCGCTCCGCTACGGCGAGAACCCGCACCAGAAGGCGGCGTTCTACGCGCTCGACGGCGCGGTCGGCTCGTCGCTGGCGCGCACCCGTGTCCTGCAAGGCAAGGAGCTTTCGTACAACAATCTCCTCGATCTCGACGCGGCGATGCGCCTCTGCGCTGAGTTCGCCGGTCCCGCCGCCGCCATCGTCAAGCACAACAACCCCTGCGGCGTGGCGGTCTCTGAAATCGGCATCGCCGACGCGTACCGGCGGGCGCGAGAAACCGACCCGGTGTCGGCGTTCGGGGGCATCGTGGCCGTCAATCGGACGGTCGATGGCGAGTTGGCCCGCGAGCTGTCGGAGACCTTCCTCGAGTGCGTGATCGCGCCGGGCTATGCGCCGGAGGCGCTGGCGCTGCTGGGCGCCAAGAAGAACTTGCGCCTGCTGGCGGGGGAGATCGCCCTCGACGCGGCCGGCGCGTTCGAGCTGCGCAGCGTGGCGGGCGGCTTCCTGGTCCAGACGCGCGATCGTGACACCGCGGCCGCCGCCAATGCGAAGGTGGTCTCCAAGCGGCCGCCCACCCCCGCCGAGCTCGCCGATCTCGATTTCGCCTGGCGGGTCTGCAAGCACGTCAAGTCGAACGCGATCGTCTTCGCCGCCGGTGGACGGACGCTGGGGATCGGCGCCGGTCAGATGTCGCGCGTCGACTCGGTCCGGATCGCCGTCTCGAAGGCCCGGGCACCGCTCGGCGGCTCGGCGGTCGCGTCGGATGCATTCTTCCCGTTCCGCGACGGGGTCGACGAAGCGGCCAAGGCCGGCGCGGTGGCGGTCATCCAGCCGGGCGGCTCGGTTCGCGACGTCGAAGCGATCGCCGCCGCCGACGAGCACGGGATGACGATGGTGGTCACCGGCGAGCGCCACTTCCGGCACTGAGAATGCGCCTCCTTCTGGTCGGGTCGGGCGGACGCGAGCATGCGCTGGCCTGGAAGATCGCCGGCAGCCCGCTCTGCGAGCGCCTGCTGGTGGCGCCCGGCAACCCGGGGATCGCCGGGTTGCCCAAGACCACGTGCATCCCGATCGCCGCCGAGGCGGTCGCCGAGCTGGTCGCGATCGCGGTCGCCGAGCGCGTCGATCTGGTGGTCTGCGGCCCCGAGTCGGCGCTGGCCGCCGGCCTGGGCGATGCGATGCGGGCCGCCGAGATCTCGTTCTTCGGCCCGTCGCGCGCCGCCGCCGAGATCGAAGGTTCGAAGGCCTTCGCCAAACGGCTCATGCGAGGGGCCGGTGTGCCTACGGCGGCCTTCGGCGTCTTCGAAGATCTGCCGGCTGCCGAGGCGTTCATCGACGCGCAGCCGGGCCCGGTGGTGGTCAAGGCCGATGGGCTCTGTGCGGGCAAGGGGGTGGTGGTCGCCGCCACCGCCGCCGAGGCCAAGGCCGCCGCGCGCGGGATGCTGAGCGGGCGCGCGTTCGGCGAGGCCGGTGCGCGCATCGTGATCGAGGAGCGCCTGTCGGGCCGCGAGATCACCATGATGGCGTTCTGCGACGGCACGCTTCTCACGCCGCTGGCATCGTCCGAAGACCACAAGGCGGTCGGGGACGGCGACCAGGGACCCAACACCGGCGGCATGGGAACCATCTCCCCGTCGCCGCTGGTCGACGAGGCGCTGACGCAGCGGATTTTGGAGACTCTGTTCCTTCCGACGGTGCGAGCGATGACCGAGTCCGGGCGACCGTTCCAGGGTCTCCTCTATGGCGGCCTCATGTTGACGCCCGATCGGGGTCCGATGGTGATCGAGTGGAACTGTCGGTTTGGGGATCCGGAGACCCAATCGGTGCTCAAGCGCTTCGACGAGGATCTGGTCCCCTGGCTGGCCGGCGTGGCGACGGGGGCGATGCCGCCTGGCAAGCCGCGGGTGCGGCCGGGCGCCGCGATCTGCGTCGTACTCGCATCGGCGGGCTATCCGGCTGCGCCGCGACTGGGCGACGCGATCACCGGCCTACCGGCCCCCGCGGACGATCTGACGGTCTTCCACGCCGGCACCCGCCGCGACGCCGAAGGGCGCCTGCTGACCGCGGGCGGGCGGGTCCTCGGCGTCACGGCGATCGGCGCCGACCTCGACGCCGCGCGCGCGCGCGCGTACGGTGCTATCGAAAAGATTCATTTCGACGGGATGCACTTTCGCCAGGACATCGGCCTGCGAGGACAAAAGAGCTCATGAGCGACAAAATCGACAACAGCGAAAACGATCGGATCGACGTAGCCGTGATGATGGGATCAAAATCGGATCTCGAGACCATGCGTCCCGCTTCGCGGGCCTTGGAGGCGCTGGGCCTCAGGGTCGAGATGCGCGTGCTCTCCGCCCACCGGACGCCGGACGAGACGGCCGCGTTCGTCAAGGAGGCCGTCCGGCGGGGCGTCAAGGCGTTCATCTGCGGCGCGGGCGGCGCGGCCCACCTCGCCGGGGCAGTGGCGGCGCACACCACCCGCCCCGTCATCGGCGTCCCGATCGCCGGCGGCTCGCTTGGGGGGCTCGATGCGCTCCTGTCGACTGCGCAGATGCCGCCCGGCATGCCGGTCGCGACGGTGGCGGTGGGCAGCGCCGAGAACGCCGGTCTGCTGGCGGGGCAGATCATCGCCCTCGGCGACGCGGCGGTGGCCGCGCGGGTAGAAGCGGAGCGGCTGGCCCGCCGCAAGAAGGTGCTGGAAAGCGACGCGGAGGTCCGCGGCGAACGCAAGGGTTGACCGCGCGCCGCAGGTGAACCGTGGTCGATTCGGCCGACCTAGACCCCTTTGACCGCGAGATCGCTTCGGCGGTCGCCGCCCTTCGGCGCGGAGAAGCCGTCGCGTATCCGACGGAGACATTCTACGGTCTCGGCGTCGACGCCTTCGACGACCTGGCGCTGGCACGATTGCGGGTCATCAAGGGGCGCGGCGAGAAGGCGATCTCGGTGTTGATCGAGGGCGACGAAATGTTGGCGCGCCTGTGCGGGGAGGTTCCGCCGCGGGCGCTGGCGCTGATGCGCCGGCACTGGCCCGGCGCGCTCACCATCGCGCTTCCGGCGCGGGAGGGGCTCCCCGCGGCGCTGATCTCGGACGGGTGCGTCGCCGTCCGCCAATCGTCGCATCCGATCGCGCGCGCCCTCTGCGCAGGCTTCGGCGGGCCGATCACGACCACCAGCGCCAACCGGGCGGCAGAGGCTCCGGCCACCAGCGCCGAGGCCGTCCGCGAGACGCTGGGCAGCGCGTGCCACCTCCTCGACGGGGGCGCGACGGCCGGCGGGGCGCCGAGCACCCTGGTCCGCGTCCGGGGCGACCGGGTCGAAATCCTGCGCCGGGGTGCGATTGAAATCGCGCCCGACGAGCCGCCGCGATCGTGAGATAGTGGCCCCGGGCGGCCGTGGCCGACATCGTTCCATTCGCGGGGCTTCGCTACGATCCAGAGCGGGTCGGCGATCTTTCGCGCGTCCTCGCGCCGCCCTACGACGTGATCGGCGAGGCGGAGCGTGCCGCGCTGGAGGCGCGCCATCCGCAGAACGTGGTGCGGATCGAGCTACCGCGGGGCGAGGACGACACGCGCTACGCCGAGGCGGCGCGACTGCTCTCGGCCTGGACCGCCGAGGGGGTACTGCGCGCCGACACCACGCCGTCGTTCTACGTCTACGAGCAGGACTTCGATTGGGGCGGGCGCCGTCACACGCGCCGAGGCTTCTTCGCTGCCGTCCGCCTGGAGCCGTTCGAACGGCGGGTGGTCTTGCCGCACGAGAAGACGCTGTCGGGACCCAAAGAGGACCGCTTGCGGCTCATGCGCGCGACGCACACCCAGATCTCGCCGATCTTCGGTCTGTTTCGCGACGCCGACGGCGCGGCGCGCGAGGTGATCGACGGCGCGACTTCGGTGGTGCCCACCGTCGATACGACCACACCCGACGGCATCCGACATCGCTTGTGGCGGCTCGGCTCGGCGCCGGCGATCGCGCGGTTGACGCAGGTTCTGGCTGGAAAGCAGATCCTGATCGCCGACGGCCACCACCGCTACGAGACAATGCTGGGCCTCGGCCCCGAGCTGCGCGCGCTCGACTTCGCGGCGGGCGGGGCGGCGGCCGACTTCGCGATGATGTTCCTGGCGCGCGCCGAGGATCCAGGTCTGCTGGTGTTGCCGACCCACCGCCTGTTGCGGGATCTACCCGACTTCGATTTCGCCGAGCTCTGCGCCGCCGCCGCGCCGGCGTTCGACATCGTCGAAGGGGACGAGGCGACGGCCGAGGCGATCGAGGAGCGCCTCGGCCGCGAGGGAACCGGCGGGGTAGTCTTCGCCGTGCGCGTGCCGGGCCGGTCGACCACCACCTGGTTCACGCTCAAGTCCTTCGTCGACCTGTCGGCGCTGGGACCCCCGGCGCTGCGGAAGCTGGACGTGACGGTCCTGCACGGCGTGATCCTCGGATCGCTGCTCGGGATCGACGCCGCCGCGATGGCCAGCCAGTCCTTTCTGGCCTACACCCACGTCACCGCAGAAGCCCTGGCGCGGGTGGACAGTGGCGAGGTGCAGGCGGCGTTCCTGATGAACGCGACCAAGGTCGAAGAAGTGCTAGCGGTCTGCGAGGCCGGCTTCGTGCTGCCGCAGAAGTCGACCTTCTTCCAGCCCAAGTTGGCGACCGGCCTGCTCATGTACGGGCTCGACGGGCCGGCACCGCGCTAGAACGACGGGTGGAGGTGCAGGTGCAGGGGCGCGCGGAGGCACAAGCGGAAGCGCGAGGGGAAGCGCGAGCGGAAGACAGCGCCGTCACCGCCGACGCCCTCCTGCGTGGCCGCGTTCGCCTGTTTCAGCCCGCGCGGGGTGCGCGGGTGAGCCTCGACCCGGTTCTGCTGGCTGGTTTTCTGGCGCCACCATTCGGAAGATTTCTCGACATCGGCTGCGGAACCGGCGCGCTGGCGTTCCTGCTGCTGGCGCGGGATGAGGCGGCGACCGGTCTGGCGGTCGAATTGCAACCAAAGCTCTCGGCCCTGGCCGCGCGCGGGCGCGACGAGAACGGGTGGCGCGATCGGCTCGAGATCCTGGGCGGCGATGTGCGGGCCCTCGGCGCGACGCTTGGCGCTGCGCGGTTCGATCTGGTCGCGACCAATCCGCCCTACCGAACCATCGACGAAGGCTTGCCGTCTCCGATCGAAGAGCGGGCGCTTTCCCACCACGAGATCGCGCTGACGCTTCCCGAGTGGCTCGATGTCGCCGCCCGCGCGGTTCGCCCGGGCGGTCGGGTCGCCGCGATCCTGCCGGCTTCGCGCACCGTCGATCTCGGCGTCGAGATGCGCGCGCGCGATCTGACGCCGTTGCGTCTACGGACCGTCCACCCCTACGCCGATCGGCCGGCTTCACGCATCTTGGTAGAGGCCGAGCGCGCCGGTCGGAAGCCGCTGACCATCGAGCCGCCCCTGGTACTCCACGTCGAGGGCGTCCGCTACACCCCCGAAGCCCTGAGCCTCCTCGGCGAGGACTGAGCCGCTAGGGCGTCGCGGGCGCTGCCGGCGCGGGCGGCGCCGCTGCCCCGGCGGCCGGTTCCTTGGTGAGGGCGTCGTCGATGGGCGGCAGATCGTCGAGGTTGGGGACCAGCGTGATCTCGA
>CAYTTF010000088.1:0-13660 GCA_964440665.1 uncultured Myxococcales bacterium | reverse complement strand
CATAGTAAGCCGGCGCAGAGCTGCCGCCCGTCGCCGTTCCGCCGGCACCCGTCGTTCCCACAGCGCCGCCCGTTCCGTGGCCGCCCCCGCCGGTCGTCCCGCCGGCGCCCGTGGTACCGGCTCCCGCTCCAGATCCGCCGGAGCCAGCAATCCCGGTAATGGAGCCTCCGCTAGAGCCGCCACTTCCCGACGTGGTTGCCACCGAGCCGCCGGTCCCCGAGCCGCCGGTCCCCGAGCCGCCGGTCCCAGAGCCGCCCGTCCCGGTGAGCGTGCCGGAGCCGCCCGTTCCGGTGTCGGCCGACGTTCCGCCAGAACCCGAGGCGGTCTGCCCCCCTTGCCCGCTGGCGCTTGTCCCACCCTGGCCGGTCACGGTGTCTCCACCGACGGAGTTATCCTTCGCGCAGCCCGCACCCACGGCCGCACTGGCCGCCAGGAGCCCGATCGACAGAAAAGCGAGTCTTGATTTCACTGGATGCCCCCAAGGTTACGGTTCAATTGTGGGCACGTCGAGGCGCGCCGAGAGATCGCACCCAGGCCATGACGTTGAGCATCAGGGCCTGAGCGCGCGATCGAGATCAGGCCATGATCTCAGTCAGCGGCCCGCCGGTGGCCATTCCGAACGTCTGCTGCATCATGCCGTGCGCATTCAGGATCGAGATGAAGGCCTGTCCGGTCTGCGTGGTGCTGTGCGGTCCGACCAGGGGCCGATTCGCTCCCAGTACCAAGGTCGGCGTATAGTTGACGTGCTGCCCGCCGAGCTTCAGCTTTCCGCTGGCCCCCCCCGCGATGATCACGGGCATGTCCCAGTGGTTGTGGTTCTGGCCGTCGCCGATGTCGCTGCCGAGGTAGAAGGTCGTGTGGTCCAGGATCGTCTGACCATCGGACTCCGTCATCGAGTCCAGCTTCTGCAACAACGTCGAGACCTGCGTCATTTCCCAGGTATCGATTGTGGTCAGGCTCGCGAGCTTGCTTGCGGCGCCACCGTGGTGCGACGTTCCGTGGTGCGGCATGGACTGGCCGTTGAAGAGGAACGCGTAGTCGTTGTTGCTGGTTCCGTTGCCGAGCATGAAGGTGATCGAGCGGGTGATGTCGCACTGGAAAGCGGCCGCCATGAGCTCGAGGAACAGGGGCACGTTGGCCTGCAAGATGGCGCTGGGCGTGATCCCGCGATCGTAGTTTAGCGGCGCGTTCGCCGCGGGACGGGCCGGCGGCGTGCACGTCAGCTTCGTCGTCGACTGCCTTTGGAGCTGAGTTTCGAGATCGCGGATGGACGTCATGTACTGGTCGAGCTTCATGTTGTCCGACTTGCTGAGCTTGGTGGACAGCGTTGTTGCCTGGCTCAGCACGAGATCGAGGATACTCGTGCGCTGGGCCAGCGTTTGCGCCGCGGTGTTGGTGGTAGCCGTTGGGCTGTAACCAGCAAACATGCGGTCGAAACACGCCTGCGGGTCGTAGATGTTGGGCATCGGCGTGCCGGCCGTCCAAGAGATGGACCGTGAAAAGTCGCACGAGGCCCGATCGCACAGGCCGTTATCCCCTTGAACTCCGAGCTGCATCGAGGGGAGCAAAGTCTGGGTAGCACCCAGGGCTGGCAACAGGACTTGATCGAGACTGACCCGAGTCTTATCCGTCAGGTGGCCGTTGACCGAGATCATGTTCAAGAAACACCCGGTCCCCGAACCGTGACCCGCGGGAGGGTCGGCGGGCTCGGCGGTCGCCTGGTGATCGAGGCCGGTCAGGATCGCCATCTTTTTTCGGATGGGCTCGAGCGGGGTCTCGATCGGGGTCGGCGCCCAGGCCGTCCCGACGGTGTAAGGCGTCCAGTTCGGCATGACGAGCCCGTTCGGAATGAACCACGCCATGAAGCGGCGTGGCGGCGTCAGGCTGGCTGCGCTCGCTCGCCGTGACCACAGGGCGGAAGGCAAGAATGGCAGCGAGAACGTCACCGCGGCCCCGCCGAGAAACAACCTCCGTGATGGTCCTATTTTCATGTGTTCATCTCCGATGGCAAACGAGTCGACATTTACGGACTCTCTCCGCGATTCGTCAGGAACGCCTGGCTGGAGGCCACCGCGTGCACCAGCTGCGGCCAGGTGCCGCTGGTTGCGAGAGGCGCCGCGAGACCAGCAGCGTACGAAAGAGCGTCGGTGGCGTCGAACGAACGACCGACGCCGTAGGTGAGCATCTGCTTGGCGGCGCACCGTGGGAAGCGCATATCGCCTGCTACCCACTGTGCGATTTGCGCGGCCCCATTGAACATGGTCCCGTCTGGCATAACGCCCGAAGCGTCGACGGGTTGGCCGTTGTCCGTCATACGGTACGCCCCCGTGGCATCGAAGTTTTCGAGCGTGTACCCGATCGGGTCAATCGTCGTGTGACAGCTCGCGCAGTAGGGCACCGAGGCATGCATGTCGAGCGCCTGGCGGCCCGACAGGTTAGAGCCGATCGCGGGCGTATTGAGAATCGGAACGTTTGGCGGCGGCGAGGGTGGAGGGTCACAGAGAAGCTGCGTCAAGATCCAGTTGCCTCGCTCGACCGGGGAGGTTCGATCGGAGTGAGACTGGGTGGTCAAGAACGTGTCCTGGGTCAGAAGCCCGCCGACGCGCTGAGAACCGGTGAGGCTGACTTGTGTGAACGTCGTCTGCGCGGCTGGGACACCGGTGAGCTTATATTGAGTCGCCAGTCGGCCGTTCACGAATGAGTAATTCGCGAGCAGCAGCGTGTTGAGCGGTTTTGCGCCGGTGAGCAGAGAATTGAAGAACAGGGTCGTCTCTTGCGGAATTGCGGTGAGAAGCGCCTGGTCGAACGTCGGAAACAGGGTCGGTTCAGGCGCGACGGCGGAGACGTCGCGAATCGACAGCCACTGACCGGCGAAGTTGGCGGCAAACGCCGACCCCTTCGGATCGGCGAGCAGCCGGTCCACCTGAGTCGACAACATCGTCGTGCTCTTGGTCAGCATCGACCCGTCCGCCGCCTGCGTCAGCTGCGCGTCGGGCATGCTCGACCAGAGGAAATACGAGAGCCGGCTGGCGAGCTCGTAATCGCTGAGCGGCGTGGGCGCCGTGCTGGTGGGATTGCCAAGCTCGACGTGAAAGAGGAAATACGGCGACAGCAACACCGACTTGAGAGCGGCGTTCACCCCGGCGGTGACGGTCGAGCCCGATTGGCCTGCGATGCTGGTGCCGAGCGCGACCACGGGCGTGACCTCGGCTGCGGTAACGGCCCGACGAAAGGCGTTCTTCATGAACGCCGTCAGAATCGTGGTCAAACACGTCTGGAGGTTTGCGGTCGTCGGCGTGCAGGTCATCACCTTGGCGAGCACCGGATCGCCTGCCGGCCGGGCGAGCAGCTCGTTAACCAGCGTGCCCGCGGCGATCTCTTGCTGAGAGGCCAGGTAGTCCGAGTAGTTCAGCGCGTCGCCGACGGTGTCAAAGCCGTCGGTCACGTCATCCGAAGGGAAGGTGGAGCCGGGCGTGGTTGCCGTCCCCAACAGATCGCGCACGGTGTTGTTGTACTCGACGATGTTGAGCCGGCGCAGCGTCACGCGGCCCGCATCGAGCGTGGTGGCCGGAACGACTGCCCCAATGGAGGGCCCCGGAGGCGCGGTGGGCGCGGTGCCGCCAGAGCCGGCCGTGCCGGTGCCGGTGGTGCCGGTACCGGCGGTGCCGGTGCCCGTGCCGGTGGCGGTGCCGGTTCCAGCGCCCGTGCCGACGCTTGAACCGGTGGTGCCAGAGCCAGAACCGGTGCCCGGGGTCGAGCTGTTGCTGGACCCCGTCGCACCCTGCGGCAAGGAGGCGACGCCGGTGCAAGCGGACGACAGTCCAACGAGAACCATCACTAGCCCGTGGTTTAGCTGAAAAGGAGCCGTGGTCTTCCGCATCGAAATTACCTCCGGGTGACTCTGCGAAGTGCGACGCCGTTGCTCGAAAGGCTCGCTCGATGGTCTAAATGAATCGGGGGGGCCGGCAAGTAGTCTAGTCCTAGTCCCCGGAACCCGATCTATCTGTGTCTGCGCGCGTAGGGCCCTGGCTTCCGAGTCGGGTCAACGCGCACATCCTGCTGATTTTCGGCACATTTCCGGAAGATTTTCAAAGGGAATCCGGCGACCGAAACCGGTCGAGAGCGAGCGTCGCGGACATTGCTCGGATTACTGCCAGTGCGTGAAGAGCGGTACGGCAATATGACCTCTGTCGTTGGACTCCGTCGGCTCCTTCGGTTCCATGTGGACCGGGGTGATCGCCGCGCGACGAATCGCCATTCGTCTGGTTAGCTTCCGCCGGGTGCTCTTCGCAATACTTTTTTTCTTGGCTTCCAGTGCGAGCCCCGCGACCGGGGCAGCCGGCGCTCCTACCGGCACCGCCGTCGGCGCTGCGACGACCGGCGCAGGAAGCGGCGTGGACGAAGGAGCCGTCGGCGGCAGCTCGGCGGCGGCCGACCCAGCTCCTCGGGATCGGCTGATCGGAGCGGGGCTGGGGTGGCCGAAGCCCATCACCGCACCCACCGCCCTCGCGGAGTCCTTGACCACGGTCGGGAGCCCGAAGGCCGCGACCGCTCCCGCGGCCGCCATCACCGTTCCCGCCAGCAGCAACTTCCAACCGGGGTGGATCGCGGACGTGAGCTTGACGGGCGGTGCGGCCTCGGGCAGCGAGGAGACCGCCGGCATCGAGCGCAACGTCACGGGCGATTCGGAGTCGAGGCGCTTCATCTGCTCGACCAGGAACTCGCGACGCTCCTGACGCTGGCCCGCGAAGTGCTGATCCATGTAGTCGGCGACCGTCAGCGACCCTTCCTCGGCGATGAGCGCCGCCAAAATCCCCTCGAGCCTCCCGGCGATGTCTGCCGCCGTCGCGGGGCGACTCTCTCTGTCCTTCGCGAGCAGCTCGAAGAGCAGCTCGACCAGCTCCGGCGGGACGTCGCTGCGCACGTCGCCGATGTCGGGCGGCGGCTCGACCAAGATCCGGCGCGTCCCGTCGAAGCCGTCTTTGTTGGTGTAGAGCCGCTCCCCGCTCAGCAGCTCGTAAAGCGTCACGCCGAGCGAGAAGAAATCCGAACGGCGGTCGGGCTCCTCGAATCGGAGCTGTTCTGGGGACAAGTAGCCCATGTTCCCCTTGAGCACGCCCGCGCTGGTGCGGCTCGTGTTCCCGAGCGCCTTGGCGATTCCAAAGTCGGTGACCCGAACCGTGCCGTCGAAACCGATCAAGATGTTTTGCGGTGATACGTCGCGATGGACGAGACGCAGGACCGTCCCGTCCTCCGACCTCACCTCGTGTGCCGCGTGCAAGCCCATCGCGGCATCGAGGCCAATACGCACCGCCACCTGCATCGGGTACGGGCGTCTCGCGCTCGCCGCTTCCGCGATGACCCGCGAAAGGGAGACGCCCTCGACGAAATCCATGATGAGGAAGGGTCCGTCCTGATCTTCTCCGACGTCGAGGACCCCGACCGCGTTGGGATGGCGCACGAGCCCAGCGAGGCGTGCCTCGTCCATGAACATCGAACGAAACGTCGCGTCGTTCCGAAAGCTCTCGTGTAGGCGTTTGCGCGCGCACCAGCGCAAGAATCTCCCCTCTCTGCGAAAGCAGAGCTCGACATACCCCATCCCACCTTGCGCGATGGTGGTGACCAAGGTGTATGGTACTGCCTGCGGGGGGGCCGAGGCGGGGAAGCCCACAGTCACCTGACAACTATAACCCCCGCTTTGCGGCGGAGCGAGATCATGCCGAACGCTGACGACCTGCTATCCGCAGCTGCGCGAATGATGAGCGTCCAAGCCGCCAGGCATGGCGACTTCAGGGGCTTTGACCAGCTCATGCCTCGCCTTGCACAGAGCCGAAGCCCCGAGGCCCAAGCCTGGTGCCTTACCCTCGGAACGATCCGGTGGTCATTCGAGTCCGATCGCGGCGGCGAGCCATCGCTCAAGAGCGCCCAGCGCGCCGCCGAAACGACCCCTGCGGCCGCGGCGATCGTCGCCCGTGCGTGCGCGGTGATGGAACGCGTCGCTTTCTGCACCTTCGACCGCCCGCGCTTGTCGGCTTGGATCGAGTTGCATTCGAGGCTGGCGGACCGCGGAGCGGTGACGCGGGGTCCGGAAAACATCACCCTCTCGGCCGCGCGTCTCCTGGAGCGGCTCCTGATCGGCGAAACCGCGGGTCTCGACACTCACGCCAAGAACGTGTTCGACGCCGCATCCCAACAGAGCGCCGGCGCGGAAGTCATCGAGAGCACCGTCATCCGATCGCTCTTGGCGCTTTCGGCCGGATCCTTGACCGATGCCATCGACCTTGGCCGCCGGGCGTCGCGAATGGCGCAGTCGGAGGCCTTGTCTCAGCAGGAGTACCTGGCGAACATCACCCTCGCGCGCGTCAGGCGTTACAGCGGGCGACCGCACCTGGCGCTCCACATCCTGGCTGCGCTCCGTCGCGTTGCGCCTCGGATCTGGTCGGGCTGGATTGGCTGGGAAACGCTGCTGGCGGGCGGGAAAGCCTCCCCGGCGGCCTCCGAAGCCGAATCGAACACCGTCGATCTTCCCTCCGCGATCGCGGAGCGAGGGCTCCGGGACTTTCTCGAAGCGGCGCGCGCCGGCGACCGAAAGGTGTTCGCCGCGGCCACCGACAATCTGCAGCGCGCCGCGAAAATCTGGCCGCACCTGGCCGGAGAGGTCGCGGCGTTGCTTGCCGCGCTCGATCCCACGCGGGCGGCGATCCCGGATTCGATGGCCGCGTGGTGTCGCGGCGAAAACGCCACCATTCCCTACGGGCTGCACGGCGTCGGCATTCCACAAGACGCCGAGCCGCAGACCGAGACCACGACCGCTTACGTCCTGGCGCAACCTCGAGAACAGGGCCGCCGATTCCTGTTCCCGGGGCTCCCGCTGGCGCCGCACGCGCGCATGCTCGCGCGCGACTCGGTGAGCTCCGGCGCCCGCACGGAGACCGGAATCGCCGCGCTGGCTCTCGCCGGCGAGGGCGGAGTCTCGCGGGATGGTTTCTTTCGCAGCGTTTACGGGTTTCCCTTCGTCGCCTATCGCCACCGCGCGGTGCTCGACGTGCTCTGCCACCGGATGAGAGGCATGCTCGGCGACGCGGGAGAGATTCGCCGCGAGGGTGGCGACGCTGGCACGACGAATGGATCCGGGGCCGAGGTCGCAGCCAGCGCAGGAGCGGGACCATCATTGGCGCTGGTCCTGCAGGAGGCGATCATCGTTCCCGACATGCGCTGCGTGTTGCCAACCGCCGATCGCGTGTTGCGCGCGCTCGCCACGATGGGCGCGACGAGCGCGAAGACGGCCGCCGAGTCCCTCCGCATGCCGCTGCGCACCGTGCAGGCCGTGCTTCAGCAGCTGGTTGCCGAGGGCGCCTGCACGATCGAACGAGACGGCCGGCGCGTCGCGTACCGGATCGAGGACACCACGTTCACTGAAGTCACGGCAGCCTGAGCAGGTCGGGGACCGGTGGTCGCGTCAAGCGCGCCAGGCGGGAAACGCATCCCGATCGGGCGCGGCGCGCTTGCGGCGGTGCGCTCCGCGACGAAAGGCCAACGCTCCGAGGATCAAAACCGCGAGGACGACGGAGGGGGCTTTCGCGGGCGCCGCCGGCCCGACCTCGCATCCTTCGTGGAGATGCGACGCGCCTCCCGATCCGGAAGCCGGTCCACCAGCCGGTCCGTCGACCGTCGCCGCGCCGCCGTCGGGCCGCTGGGAGGGGCTGTCGACCCCCGCATCCCGGCTGCCCACCACGCTTGCGTCGGAGGAGCCGGAGACGCAGTACCCCGCCACGCACTTCAGCCCCGCAGCGCCACAGAGCTCGAGGTCGGTGCCGTTGTCGATTACGCCGTCACAGTCGTCATCGAAGTCGTTGCAAACCTCCGCCCTGGGAGGGCCGGGCGTGCACAACGACGTGCAGCCGAGGGCGTAGCGCGCGCACCACCCGACACCGCAAGTCGCGCGCGCGCCTTCATCGATTTGCCCGTTGCAGTTATTATCGATCTGGTCACAGAGCTCGGTCGCGCCGGGGTGCACGTTGGGGTTGTTGTCATTGCAGTCGCCTCCGCAGTCGCCGAAGCCGGTCATCGGCGCGCAGCCCATCTCCGTGGCTCCGCCCGGGACGCCGTGGCCGTCGCCATCCTTGTCGGGGCAGTAGGTGTGCGTGGCCAGGCCCTCGTCGATCTGGCCGTTGCAATTGTCGTCCTTGCCATTGCACACCTCGATCGCGCCCGGGTGGATGGTCGGGTCGAAGTCGTTGCAATCTCCCGCCACGAGCGCATAGCCCATCGGTTGCTTGCAGTCCCGGAGAATCGGATACGCCGGATCACTTGTTCCGTATCCGTCGTCGTCCTGATCGATATAGTAGTTGTTCCCCGTGCATCCTGAGGTGATGGACAGGCTGGTCTCGTTCCCGCCGTCACCTCCGGAGTTGCCATTACCGTTGGCGGACAGCACGTAGACGTAGAACTGGGCCCCCGTGGCTTGACTGTCTGACCACTCGGCCTGGAAGGTCGTGAAGCCGCCAGAGCCCGTCCGCGGCATCGTGTGAATGACCCCCCCCGAATTGGTCGCCGTGCCGGCTTGGAACGCCGTGAAGGTCCCCACCTGGGGCTGGGTCGTGAGGAAGAAACCGGCGACCGGACCGTTCGTCTGCGAAACGGTGACGGTCAGCGTGACCGTCTGACCGACCGTCGGGTTCTCGGGGCTGGCGGTCAAAGTAACGGTGGGAGTCTGCCCGCCCGTGTGGCAGCCGTCGCAGCCTTCGGCGGCGATCCCGTTCGAGTGCGCCCAGACGGCTCCGGGCGCCGCAACAGCAGCCAGGACCGAAATTGCCACGGCCAATCTGAAGTGCTGCACGGTTTGATTCCCGAACCCTGGCCCTTTGCCTCGTCCGTCAGCTACGACCGGCGGGACAGGGGAGACAGAGTCTATACCGCCGGAAGAAAGGAAGTCCACACCGCCGCAAGGCGCTCGCTCCGCGCCCCCACGGACGATCTGAAAAAGCTCACTGCGTGATGACTCCCGTGGTGACCGCGGTCGCCCAGGCGGTTACGCAGCTAAAGCCGGGCTGGGCGATCATTGTCGGGCTGCCTTGTGGCATCAGAACGCCACAGGACACGGGGGGCACGAGCTTGTCGAGCAAGAGGCCCGTCGCCGGATTCGATCCCGATTTGAGGTACGGCTCGGTGCTGGCTCCGCACGACGGGCTGATGGCGGGGTTCGGCATCACGTCTAACAAACGGCCCACGATCCCGGCGGACGTGAGATTGAGCCCCGCCGCTGCGCCGTTCGCGTCGTGACACCCACCAAAAGCGCAGTTCCCGGCAAAAATGGTGGTGGGCGCGTCGCAAACCTGCTGGCTCGAGCCCCCGCTGCCGGTAATGCCGCCGGTACCGGTGCTTCCCCCAAGGCCGGTACTCCCGCCCGGGAACAGCGCGGGGTTGAGATCGCCGGCACATCCCCCAAAAGCCAGCAACAGCACAGCGCCGCAGACTGCGAATCCTGGAAGATAAGCGAGACGGTTCATTTGTCGGTTCAATTCGTGCGCTTCAGGCCTATCGGATCATCGAATCGGGAGCAACGGATCTTAATTGTTCGTTCGGTTCCGGCGACGGCGGAACGCGAGGAAGCCCAGGAAGACCAGCGCGCCCGCCAGGGACGAGGAGATCCTCTCACCCGCCAGGCTACAACCGCTGCTTTGCGCGCCCGAATCCTGGCTGCCGCTGCTGCCAGCGCTACCCTGGCCGACGGCCCCGGACCCAGCTGCCGATCCAGGAGCGCCAGGAGCGCTTCCACCGGAGCCCGGCTGGCCGCCGGAGGCCGTCGCGCCTCCGGTAGCGCTCGAGCCCGAGGTTCCCCCCGGAACGCCGACGCCAACGCCGCTGCCGCCCTGACCGACGTTCCCGCTGCCGCCACCGCCGGGCGGTCCGAGGTTGCCGCCGCTGCCAGTCCCGGAGGGACCGCCTGTCCCGGCGGCTCCGGTGTTTGAAGCTCCCGCCGTGCCGCCCGTGCCCGATCCGCCGGTGCTGGGCTGCCCGCCAGCGCCCGCCGCTCCCCCGCCGGGGGCGCCGCCGAAGCTCGTTCCGAGGTTAGGCGGCGTGACCACGACGGGCCAGCCCGCCGAGAGCGTCGCCGGCGGCGTGTCCGCGCTGAACGGCGCCGTTGGCGGCTGGCTGACCGTCCACCAAGGCACGCCGAGACGCTGGGCATACATCCACGGCACGAACTGGGGATCGGGATAAATCCATCGCCAGCTGTCGTGTCCATGACCTGCGAGCTCGGTATAGATCGGATTTCCGCCGAGCGCGCGGATGGCCGTGATCGTATCCCGCTCGCCCTGAACGATGGAGTCCACCTCTCCGCAGACCGCCCAGATGTTGTTATTGACGTAGAGCGCAGCATCGGTGGGGAGTGCCGGCGCTGCCGCTGGCGCGGCGGCCGCGAATACACCGGGGTATCGTCGCAGGATGTCCCACGTCCCGCGTCCGCCCATCGACGGTCCGGTGATGTAGAGCCGGGTGGGATCGATGGAGTATTTGGTCATCACCACTTGCTGGAGAACCAAGACGGCCAGGCGGCCTTCGAATTTCTCCGGAGCCGTGATGGGGTCGGTAGCTTCACCCCAGCCGCTGGAGTTCGTCTGAGAGATCGGCACCATGAAGAACGAGGGGTCGGTCTTCTGGTGCGGGGTGTTGACGAAGGTCGCGGACCAGCCTACGCCGTCGGTTAACAGCGTTCTCGGTGGGGGAATCTGATTCGTGTTCGCGGCGTGAAGAACCAGCATTATCGGATATTTCTTGGTCGTGTTCGTCGGGTCGTAGCCATCCGGAACGTAGACGTTGTAGTCCAGCACCAACCCCGTTCCCGGCTCGACGTAGTGGTTGCCGACGTAGCCGGCGCGCGCGGGGCCCGGTCCGAAAGCGCAGAGCGCCAGAAAGGACACGGGAATCAGGATAAGACTTCGCCTGAGGGCCATGGGCGAACGATAACTTGTCCGGTGCTCCGCCGCCTTACCGCGTTTGCGCCGAGCGATCCCGCCCGCTGTCTCGCGCGTGTCGCACTTTTTTCCGTGTCGTGATGCATCTTGTCTGTAGGATTTCCGTCGATGATGGGTTTTTCGGCAGCGCCGCTGGCGGTGGCAACGGCAACCGCTCTGGCCGCAGCACTGTCCGCCGGCTGCACGCGGGATCGCGACGCCGGTGGCGCCATGAACGCAGTGACCCGACCGCACCTGTCGGTGCTTTACAGCGCGGACGTGCGCGGCCGGTACGCCGGGGTCGGCACGGGAGCGGCCGCACGCGGTGGCCTCGCCCGCCGCGCCACGCTGGTCGACCAGGCACGCCTGCAAGCCGACGCCGTCGTGCAGGTTGATGCCGGCAACCTGCTGCCCGTGGCCAGCGACGCCGAAGTGGCCGTGCCAGCCAGCCTGAGCTTGCGCGCTCATATGATCCTGACGGCGTACCGGCGCATGGGGATGGACGCCGTGGTCCCGGGCCAGCGCGAGCTCGCGCTCGGTGTGGGAGCGCTCAAGGCGCTGCTCGCGGAGACCAAGCTGCACATGCTTGCCGCCAACGTCGTCGCCGGCGATGGCCAGCGCTTGTTTGACGGCGACCGCGTCATCGACGCCGGCGGACACCGGGTTGGCATTTTCGGTGTCGTCGATCTCTCCGGTGACGCGGCGGCGAGCCTGCCACGCTGGGGTTTCGTGATCAGCGACGCCGGGCAAGCGGCGCGCGCGGCGGCGGCGGCATTGCGCGCGCGGGGGGCGCAGTTTCTGATCGCGGTGGTTCACGCCGATCGCGGCGGCGCCCGAGCGCGGGAGATTTTGAAGGCGGCCGGCCTGATCGGGGGCGCGGCCGATGTCGACGTGGTGGTCGTGGGTGGCGATGACCCGTCGCTGCCGGGCGCTTCGCCGGCCCCGACGGCGCCGGCGAACGTCTCGCGGCCGGCGCTCTTGCGCGGGGGCGCGTTCGCCTCGACGCTGGGACGTTTGGACGTCCGCTGGCCCACCGGCGGCGGGCCGCCGCGCATGGACGACCGCCTCCTGGATGTGACCGGCGACGTTCCCGAGCAGTGGGGCGTCGCGCTGATAGGGCGTGTGGTCACCACACACGTCGTGGACAATGGCCGACTGGCCAATGAGATGCCGCCCGGCGCCACCGACCAGGAGCGGCGCGATGCCTTCGAGAAATGGGACTATGGGAGCACGGCGGCTTGCGCGGCCTGCCACCAGCAGCAAGAGGCGCAATGGCAGACCACCGACCACGCCCACGCGCTGGAGACGCTCACGGCCAAGGGCCATGATCGCGAGCCGGGGTGCCTCGGCTGCCACATGACCGGCTTTCTCGGGCCCGGCGGGACTCGCAACCTCAAAACCGCCAAGGTGTTCTTCCCGAACGTGGGATGCGAGAGCTGCCACGGGCCGAGCGTCGAGCACGTGCGCGGCCTCGACAAGAAAAGGGGGACGTCCCGTAAGGTATCGGCGACCGTATGTCTCGGCTGCCATACGCCGGATCAGAACCTCGGGCCCTTCGACTTCGCGGCGGCGCTGAAGGAGGTGCTCGGCCCCGGCCACGGTATGCCCGAGGCGAAGCCCGGAGCCTCCAGCGCGCCAGCCGCCAAGTTCCCCCATGGCTGACGCGTGGGAAATCGCCTTGTCGGGGATTGAACGCGGGAACCCGGATCGGGTGCCCGGACGCGTCGGGGCGAGCGTACGGCGCACGGCGCACGGGCCTTTAACTGCAAGCTAACGGCGTGTGCGCGAAACGGTTTCGGGTATGCCGAGCATAATATATAATGGTTCGTGCGTTCGAGTCTCGAGCTGTGAGCTGTGTCGTCTTGGCTCGGAGGGTCATGACCGGGCGTTCGAGAGAGCTTCAGACGGCCGCGCTCACGGGAATGCTGTTCGGGTCGATGGGCTGCATGGAGACCGACAGAGTGATCGCTGTTAAACTCGACGCCTTTCCCCTTTTCTCTTCCCCGACGCTGGTCACCGGCTTGCGCAGCGACACCATCGACGTCCACGATCCATCGTTGACCCAGGACGAGCTGGAGATCTACATCTCGTCAGACACCAGCGGCGTGTCCGATATCTGGACCAGCACGCGGACCGCCAGCGATTCGGCGTGGAACCCGGCCGTGATGCAGAGCGACCTCTCCAGCTCGGGCAACGACGTGGATCCCGACATTTCCCCGGATGGTCTCGTGATCTACTTTTCGAGCGACCGATCGGGCGCGGGATACCAACTCTATGTGTCACAACGCACGGCCAGGGATCAACCGTGGGATCCCCCTGCGCTGATGGCGGGGCTCGGCTCGTCGACCCTCGATATGGGACCCACGGTGGATCCTACTGAGTTGAACATGGTCTTCGCTTCCGAGCGAAACACTTCCAACATCAGCCTCTACGCAGCTTCCCGCACGGATCCCCAGGGGACATGGGGATCCGTGACCCCCTTGGCTGAGATCAACTCGACCAGGCAGGATGAGAATCCCGCCCTCTTCAATCACGCCCTGTCGCTCGTCTGGAGCTCTCGTGGCCCGTCGAACGGCAGCACGTCCGACCTTTTCGAGGTCAGCCGTCCCTCCCTGTCGGAGCCGTTTTCGACAACGCCGATAGCTCTCGATCCACTCAATTCGGCCACGAACTGGGACGGAGATCCTTGGCTGTCCCAGGAC
>CAYTTF010000087.1:0-13665 GCA_964440665.1 uncultured Myxococcales bacterium | reverse complement strand
GGCCGCCGAGCCGCCCGACACGGGGAGGAGCACGCTCACCAAAGGCGGAGAGCCCACCGGATCGGAAGCGACCCGCCGGCCGGCGGAGAGGCGTGCGCAGAGGCCGATGAGCGCGTGGTAGCCCAGGTAGATGTATCCAAGCGCCGCCAGCGCCGAGACCACCAGCACCGCCCGTGCGTCGCACACCGCGGCCTCAGGTCCCGCGCGCGCGCAACATCACGAGCGGCGTCCTCACCAAGATCGACAGCTCGAGCGGCACGAAGGTGCGCAGGTCGTCCATCGCGCCGCCATACGCCAGGTCGTAGAGCATCTTCATCCGCATGTGATCCGCGACCGCGTCCTCGGCGCCCTCCACCTCAAATGGATTGCTCAGATCGCGCGTGAACGGCATGAGCTCGCTCCCCGGTGGCGGTTTTCCCGAGTAGCCGAGCGTGACCTGCGCCAGGCCCGTGATCCCCGGTTTGACGTCGCGCATCCGCTCCTCGAAATACGGAATGGCGAGCGCGAGCTGCTCGGCCAGCTCGGGGCGTTCCGGGCGCGGCCCGACGATGCTCATGTCACCGACCAGCACGTTGAAGAACTGAGGCAGCTCATCCATATGCGTACGTCGCAAAAAGCGTCCCACCCGGGTGATCCGCGGATCGTTCTCGCTCGCCAGGACGGGTCCGCTGAGCTCCTCGGCGTCCGGGCGCATCGAGCGGATCTTGAACATGAAGAACTCCCGAAATCGCGGGCCGGGCGGCTCGCCCACCCCGCGGTCGGGCCCGTCGTCGAGACCGGGGCCGAGCTGCCCGGCGCGCCGCTGACGAATCAGGATCGCCCCAGGTGAATCGAGGTAGACTGCTGCCGCGATCAGGGGGAAAAGAGGTAAAGTAATGGCAAGGCCGAGAAGCGAGCCGACAACGTCGATGAGTCTTTTCGCGACGCGCACCGAACGGACCACGCCTTTACGCTACACCGAAACGTCTAACCTCCGATATGACACCGTGGACGGACCTGGCGACGAGGTTCCCGCATTGATTCGGCTCCAGCTGGCCGGAATATTGGAGCATCGGGACGTTGCCCTTCGTGCGGTATCGACGGCGTGCAAGCTGGTCACGCCGCGGCCCCAGGGGCGCACATGGAACGAATTCCAAATGCAGGTGGTCTCCGCCGTCGGCGAGGCATTCAACAACGTCGTCCTCCACGGGTACGCCGGCCGGAAGGAAGGGAGCATCGACCTGCGAATCCAAACTCGGCGCGGCCTCATCCGGATCGAGCTGCGCGACTGGGGGGCCAGCTTCGACCCCACCAAGGTTCCACCCCCGGCGTTCGACACCCTCCCAGAGTCCGGCCTGGGCCTTTACATCATGCAGTCGTTCATGCACATGACCTACCGCGCCGGCCGACCCAACCTGCTCACGCTGAGCAAGCGTTACTTGGCGGAGCGCGCCAGCGCCGCCCGCAAGACGGAAGGTGCCACATGAGATTCGAGATTTCCCCGGCGAAGGACGGCGTGACTCGCCTCGTGATCGAGGGCGAGCTCGATGCCGTCAGCGTCGCCGAGCTGCGCGGGGATCTGGAGAAGCTGGTGAAGACACGTCCGAGCGTCGTGGATGTGGATCTCTCCCAGCTCCGGATGGTCGACAGCTCGGGGGTGGGCGCTCTGGTCTCCCTCTACAAGCGAGTACGCGCGCAGGGGGGCAGCGTCGTCATCAAGGGGCTGCGCGATCAGCCCCTCGCAATCTTTCGGCTCCTTCGCCTCGACCGCGTGATGCTCAACGCCGAGCCCCGGGTGCCGCCCTCCTCTCCGACACACAAACAGTCGAAATCACGGCACTAAGGAATGCGCCGGGTGGGCATAGTTTCATCCTTTGCCTGTGACGCAAGATACGTTTTTCTATGGTGTAGAGTGGTGCGACGGGGTACCTTAGAGCAGCTTTCAGCACGACCATCGGGCGTCAGCCGCTGAGGTATGAAGATGTCCTCGAACACAATTAACCTGACATCGCCGATGTTGGTCGACGCAAGCTCTCCCGAGGAGAGCCCGGCCGGCAATGCGGTCGCTCAGGCGATTGGCGCGCTCGGTGATCCGGAGTCGCCGTCGGAGCTGGCTCAGCGGCTGGCGGTTGTCATCGCCATGATGTGGCCGCAGGTTGCGGACGCCGATCTGTTCCTTCCCGAGAAGGGGCGGCCGCTGCGCGGCGTGCGCGACGCGCGCGCGGGCGCCGGCCTGCTCGCCACGCTGAACGCGGTCTGGGGACCGATCGCGGCGCAGGGACTGATGCCCGTCACGCCCACGCTCCTTCCGCGCGATCTGGCGACGGGACGCGGTTCGACCATGTCGACTCCAATTTTTTCCGGCAAGTCTCTGGAGGGATTCCTGGTCGTGCAGCGGCAAGCCGACGCGCCGGCGTTCACGATCCAGAACCTCGAAGCGCTGGTGGAGCTCGCCGAGGGTGTGGGCGGCATCTTGCCGGTTACCCGCGGCCGGGCCTCGGCCTCGTCGGCGTCCTGGCTGGAACAAGACATGGCGGCGGCGGGCGGGGTGCAGCGGACGTTTTTACCCGAAGCGATCGGCGAGAACTCGGCCGCCGTTCGGGTAGTCACCGAATACATGCCGGCCTACGCGGTCGGCGGCGACTTCTACGACTTCGTCGATCTGGGCAACGGGCGCGTGATGGGCGTGATCGGTGACGTCTCTGGCAAAGGGGTGACGGCGGCGCTCACCATGGCGCGCGTCAGCGCCGACGTCCGGCGAATGGCCACCGAGGTGTCCGGCCCCGCCGAGCTGCTCGACCGCCTCAATCACACGCTGGTCGCGCGCATGCAGGACGATCGCTTCGTGACCGCGCTGTGCGTGCTCCTCGACGCCCCGAACCGGCGCTGGATCTTCGCCAACGCGGGCCATGTGCTCCCGTTGCTCCGCCGCTCGACCGGGGTAGTTTCGCGCGTGGCCTATTCGTCCGGCCCGCCGCTCGGGATCGTGGCGCACGCGCAATATCGGGAAGAGACCATCTCGGTGGCCGCGAAGGACATACTGCTGTTGGCCACCGACGGTGTGTTCGAGGTGCTGTCGGCGCCGAGACGCCCCTGCTCGACCATGGGGCAGTGCCAGTTCACCGAGCTGGTCGGGAGTGCGCCGCACGATATCGGTGAGATCAGCCGCCGCATCGTCGCCACCGCCCAGGCCTCGGCGGGGCCGCGCGACGATCTCACGCTGCTCGGCCTGCAGATTGGCGGCTGACGCGAGCCTGGACTTGCGGGGCGGCATCGCGCCGCCCCAGGTATAGTCGGCGCGATGGTGGTGCGCGCCCCCTCGTCGCCACGCGCTCTGGCCGACGCTCTCCGGGCATCCGGCCGGCGCTCACACGGCGTGCTCTGGATCGGCGGTCTCGTGTTCGCGCTCGGCCGTGCCGGCAAGGCCGAGCGGGTCCTCTCCGCAAAGCGCCTCTATCGTTCCGAAGCCACCCTGCTCTATGAGCACGGCGTTCTGCAGGCCGAGCCCGATTCACCCCGCCAGATCGGCGAGCGGCTCCAAGAAATGTTGACGTCACGCCCGCGCCTTCAGGGCCTGATCGAGGAGATGCGCCTTTACCCAACCGTGGTGGCAGAGCGGGGCCTCCCCGCGGCGGTCGACGAGATGCGCGCCCAGGTCGAGGTGACCGTCGGCGAGGGCACCACCTTCGACGCGTCCTACGACACCGACGACGGCGATCGCGCGCGCGCCGTGCTCATGCGATTGGTGAACGGCGTCGTCGACGACGATACGCAGCGGAGGCGACATGCGGCGGAGGAGGCCCGGCAGACCCTGGAAGCCGAACGCCGGCAGGCCGACCAGGAGGTCAAGAGCAAGGAGGACAGTCTGGCGGCGCTCTCGGCGGAGCACCCACGGCCCACGGCCGGCAGCTCGGTGCGCGTCTCCGAGCGCGACCGCCGCACCGCCAGCGCGGCGGAGGTGGCGTCGCTCGGAATACGGGCGGCAGAGCTCGAGCAGAAGCTGGCCCAGGCGAGCGGGCATCCAAATCCTGGAGACCCGGCCGTCCCGGGCCCCCCGCATACCCCCGATCCGACGGTGCTGGCCGCGCGCGCACGAGTCGCCGCGGAGCTCTCGGCCGCCGAGCGGGACCTCGACGAAAAGCAGACACACCTTCCGTACCAAGATCCGGACGTCAAGATCGCGCAACGCCGGGTAGAGGTCGAGCGCGCGGCGCTGCTCGAGGCCGATGCGGCGGTGGCAGCTTCCGCGGCGGCCCAAGCGGTGCCCGGCGCCGTGAAGGCCGGCAGCGACGAGCAGGTGGCCTCGCTCCGGCGGGCGCTGGCGATGGTGCGATCGCGGATCGCCGCGCTCGAGGCCCAGACCGATCTGGGCCGATCGGGGCCACCGAGCGCCGATCCCGCCGCGGCCGACACCACCGGGACCCGTCTGGCGCGCGACGTCTCGGAGGCGCGCGAGCGACGGCGGCAGCTCGAGGCCAAGCTGTTCCAGGCCCAGCTTCTGTCGACGCTCGGCGCGGCGGGCCAGGGCGGCGGGCTCATCGTCTCCGAGAGATCCTACCCACCGAGCCGGCCAATCTCCCAAGCTCGATACAAGGTGGCGCTCGCCGGAACCGCGATCTCCGCGCTCTTGGGGCTCCTCGCGCTGACGCTCGCGGGGCGGTTCGATGGGCGCCTCCACGATGCGGGGGACGTCGCGCGCGCCCTCGGTGCCGATGTGGTGGTGGTGATTCCGAAGCTCGGCGTCAAATTGGCGGGCCGACCTCCCGTCGGGGCAAAGGACAGTGGCGCCTGAAGGCGGCGACCGCGACGGCGGCTCGGGCGGCAACGACTCGAGCCATCGGGGGGCCGCACGGGTCCCCGGCGTCTCGCCGGAATCTGTCAAGTCGTCGCCCCTCGTCCCGCGCGACAACGGCAGAACGATCGGCGTCTCCTTCGTCCGCTTCACACCGCGGACGCCGCACGACCCGCGCGCCCTCCTGTGGAACAAACGAAGCCCTTCGGGCGCGGCGGCCTTCAGGGAGCTGCGCCAGCAGCTGATCGCGGGAAACGACCCCCGCACGATCCTCTGCACCAGCGCCAATCCGGGCGAGGGGAAGACGACGTTGGCGACCAACCTGGCGCTGGCCTACGCCGAGATCGGGCGGCCCCGCGTGCTCCTGATCGAGGGGAGCCTGCGCGCGGCCGCGCTGAGCGAGGTGTTCGGTTTCAAGCCACCGATCGGGTTCGGCGCTCAGCTGGAGCGCCATCGAAGCCTGCCCGACGAGCGGTGGGTTGTGGTCCAGGTGGGGACGCAACCGCTGTTCGTGATGGCGGCCGAGCCACACCGCTGCCCGCAGTGCGCGGCGGCGCTGCGGCAGGATGCTCCCTTCTGCGGCCGCTGCGGCACCACGGTCAGTCACGTCGCCCCCGATACGCTCGACCCGGCCGGCTTCGTGGCGGCCGTACGACGTTTTCGGGAGACGTTCGACTATCTCGTCGTCGACGCGCCGCCGGTGCTCGCGCGCGGCGGCGTACACGACGTAAAGGACGTTGCCGATGCGGTGGTGCTCGCGGCCCTCAAGGGCCATTCGCTGCGGCGCGATCTCCGCCGGGCCGTCGAGCAGATCTCGCCCACGCCGATCGCCGCCGTCGCGCTCCTCGACGGTTGAGGCGCGGATCGGATCAAGCCAGGACGGGGTTTGCTCGTCCGTGCTCATCCCGGCGGACGAGATTTTGGCCGCGCAGCAGGCGGCTCAGATCCTGCCCGCGTACCAGGCGACCGTTCGTTCGAGGCCCTCGCGAAAAGGGATCTCGGCGCGGTAGCCCAGACAATCGCCGGCGGCGGTGATGTCGGCCAGGGAATGCTTGACGTCTCCCACCCGCCCGGGCGCGTACGTGACGTCGACCGCGCGGCCGACGATGTCACCCACCAGATGCACGACCTCGTTGAGCGTGGTCGCGACGCCACAGGCGACGTTGAACACCCGTCCCGACGCCTCCGGCGTGACGGCCGCGGCCAGGTTCGCCGCGACGGTGTTGTCGATGTAGCAAAAGTCTCGCGACTGCGTGCCGTCCCCGAAGATCGTGACACCTTTCCCGGCCAGCGCGGCGGTGACGAACCGGGGGATGACCGCCGCATACTCGGAGGTCGGATCCTGGTGCGGGCCGAAAACGTTGAAGTAGCGCAGGCAGACGGTCTCGAGGCCATAGGCGCCGGCGAACACCTGACAGTAGTGCTCGGCGGCCAGCTTCGAGACGGCGTAAGGCGAAAGGGGCGCCGGCCGCATGGTCTCGATCTTGGGCAGGGTCGGGGTGTCGCCGTAGGCCGCCGAGGAGGCGGCGTAGACCAGGCGGCGGGCGCCGGCGCGCTTGGCCGCGGCGAGCAACTGGAGCGTGCCGGTCGCGTTGACGTCGTGGCTCGCGTCTGGATCGACCAGGGAACGCGGAACCGAAACGATCGCCGCTTCGTGAAAGACGAGCTCGACACCGGCGAGGGCGCGGCCGAGCGCGCCGCCGTCGCGAATGTCGCCTTCGACGAACTCGACGTCGGCCGCGACCGCCGCCAGGTTCTCCCGCTTGCCCGAATAGAAGTTGTCGATGACGCGCACCCGGTCCCCCCGCGCCAGCAACGCGCGAACCAGCGCCGAACCGATGAAACCGGCGCCGCCGGTCACCAGACAAGATGAGGCCATGCGGCAACTTAACCGAAGGATCCGGCAACCGGAAGCTCGGGATTCCGAAGACACCGCGTGCGCCTCGTTCTGTGGGCCGTCGCATTTGCCGTGGGCGACGCCTGCGCGCTGGGCGCCGTGGGTTGGCCCCTGGCGGTCGTGGCCGCCGCGATCGGCGCGACGGTCGTGGTGCGGGCGCGGGGACGTCGTTGGGCGATGGCCGGACCTTTCCTGTTTGCCGCCCTGGGTGCCCTGCTCGGGCTCCGGGCCTCGCGACCGGCGGCGCTCGATCCCGCACTGGCGGCCGCGATCGCGTCCGACGAACCACGGTCGATCGAGGCCGTCGTCGAACGTGGCCCCGAGGACGCCGGCGCAGGCGCGCGCCTGGTGGTCGCGCTCGAAACGATCGATGGCGTGCCCGCGGCCGGCACGCTGGCGCTCGCCGTCTTGAACGGTTGGCCCGACTTCGGACCGGGCGAGACCATCGCCTGTCAGGCGCGGCTGCGCGCCCTGCGGGGCACGCGCAATCCAGGGTTGCCGGACCCGGTGCTCGCCCTGCGCGCCGTCGGGATCGACGCGCTCGCGGGCGTGCCGACCGCGGGCGCCATCCGCCGGATTGCGGAACCGCCCGCGGCCGGCCCGCGCCGCGCGGCCTATCTGGCACGGCGCGCGCTCCGTGCCGCGATCGATCGGAACGTCGGGGGCGAGACAGCCGCGTTCCTCAAGACCGCCGTGCTCGGCGATCGCCGCGGCGTCGCGCCCGAGGTCGAGGAGGGCTTCCGCGCCGCCGGCGCCACCCACGTGCTGTCGGTGTCGGGCCTGCACCTGGCGGCCGTGGCGGCGCTGTTCTTCCTGATCGTCCGCGGGACGGCCGCGCGGATCCCGCGGCTGTCGCTCTACCTCGATCCCCGCGCGATCGCGGCGGTGGCCTCCCTGCCCGCGATCGCCTTCTTCACCCTGCTCACCGGCGAAGCGGTGGCCACCGAGCGATCGGCGCTGATGCTCGCGATCGGGATGGGGGCGTTCCTGGTGGGACGCCCGGCATCGGCCGGGCCGACGATCGCGGCGGCGGCGCTGATCCTGCTCGTCGCGCGGCCGTTGCAGATCTTCGACGTGTCGCTCCAACTCTCGGTGGCGTCGGTGGCCGGCATCGCGCTCCTCTCCCGCCACCTCGGTCCCCGCGCGGCGCGGGCCGACGGATTCCGTCCGCGGGCGCTCCGGTGGCTCTGGCGCTTCGGCGCCGCGACGGCCGCGGCGACGGCGGCGACGGCGCCGCTGGTCGCGCACTGCTTCGGGGAGGTGGCGCCACTGGCCCCGCTCGGCAACCTCGCCCTGGTCCCGCTGGTCGAGCTCGGCGTGGTTCCCGCGGGGCTGGCCGGCGCGACCGCCGCCGCGATCTGGACGCCGCTCGGGAGGCTGCCGCTCGCGCTGGCGGCGGCCGCCGCGCGCCTGGCGCTCGCGATCGCGGCCGCCTTTCGCGCGTACGCGCCGGTCTGGGTCTGCCGGACCCCGAACAGCCTGGAGACGTTCGCGCTCACGGCAGCCGGCGGGCTGGCGCTCGGTGCGCTGGGCGCCACCGCCGCGCGGCGCCGGCCGGCGGCCCTCGCGGCGCTGGTCTGCGCGCTCGTCGCGGTCTCCAGCCTGACCGTCCGAGAGCTGCGACGCCGGACCGACCGCGCGCTGAGGGTGACCTTTCTGGACGTCGGTCAGGGGGACGCGGCGGTCGTCGAGGCGCCCGGCGGCGTCGCCATGTTGATCGACGGCGGTGGGACGCGCGACGGCCTCTTCGATACCGGCGCCCGCATCGTCGAGCCCTTCCTGCGGGCCCGGGGGATCGGCCACCTGCAGATCGTCGCGCTTTCGCACCCGCACCCGGACCATCTGAACGGCCTCTTCCGGGTCCTCGACCGATTCGCGGTGGATGCGTTTTGGTCGAGCGGCGACGACGGGCGCAATCCCGAGTACCGCCGGCTCGTCGGGCTCGCGCTGGAGCGCGGCATCCCGACGCCGCAGGTCGCGCCCACCGCGCTCGGCGGCGCGCGCGTCGACCCGCTGGGGCCGTTCACCGATGACCACATCGGCGCGCCGGTCGGCCTCACCGTCAACGACGCTTCGCTGGTCCTGCGCGTCGCCTTCGCAGGCCGCGCGTTGATCTTCCCCGGCGATCTCGAGGCCGACGGGGAGGGAGAGCTGGTGGGCCGGCGCGCGCTCGGTCAGGTGGTTGCGGCCGACATCCTCAAAGTCCCCCACCACGGCAGCCGGACATCGTCCAGCGATGAGCTCCTGGAGGCCGTGGCGCCGAAGCTGGCGGTGATCTCGCTGGGGTGGCACAACCAGTTCCATTTTCCCGCGCCCGAAGTGCTGGCGCGCTACGCCGCCGAGGGCGCGCGCGTGCTGCGCACCGATCGCGACGGCGCCATCACGGTCACGATCGCGCCCGACGGCACCCTGGCCGTGCGCTGCGAACGGGGTTGCGACGAAGGGGAATAAGAATGGGGAAACAAAGCGAAGAGCAACCAAACGACGGGCCCGCCCGATGACCCCCACATGAAAACGACCCAAGGCATTCAGCTGGGACTGGTGGTCGCGGTGCTGGCGGCCGGTTGTGCGACGGCACCGCACCGCTGGCAGCCGCGCGCGCTGGCCCTGCAGGCGGCCGGAATAGACGCCCTCGGCCGCGGCGAGCTCGATCGCGCGGCCGGCCATTTCTCGCTGGCGCTCGAGTACGAGCCGCGTCTCGCGGAGGCCGAGAACGGCCTCGGGTTGGTGGCGCTTCGCCGTGGCGATTGGGAGCGGGCGGAGGAGAGATTCCGCGCGGCGCTGGCGGTCAACGAGGATCTCGCCGAAGCCCACCTCAACATCGCGAGCCTGCTCATCCGTCGCGACGCGGACGCCGACGCGCTCCCGGAGGTTCGGGCCGCGCTGGCGATCGATCCGGGCTACGCGGACGCGCGGCTCCTCTCGGGTGAGCTCCTGCTCCGGCTCGGACGCCCGAACGACGCCCACTGGGAGCTGGAAAAACTCTGCGCCGCCTTTCCGGGGCGCGCCGACGCACACGCGGCGAACGCGCTGGTGCTGGCGCGCCTCGGCCGACCGGTCGCCGCCGAAGAAGAAGCCGACGCCGCGCTGGCCATCGATCCCAACCTCGCCGCCGCCCACCGCGCGCGCGCCGAGGTCCTGCGCAACAACGGCGATCTCGAAGCGGCGACGGGCGAGCTCGATCTGGCGATCGCGGCGAACCCGGCCTCGATCGAGGACCGGCTGGCCCACGCCACCGTGATGGCCGCGCGGAGGCTGCCCAACGAAGCCACCCGCGAGCTGGCGTCGTTGGTCGAGACGGCGCCCCGCCGGCCGGAGGTGCGGTTCGCCCTGGCTTTCGTGGCGCTCGACCGGGGTGACCCCGCGGCCGCCGTGCGCGCCGCCGACGATGCGCTCGCGCTCCGCGAGCACTATCCCGAGGCGCGGCTGGTCCGCGCCGAGGCGCTGATCCGCTTGGCGCGCGCCGAAGAGGCGCGCCGCGAGCTGCGCCGGTTCCTCGACGAGGCACCAGCGACAATGGTCGCCGAACGATCGCGCGCGGTTCAGTTTCTGACCGGGTCGGGTGGCGGGATCACCGGGCGCTGGGGATCGCGCGAAGTTCCACGATAGACTACGGACGCCAATGCCTATCCGATTGCGCATGCTGCCTGCGCCCGGCCAGACGGAGCGGGCCATCGAATTTGCCGATGGCTCGAACGAGATTCGGATCGGGCGCCGGCCGGACGTCGAGCTCCCGCTCCCCTTCCCCGCGCTCTCCGGCCTGCACGCGCGGCTCACCCGCGGGAGCGGCGGATGGCTGATCGAGGATCTCGGCAGCACCAACGGCACGCGCGTCGACGGCGAGCGCCTGCCACCCGGCGAACCACGGACGGTGGCCCCGGGCACGCAGGTCACGCTGGGTGAGGTGACCCTGATCTTCGACGGAATGGTCAGTCCGATCCTGGGCGCCGAGGGGACGGCGACCATCGCGCGACGTCTGGTCAGCGATCTTTTTGCCGCCGCGCCCGGGACGGCCGCGCCGAGCCTGAGCATCGTCTCGGGCGTTCCGGCCGCACCCCCGCTCCGTCTCGAAGCTCTCGACCGCCGCTACCTGGTCGGGCGGGTCGAGACCTGCGATCTCCACCTGTTGTCCGACGAGATTTCCCGGGAGCACGCCGCTCTCGTCCGACTCTGGGACGGCGTAGTCGTGAAGGACCTGGGCTCCAAGAACGGCGTCCTGGTGAACGACGCGCTGGTGGCCGAGCAACGGCTTTCCGACGGTGATCTGGTCCGGATCGGTCCCGCCATCCTCCGGGTGTCGGATCCGGCCGACAGATATCTTCGCGATTTCGAGGCGCGCGACGGCGCGGGCGCGGGTGGTGCAGCGGCGCCGGTATCCGATTCTGCTGCAGGCACCTCGCAAGCAGAGGGCGTCCCGGCCCCCATCGCGGTGGTCGACACCCAGCCACTGTCCGATCGGGCACCGCCGGCCACCGGACCTGCGCCGAGAGCTTCCAGCTCGCGCACCGCGATCGCCGTGGCCGCGATCGTCCTGCTCATCGTCGGGGCGGTCGTCCTGGCGCTGGCGTTGGGCTGACAGCGCCCGGGCGCCCGACCCGATCGCCGACGTGCTTTCAGGGGCGCTTGGGGCCCCCTTTTTTTGATCCTAACGGCGCTTGCGCCCCTTTTTGCGGGCCTTGCGCGCCTCCTTGCGCTTCCGCTTCTCCTTGCCGCGATCGATGTTGCGCTGGGGCGCCTGGAAGTGGCCGCGCTCGGCCGACGGGGTCTGCATCATGTTGGCGAGCTGGTTGACGTCGAGGCCCATCATCTTCTTGGCCTGCGCCAGCTGCTTGAATCCGGGGATCTTGCCGAGCAGACCGGTCGACATCCCGATCTGCATCATCATCTGGCGCATCATCCCGAATCGGTTGAGCAGGTCGGCCACCTCCTGCTCCTTGTGGCCCGAGCCCTGCGCCACCCGCCGCAAGCGGGTCGTGTCATAAAAGGCGCTGCGCTTCTTCTTGCGCTTGCCGCCCTCGATCAGCTCTTCCCAGCTGGTGACGATGAAACGCTCGGGATGGCGGCGCTCGTCGCCGGTCATCGACGAGATCATGGCGCTGATGCGCACCAGTTCCCGATCGTCGACCTGCACCCCTTCCGGGATCGCCTCCGAGGCGCCCGGGATCTTGTCCATCATCTCGCGCAGTGGCCCCATCTTCTTGAGGACGGCGATCTGCTCGATGAAGTCGTTCATGTCGAACTTCCCCGTGAGCATGCGCTTCGCGTCCTGCTCGGCCTTCTCCTCGTCGACGACGTCCTCGAACTGCTGGACCAGGCCCACGACGTCGCCGCGACCCAGGATGCGGCTGGCCATCCCGTCGGGGCGGAACTCTTCCAGCCGGTCCGACGACTCGCCCATGCCGACGAACTTGATCGGCTTGCCGGTGACCGCCTTGACCGAGAGCGCCGCGCCGCCGCGGGCGTCGCCGTCGAGCTTGGTGAGAATCACGCCGTCCAGGTTGAGACGCTCGTTGAACGCCTTGGCCGTCCCGACCGCGTCCTGGCCGATCATCGCGTCGACGACCAGCAAGATGTTCCCCGGGTGGACGCGGCGGTCGATCTCTGAGAGCTCGGCCATCAGCACCTCGTCGATCGCCAATCGGCCGGCGGTGTCGAACAGGATGACATCGCGGCCGCTCTCGGCGGCGACGCGCACCGCCTTCTCGCAGATCTCAGGGGGCTTGCCGCCGGGCTCGGCGTATACCGGAATTCCCAGCTGCTGGCCGATGATCTGAAGCTGCTCGATGGCGGCCGGCCGGTAGACGTCGGCGGCGACCAGCAAAGGCCGCTTGTGCTGCTTTTCGAGGTAGCGCGCCAGCTTGCCGACGCTGGTCGTCTTGCCCGAGCCCTGCAGGCCGACCAGCATGATCCCGGTCGGACCCTTCTTGGCGAACTTCAGGCTGGTGTCGACGGGACCCATCAACTCCACCAGCTCGTCGTGGCAAATCTTGACGAAGTGATCCTCGGGGGTGACGCGCCGAACTTTTTCCTTGGTCGACGCCTTTACCTTGACGATGACGCCGACGGCCTTCTCTCTGATCCGCTGGCAGAAGTCCTGCACGACCTCGAAACCGACGTCGGCCTCGAGGAGCGCCGTCCGGACATCCTTCAGCGCCTCGTCGACGGTCGCTTCATCGAGCTCGGCGAGCCCCTGGAACCGCTGCTTGGCGCTGCGAAAACCCTTGGTGAGCGTCTCGAACATAGGGCGCGCAAGATAGCACCGTATTTGGGGTGTTGTATCCGGGGGACGTCGTGTTTGGGACCTGACAGGCTCCCACCCGCCCCGCGACGGGCTCGGACGAGCAAAGCTCGTCCGCCCCCACGCGAATCAGCTGCGCGCCTGGGTCTCGGTCCACCAGGATTGCCAGCGGGCCCGGGCGGTCTCGCGGTCGCGGCGGGGGAGATCGAAGTGGTAGCCGAAGTACTCGCCGGTCAGTGCGCGCAGCTCCTGTTCGGCGGCCGCGCGGATCTCCGGCGTCTTGTGGGACAGGCCATCGAACAGCCAGTCCACGCGATCGTCGTCCTGATGGCGCTCCCACCAGATCGTCCACCGCCTGGCCTTGGGGCCGCAGTCCTGCTTGGTGATCGCGACCAGCGCCTGATGCGCGGCCTCCGCGTCGTCGCCGGCCACCTCGAGACGCTCGATCAGCGCGGGCACGGCGGCTTTGCCGAGCGGAGGCGCGGCCGGTGGCGACGGTGACGGCGTCGCGGACAACGGTGGCACCGCCTCCGTAAGAAGCGGCCGCGGGGGCAACCGCTCGATCGCGGCGAGCGACGCGGGCAGTGGCTCCGGCGCGTAGCTGGCCTGCCAGCGCCGCACCGGTTGCGCCCCGACCACCCGCGCAAAGAGACGGACCAGGCGCGGCGCCATCGTATGATCGAAGACCGCCTGTTGAACCGCCGCCACCCAGATCTCGGGCGCCACGTAGAGAGCAAACGGAACCCCCAGCGCCGCGGC
>CAYTTF010000086.1:0-13701 GCA_964440665.1 uncultured Myxococcales bacterium | reverse complement strand
GTCGACGCTCCCCCTTTGCCACCGCTCGGGCCTGACCCGCCAGATCCACCGGAACCGCCCGGACCGGAACCTCCGACAACCGAACCACCAAAGCCCGAGCCGCCGGTGGCGGCCCCACCGCTACCGCTCGCCCCCGAGCCGCCCGAGCCTGGGCCTCCAGCACCGCCGGTTCCCGCCAATCCGCCGCCGCTACCACCCGTTGCGCCGCCCGAGCCGGCGCTGACCGCGCCCGCCCCTCCGGTGGCGTAGCCGCCGCCGCCGCCGCCACCATTCAAGCCACCGACGCCGGACGCTGGCCCGCCGCCGGACCCGCTAACGGCCGTCCCACTGCTTCCGCAAGCGGTCAGAGAGGCGAGGGAACCGAGCGCGAAAACGGCAGCCCAGCAACGACGACCCCTGCCGGCACGAGCGCAAGCTTGTAGCATCGGATAACCCTGCACCGTTCGCGCCTGTTTTCCAAGTCACCAAGGCCTCGTGTGGACCGATGGCGTTGATCGGGCGCAACGCTACGGTGGCGAATTCTTGTAGCGAACCGACTTCCAGGCGGGATCGACGCACAGCCCGCAGCTGGCCGCCGGATAGAACATCGCCCTGGCCTGGACGTCCCCCATCAGCTTCCAGCGAAACCAGGCGACGGTCGGCCCGTGCATCTCGACGTTCATGGCGTCCTCGTGAATCCCGATGAAGGCGGCCTGCACGAGCTCGGTCACCGCGCCGGCGTAGATCGCGCTCGCGTAGGCGCCCGTCGGATCGTGCTCGTCCATGCTCGCGTTGACGTTGAACATGGGAACGAGCTGGCGTGAAACGATCGTCTGATCGCTTTCGAACGACAGAAGCGGCATGAGCGGCAACGTGACGGTTATTCCGGTCGGCCCGGGTTTGTTGGCGCCCGCGGCGATGGTGGCGCCGCCGCCTTGCGAGTGCCCCGCCGCGCCGATCTTGCTGGGGTCGAGCACGCCGAAATAGGGGCTCCCAGCAGTGCCATTTTGTGCCACCAGCCAGTCGATGCCGGCCTTGAGGGTCGCTCCGCCCGCCGTGGCGTTCGTGTGCCCGGCGATGACGACGAACCCGTGGGACGCCCAATGCGACAGCAGCGGCTCGTAATCGTCGACGCTATACAAGGTCCCGTTCGCCCAGCTGATGATCGGGTGCTTGCGTCCTTGGGCACCGAGCACCGTGGGCCGGAAGACATCGTACGCCGCGCCGGGGCCAGTATTCATCACCCGCATCGGGGCGAAGAAACCGGCGGCCCCATAGTCGGTGACCGCGGGCCACGGCGCCGAGCCAACTGAGCCGCCATTGCCGCCTGGCGACCCTGCATCCGCGGCCTGTGTCTCGCGTCCGGCGTCGCGCTCGCCGCCTTCGCCTCCGTCCCGCTGGCCCGCGTCGGGCGCCGCCGCTCCAGCCCCCGTGGTCGTCCCGGTGCTCCCCGATGCGCCGCCGCCCGCCCTGATCGCGCCCCCTCCGCCCGACGCCCCACCGCTGGCTGCCGAGATCGTTCCGCCGTTGCCCGACGGGCTGCCGCCGGCCGAGCCGCTTGCCGGTTGGCTGCCGTCGGATCCTGGCGGCGCCGCCGATCGGCCGCCCGAGCACGCCACCTGCATCAGCGCGCCCATAAGGATCGCCGCCGCGGGGCCCAGCCACCTGAATCGATAACGCCGACCAGTCACGCTCGCCTCCAGTCGCTCCGAGAGCCGCAGGCAACCTAGGTCTCGCGGACGATAGTCCCAGCGACGAAGTAGTCGCGAGCGGTAAGTCGAGAGGCTCTGCGATCAGCCTCGTCGCCGAGCTCGGCGGCGCCTGAGCGCGGCGAGCAATCCGACTGCGCCGATCGCGATCGACCAGCTCGAAGAGATCGGGCCAGCGATGCTGCATCCGCCACCGCTGCTGCTGCTCCCAGTTCCGCCGGTGCTGCCCCCGTCGGTGCCCTTGCTGCCGCCGGTGCCGCTCCCGCCGGTCCCGGTGCTGCTGCTCCCGCCGCTGCCGCTGGTTCCGGCGCTGCCGCTTCCGCCTCCGCTACCGCCGCCCTTGCCGGCCGAGCCCGAGCCAGGGGCGTCGCTCGGCTTCGTGAACGTGCAGTAGACGATATCGCACTTCGCTCCTAGTGCCGCGCACTTGCAATCGGAGTCCTGCGTGCACCACCCGTCTGACCCCATCGGGGCCGAGCCAGCGGGAGTACAGGTCTGTCCCGCGTTGTAGTTACAGACGTCGCCGCCGCACGTGGGTGTCGCGACGCAATCGTTGTCGCTTATGCAACTGGCGGGGTTGCTCGCCGCGCGGGCGCTTCCGGCCGCCAGCAGGCAGACGAGCCCGGCAAGACATGGCCCAAGAAACGACCGCCGAAACCTATTTGCGCTTGCTGACATGTTCGCAGGCCTCCCTCTTCGCCTGGAACCCTACCAGCTCTCCCAGTGCCCCGCCAGAGCGGAACGTCGAACGGGGATCTCTGCCGGTGGCACTACGCGCCGCTCGACGAACCGGAGACGAAGACCTAGGTTACGTCGCGGACCCACCCGCTCGTGGTTTCGTTACTTGCCGATGCCGTGGGCGACGAGCCAGTCGAACATGGCCTTCTCGGCGTCGTCCCATTCGGCGCCCGCCGTGAAACCGTGGCCCGCGCCGGGGACCAGATGGATGCTGGCATCTGCTCCAGCCGCTGACAGCATGCTGACCAGGCGCATGCTGTCGGCGACGGGCGCCGTGTGATCGTCGGACCCCTGCACGACGATGAGCGGGGGAATGTCCTTCCGGACGTACGTCATGGGGTTGACCTGCTTGGCGATCGCGAGGCGGTTCGGCAGGCTGACCGGGAGCCACGCCGCGGCGACGCCGTTGATCTCGGCCTCGATGTCGGCGGGCCCGTATCCGCTCACGATCGCGGCGATCTTGTAGTCGGTGGGGGAGGTGGGGCCGAGCATCCCCGCCGGGGTCGTCATGCCGACCATGAGCGCCAGGTGACCGCCCGCCGAAGCGCCGGTCACGACGTACTTGGTCCGGTCGCCGTGGAAGTAGTCCATGTAGTCCCAGCACCACTTCGCGGCGAGCAGCGCGTCCTCGACGGCGGCGGGCGCCGGGGCGGCATCCGCCGACCCATCGCTGACGCGGTACTCGGCGTTGCAGACCATGAAGCCGTGCGCCAAGAACCGGTTCGAGAAGGTCGTCATGTGATCCTTGCCCGAACCGTTGTTGTACGAATGGATCCACGCGCCGCCGTGGAACATCAGGACCACCGGCAGGATCTGGTTGCCCTTCGGGCCAGCGGTCGATGGGTAGATCACGTCGATTCGCTGGGCGGTCGCGGGTCCGTACGGATAGTTCGCCTCGACCGTGTAACCGGGGCCCGGCACTGGCGAGACGGGAACCTTCGAAGCGGCGTCGCGCACGGGTGGTGTGATGGGGCCTCCGGTGCCTGCGCTGCCTGTCGTATTTCCCACGGTACCGGCCGTCCCCACCGTGCCGGCCTTGCCTGCGCCTCCGGTGGTGCCCGCGGAGCCGGAGGTGCCTGCCGAGCCGATGGTGCCCGCGGAGCCGATGGTGCCCGCGGAGCCGGTGGTGCCTGCGAAGCCGGTGGTGCCCGCGGAGCCGGAGATGCCCGCGGAGCCGGAGGTGCCTGCGGAGCCGGTGGTGCCTGCGGAGCCGGTGGTGCCTGCGCTGCCGGTCGTCGGGTGGATCGTGCCGCCGGTTCCGGCGCCGCCGGAGACCGTCGCGTTGCCGCCCAAGCCCGTCATCGGCCCCGGGTCAGCTCCACCGCTCGTGCAACGGGCCACGAGCGCTGTCATCAAGGCACAAAACAGCGCCGCCTGCCCCCGCCCGCGACGCGGGGTCGTCACAGACACGACGCGGTCGGTCGGGTGGTTCGTGGTCGGTGGCATGAGAGCTCCTCTCGAAGGGCCGGGTTGGGGGCGTCCGGGGCGGCGCCGTTCGCTTGACGCCCCGCGATTCGGCACGGGACTTGGGGGACGATGGGGGACAATAACACGTCGAAAGTCGAAGGGTACCGTCCCAGGGCTCGATCGGGGTGTCGCCAGGTCAGCCGACGCGGACCACGTAGTTGTTGCGCTTGCCGCGCCGAAGGATCAGCAGGCGATCGTCGATGAGATCGCGCGTGGTGAGGCGCCTGTCGGCCGAGGGCGACGCGAGCGGCGTCCCATTGACCGAGATCGCGCCGGCCGCCACCTGACGGCGGGCGTCGGATTTGGATGGGCAAGCGCCGACCTCGACCAGCAGATCGACCAGCAACGCGCCGCCCTCCCCTTCGAACCGGTCGCGACCGACGGTGATCGACGGCGCGGCGGAAAGCGCTTCGTCGAGCAGATCGCCGCCCACCGCGCGCAGATCGCCGCCGCCGAACAGCGACTCGGCCGCGCGCAGCACACGCGCGAGCTCGGCCTCGCCGTGAATCTGGCGGGTCAGATCTGCGGCCAGCACCTTTTGCGCGACACGGTCGCCGGAGCCCACCTGGGCGCCGGCCTCCAGCGCTTCGATCTCCGGCTGCGTCCGCAGCGTGAACCAGCGCAGAAAACGCCCCACGTCGGCGTCCGCGGTGTTGAGCCAGAACTGGTAGAAGGCGTACGGCGAGGTGAGCTTCCCGTCGAGGTAGAGGGCCCCCTTTTCGGTCTTGCCGTACTTCTTCCCCTCGGCGTTGGTCAAAAGCGGCATCGTGAATCCATGGACGGCTTCGCCGGCCATGCGGCGCACCAGATCGACGCCCGAGACGATGTTCCCCCACTGATCGGATGCCCCGCACTGGAGGCGGCAGCCGTAGCGGCGGTGGAGCTCGACGAAATCGTAGGCCTGCAGCAGCATGTACGAGAACTCCGTGTACGAGATCCCGGCCTCGCGCGTCTCGAAGCGCTGGCGGACGGAATCCCGCTGCATCATCTGGTTGACGGCGAAGTGCTTGCCGACGTCGCGCAGGAAGTCGACCAGGCTCAGCTTGCCTAGCCAGTCGAGGTTGTCGACGATCCGAACCGGGGGACCCTCGCCGGTTTCGAAAAATCGGGCCAGCTGCGCCGCGAGCTGCCGGGTGTTCGCGCCCACCTCGTCGGCCGCGAGCAGCTTCCGCTCGCTGGTCTTGCCCGACGGATCGCCGATCATCCCCGTCGCGCCGCCCACCAGGGCGATGATCTGGTGACCGTGGCGGCGCAGGTGCGCCATGGTCATGAGCGGCACCAGCGTGCCGGCGTGCAGGCTTGACGCCGACGGGTCGAAGCCAGTGTAAATGACCGTCGGGGCGGCGAGCAGCTCGGCCAGGTTGTCGGAGGTCGTCTGCTGGACGAGACCTCGCCAGGTCAGCTCTTCGAAGGCGCCCATGTGGCGGTCTTTGACTAACATCGCCCGTCGGCCGAGACAAGAACCGGCCCCGCGCGGTAAGTTGCGCGCCGCCAATGTCAGCGTCAGCCGGACCCCGCATCGTCGTCGCCAAGCACCTCGCCGAGCTCGTCGAGACCGCGGCCGGGCATGTTCGCGGCGTCGCGGCGGCGGCCATCGCCGCACGCGGCCGGTTCCGGATCGCGCTGGCCGGTGGGTCGACGCCGCGGGCGCTCTACCCGGCGCTCGTGCGCGGCGTCGACTGGACGCGGGCGGCGGTCTTCTTCGGGGATGAGCGCGCCGTAGGTCCCACCGACCCGCAATCGAACTACCGCATGGCGCGCGAGACGCTGCTCGATCCGGCGGGCGTGCCGCCGGCCGACGTGTTCCGCTGGCGTGGGGAGGATCCCGACCTCGACGCGGCCGCGCGGGACTACGAATCAAAGCTGACCGCGAACGCCGCGGCCCCGTGGCTCGATCTCGCGCTGCTGGGCCTCGGCCCCGATGGACACACGGCATCGCTCTTCCCAGGCACCACGGCGCTGGCCGAGGAATCGAGGCTGGCGGTGGCGGTCGACGTTCCGGCGCAGGGCACCCGCCGGCTGACCCTGACCTACCCAGCGCTATGTGGCGCGGGCGACGTCTGCTTTCTGGTCACTGGCCGCGAGAAAGCGTCGGCGCTGGCGGCGGTGCTTCGCCGAAGCGCGCCCGACCTTCCGGCCGCGCGGATCATGCGCCGCGCAGGGCCGGTCACCCTATTCTGCGACGCGGACGCCGCCGCTGAGCTCTCCAAGGGCACTGCAAGCGCTCTCAATCCAACCGAGGCTTCATGACCGTTCTCGCGGGCGACATCGGGGGCACCAACACGCGACTGGCGATCTTCGAGGCCGTCGCGCACGACAGCCCGATCGGCGCGCCGATCTTCGAAGAGACCTATCCGTCGGCCGCGTACCCGTCGCTGGACGTCATCGCGGAGGCCTTTCTGGCCAGCGCGGCGGCCAAGATCGGCGCCGCCGCCCGGGTCGGCAACGCCTGCTTCGGCATCGCCGGCCCGATCGAGAACAACATGTGCCGCGCCACCAATCTCCCCTGGATCGTCGACGGCCGCACCCTATCGCGGCGGCTCGGAATTGCGCGCGTCACGCTGGTCAACGATTTCTACGCCGCGGCGCTGGGGGTCACGGCGGTCCGCAGCGACGAGCTGGTTCCCCTGGGCGGTGGCCCGCCCGTCGAGCACGGGCCGATCGCGGTGCTGGGGGCCGGCACCGGGCTCGGCCAGGCCTTCCTGATCTGGTCGCCCGCCGACAACCGCTACCAGGTGGTCCCGTCGGAGGGCGGGCACGTCGACCTGGCCGCGCGCACGCCGCTCGAGATGGGGCTGGTTTCGTTCCTCACCACCAAGTACGGGCGCGTCTCGTGCGAGCGCGTCTTGTCGGGTCAGGGGTTGGTCGACGTCTTCACGTTCCTCTCCGCGGAGCCGGCCTGCCGCGCCCTGTTGCGGCCCGAGACCTCGGCCGCGCTGGCGGCCCACGGGCCGGGTCAGGATCCGGCGGCCGCCATCTCGCAGCGGGCGCTGGCCGGCAGCGATCCAGTCTGCGAGATGGCGCTGTCGATCTTCTGTTCGGTCCTGGGCGCGACCGCCGGAAACCTCGGCCTCACGGTGCTGGCAACGGGCGGCGTCTTCGTCGCGGGCGGCATCGCCCCGCGCGTCCTGAGCTACCTCCAGCGTGGCGCCTTCCGCGAGGCGTTCGACCGCAAGGGGCGCCTGCACACCCTGGTCGAGCGCCTCCCCGCCTACGTCGTCACCAACGCCCATCCTGGCCTCCTGGGCGCCGCCCGAATCGCTGTCGGGGCGTAAAAACGCACCGCGGCGCGACTATCTGGTCAAGGTGGGCCGCCGAATGGTCGATGTCGGTGCCGTGGGGAACGGCTTTCCGGGCGCTCGCGCGGCTTTGGCAGTCGGCAGCGGACCCGTGCGCATCGATTCGGACTCGGGCGGCATGCGCGTCAGCGACGCCCGCTTCGGGCGGATGATCGGTCGATCGCCGGCGATGCAGACCGTCTTCGACTTGCTCGGCAAGGCGGCGCCCAGCGACGCGACGATCTTGCTCGAGGGCGAGACCGGCACCGGCAAGGAGGTCTCCGCCGAGGCGATCCACCGCGGCAGCCCGCGCGCCGCCAAGCCCTTCCTGGTGGTCGATTGCGGCGCGATGCCGCCCCAGCTCCTCGAAAGCGAGCTCTTTGGCCACGAGCGCGGCGCCTTCACCGGCGCCGTTTCGTCGCGACAGGGCGTCTTCGAGGCGGCGGGCGGCGGAACCGTCTTCCTCGACGAGATCGGCGAGCTCAGCATCGATCTGCAGCCCAAGCTGCTGCGGGTGCTCGAGCGCCGCGAGGTTCGCCGGGTCGGCACCAACAACCACATCCCGGTCAACGTGCGGCTCATCGCCGCGACCAACCGCAGCCTGCGCGAGCAGGTGGCCGCCCAGAAATTTCGTTCGGACCTCTACTACCGACTGGCGGTGGTGGAAGTGAAGCTGCCGCCGCTGCGCGAGCGCCTTCCCGATCTGCCGCTGCTGGTCGACCATATCGTGCACGCGTTCGGCAACGTCGACGAGACGACCTGGACGCGGGTGCGGGCCCCGGAATTTCTCGCGGCGCTGGCGCGGCATTCGTGGCCCGGCAACATCCGCGAGCTGCGCAACTATCTCGAGCGCTGTCTGGCGCTTCACGACTTCGCCTCCCCCCGCAGCGTCACCGACATGTCGGCCGCCGCATCCGGTCCGGAAAGCGCCGTCAACATCGGCCAACCGTTGCGCGAGGCGCGCGAGGCCTGGGTGAGCTCCTTCGAACGCCGCTATCTGGAAGAGCTGCTGCGCCAGCACGAGAACCGGGTCAGCGCCGCCGCCCGCGCGGCCGGCGTGGATCGGATCTATTTCTACCGCTTGCTCTGGAAGCACGGCCTGCGGACGCGCGAGCCGTCGATGCGCGAGCCCGACGACGTCGCGTGACGAAAACCGCTCAGGGTGCGGTAGTACCCGTGCCGATGGATCCGCCCATCCCCATGCCGATGGATCCGTCGACCCGGGCTGAGACCTCCTTTCGAGCGCTCTTCACCGGCTGCCTGATCGGCGCCGTGCTGGCCGCGGGGAACGTGTACACCGGCCTCAAGATCGGGATGATCGACGGCGGGAGCATCACCGCCGCGCTGCTCGGATTCACCCTATTTTCGACGTTCACGCGGCTCGGCCGGAGGCCGTACACCGCGCTCGAGAACAACATTACCCAGACCACCGCCGCCTCGGCCGCCGTCATGGGCTTCGTGGCCGGGGTTGGCGGGCCGGTGCCGGCGATGGCCCTCCTCGGTCGCAACTTTCCCGGGTGGGCGCTGGCGATCTGGGGGATGGCGATCGGGATCATCGGGATCTTCGCGGCGACGCTGCTGCGCCGCAAGCTGGTGGTCGAGGACGCGCTGCCGTTCCCGACCGGGAACGCGACCGGCGAGCTCATCGAGACCATGTTCGCGGGGCGACAGAGCGCGCTCCGCCGTGCGCGATTTCTCCTGACGGGCGCGCTGGTGGCGATGGCCGTGACCTGGTTCCGGGACGGTCGCCCGTCGCTGATTCCCGGCACCACCGCCTTCGGCGGCGCGATCGCGGGCATCTCGATGGGCGCGCTGACCCTGGGGATGAACTGGAGCCCGCTGCTGGTCTCGATCGGCATCATGATGGGGCTGCGCGCGGCCTTCAGCATGGTGCTGGGGGCCACGATCTCCTGGGTGGTCCTGGCGCCGTGGTTGGTTCGCAGCGGGATCGTGGCGACCGCGGGGTTCTCAACCTGCGCCGGCTGGTTGGTCTGGCCGGGGCTCGGCCTGCTGATGGCGGGAAGCTTCTTGCCGCTCTTGCTCGACTGGCGTTCATTCGCGCGTGGAATTCGCGATCTCGGCGGGCTCATCGGCCGGCGGCCCGTCGGCGCGGAGGCGGTGGAGAGCGTCGGCGGTCGTGCCGTGGTGGCGCCGCGGATCGGGATGCCGGCGCTCGTTCTGAGCCTTGTCACCATCGCCGCCATCGCCTACGGCGTCTTCGGTTTCCGCCCGCTGGGGGTGCTGCTCGCGGTGGCGATGGCCTTGGTGCTGGCCGTCGTCTCGGCCCGGGCCACCGGCGAGACCGATTTGGCTCCCGTCGGCCAAGTCGGTACGCTCACGCAGATCATGTTCGCCGGCTACGGGCCGATCGTTTCGATCCTGGCCGGCTCGATCTCGATGGGGACCTCCTCGCAGACCGCGCAGACGCTGTGGGCTTTCAAGGCCGGCCAGCGGGTCGGGGCCTCGCCGCGCGCGCAGGTCGCCGCCCAGATCCTGGGCACGCTGCTGGGGGCCCTGATCGTCGTCCCGGTCTACCTGGTCATCGTCAAGGCCTACGGCATCGCGACGGAGAGCCTCCCCTCTCCCTCCGCGATCTCCTGGCGGGCGACCGCCGAGGCCGTGCGGGGAGGCCTGGGCGCCCTGCCTCGGCACGGCCTGCTGGCCGGCGCCCTGGGGCTGGGCGTGGGCGTCGCGTTGTCGCTCCTCGGCCGCGCGGCCGGTCCGAAGCTGGGACGGTTCGTCCCCTCGCCCGCCGCGATGGGGATCGCCATGATCATGCCGGCCAACCTGTCGGTCGCGGCGCTGAGCGGCGCCCTGGCGGTCTCCGTCATCCGCCGCCTGCGTCCCAGCGTCGACGAGGCCTCCGTGATGTCGCTGGCGGCCGGCGGGATCGCCGGCGAATCGGTGATGGGCGTGGTGATCGCGATCCTGGTCGCGACCGGAATCCTCTAGGGATCAGCCGCGGGCGGCGTCGGTCAGGTGAACGCCGGCGACGTTTTCTGCCGGCGCCCAATCGGCCGTGGACATGATGTCGCCGCCGACGATCTCCTTGCCGCCAGCTGCCTCCGAGGAATCTTTGACGACGGCCGGAGCGACGTGGACCGAGATATTGACGTGCACGCCCGCGTTTCCCGAGGGCCGCCCGGCCAGCTCCTCGGCCAATTCATTGGCGACCGCCACCACCCGATCGCGCTCCGCAGCCCGGGTCGCGTCGTCGGCGGCCAGGACCCGCGCGCCGATGATGGCGCTGCCGGTCTGGAGCGGCAAGGTGAGGCCCGCGCCGCGGAAGCTCTGTTCCGCCGCGTCCAGGATGGCGGAGGTATCGTCGAGCACCTCGTCGCTCTCGGCGTCCGCGTCGTCGGCGATCCGGACCTCGACGTGGATCGCCGCGGCGGTCGCCGCGACGCCGGCGTCGGCAGACTTCGCTCCCACCGCCTCGCGCAGCGCCTCGATGAAGGCTTTGACGGTCTGGTAGCGGCGATCGGCGGTCTTCTCCATGCACCGCAGAACGATGGTGTCGAGGTTGGGCGAGACCTGGGCGGCCTGGCTGGGGCGCGGCGGCGGCGCCTCCAGGTGCTGGCGCTCGATATCGGTCATCGTCTCGGCCCGGAAGGGATACTGCCCGGTGAGCAGGTGGTAGAGCACCACGCCGAGCGCGTAGATGTCCGTGCGCGGATCGACGCCGTCGCCACGAATCTGCTCGGGCGCCATGGTGTACGACGTTCCGAGGCGGGTTCCGACGACGGTGAGGCCCGCCTCGGCCGCGTCGGGGTGCATCAGCTTGGCGATGCCGAAGTCCAGCAGCTTGACGACCTTCTTGTCGCCCACCATCGACATCAAGATGTTGCTCGCCTTGAGATCCCGGTGGACGATGCCGTGCTCGTGCGCGACCTGCAGCGCGGAGCAGACCGGCTCGAAAATCTCCAGCACCTCGGCCGGCGAAAACCGGCCGCGTTCGTTGAGCATAGACCGGACGTCGGTCCCGTCGAGCAGCTCCATGACGTAGAACGGCCGACCGTCCGGCAGCGTGTCGAACTCGTAGATGTCGACGATGGCCGGGTGTTTGATCATGTTGACGGCCTGCGCTTCACGCACGAAGCGCGTCACCATCTGCGGCGACGCCGCCAGCTGTCGCCGCAGCACCTTCACCGCCGCCTTGCGCCCGAGCACCTTGTGCTGCGCCTCGTAGACCGTTCCGCCCCCGCCCGAGGCGATCTCTTTCTTGAGGACGTACGCTCCGCAGACCGTTCCGGGCGACAGCGCGTCCGCGTCGACGGTCTGGGTCATGCTGACCTGGCCCTGGTTGGGGCCGAGCGCTCGGGTCTTGTCGTAGTCTTCGGGTTTGGGCAGCACGGCCATTGGTCCTGCGCAGGGGCGAGCCCTGCCGCTTCCGGTGGACATCGGAAGCTATGTGACAAACATTTAGCGCATGATTGACTCGCATTGTCATCTAGATGCCGGCTACTTCGCGGAGGAGCGGGCCGGCGTCCTCGAGCGCGCGCGGCAGGCCGGCCTGACCGCCTTCGTCTGCGTCGGGGTGGGACGGGGAACGGCAGCCGCCCAGGAGGCGGTTGCGCTGGCCGCCGGGGAGCCGGATGTCTTTGCGACGGTGGGCGTTCACCCCCACGACGCGGCCGTCACCACCGAGGCGGACTGGACCGAGCTCGAGCGGCTCGCCCGGGCGCCTCGGGTGGTCGGTGTGGGAGAGACGGGGCTCGACTACCACTACGAGCATTCCCCGCGCGACGTCCAGCAACTGTCCTACCGGCGGTCGATCGCGCTCGCGCGGGCGACCAACCTGCCGGTCGTATCGCACGTTCGGGACGCCCACCTCGACGCGGCGGCGATCCTGGCCGCCGAAGCGCCGGCCGCCGGCGGCGTCATCCACTGCTTCACCGGCGGCGTCACCGAGGCGCGCGCCTACCTGGATCTGGGACACCACCTGTCGTTCTCGGGGATCCTGACCTTCAAGAACGCCGGCAACGTGCGCGAAGCGGCGGCCTTCGCGCCGCTCGACCGCATCCTGGTCGAGACCGACGCGCCCTATCTGGCGCCGATCCCCCACCGCGGGGCGCGCAACGAGCCCGCCTTCATCGTCGAGACGCTGCGCACGCTGGCGGGCCTGCGTGGCCTCGCTGTGGCCGAGCTCGATCGCGCGACCTCGGAGAACACCCGGAAGCTCTTCCGCTTGCCCCAAGACGCTGGCGTCGGTTGATGTCGCTTGCGTCGATTGACGGAAGCCCGCGTCGATTGACGGAACCGGAGCGGTCGGCAGATACTAAAGGGTCTTCGTGAGCTCCGCCGATAAACTCCCAGGCGCCCCACCGCCCGCGCCGATCCGGGTCCGTCTTCGCTACGCCGCCTTCGAAACCTTCATCGAAAAATTCGCGCCCAACGTCACGCGCGGCGGCGTCTTCTTGGCGAGCCGCACCCCTCGCCCAGTCGGCGAGATCTTCGCGTTCGAGGTGCTGCTCGAAGGGGGCGAGGTGGCGCTGGCGGGCGACGGCAAAGTAACCTGGGTGAAGGCCTACGATCCGGCGGTCCCCAATCGCCCGCACGGCATGGGCGTGCAGTTCCTGCGCCTCGATGCGCCTTCGCGCGATGCTCTCAATCGTATGCTGGCGCGCAAGGCCTCCGGCAATTCGGGCGCTGTCCGGGCGCCCATGTCCACGTCCGGCGCGGCCTCGGGCGGCCACCGAAGCGGCTCGAACGGCGCCGGGCCGGCCGTCGCGCGCGTCGACACCAACGTCGACCTGGCGGCGGAGATGGGTATCGACGAGACGCGCATGCGGCGCGCCGTCGATCGGAACTGGCTCGGAAGCAATCGCGCCTCGGGCGAGATCGACGATCTCGAAGCGTTGCTGCGGCCGGACCCGGTGGAGGCCGTCAGTCTCGAGCAGGCGCTGGCCGAGCTGCCCCGCCTGCTCGATCCCGGCGCCCGCCGCCGCAGCGGCGCCTTCCGCCCCCTGGGCGAGATGGTCCCGGGCGGCACGCCGCCGAAGAACGACGACGAGCCGCGCTGAGCGACGCGCGGGCGACGCGCCCGTTAACGAAGCTTCAAATTCCGGCGGATCCGCGCGATGGGCTCTTCGGTGTTGGGGACGAACTTGCGGCCGGTGATGAGCTCACAGACCTGGATGTAGCGGCGCGCGGCCTCCATCCGGACTTCGTCGGTCAGCTTGGGGGCAGGACCGTCGCCGCGGTACCCTTGCTCGGCCAGGGTGCGGCGCACGTACTCCTTGTCGAGCCCGCGCGGCTCCTCGCCGCGGCCGAAGCGCGCGTCGTAGTCGTCGGCATACCAGAAGCGCGACGAGTCCGGGGTGTGGATCTCGTCGATGAAGCAGAGCGCACCGTCGGGCCGGCGCCCGATCTCGTACTTGGTGTCGACCAGGATCAGGCCCCGCCGCAGTGCCTCCTGGCGGCCGAACGCGAACACCCGCGCGCACATCTCGGCGGCCCGATCGAAATCCTCCGCCGACAGGACGCCCATCTCGAGGATCTCCGCGCGAGACACCGAGCGATCGTGATCG
>CAYTTF010000085.1:0-13765 GCA_964440665.1 uncultured Myxococcales bacterium | reverse complement strand
CCCATCGTCGAGGCGGGTGCGCAACCGGCTGCGCCGGCGATCCGCGAAGGACATCGTGAGGACGCCGCCCGGCCGCTCGAACCCGGGACCCGCGACGATCTCTGTGAAACGAAGCACCTGGATTTGCCTCCGTCAGAAGAGAAAGTAGCGCTGCGTGAGGGGGAGCGTGGCCGCGGGCTCGCAGGTCAGGAGCTCGCCGTCGGCGCGCACCTCGTAGGTCTGCGGATCGACTTCGATGACCGGCAGCGCGTCGTTGAAGACCAGGTCGCGCTTCCGGACCTCCCGGGTGTCGCGCACCGCAACCGCGCGCTTCTGCAGCCGCAGACGGGCGGGCACCCCCACCTCCAGCGCCGCGTGCGAAACGAAGGTCAGGCAGGTCGCGTGGCGCGCGCGGCCGAGCGTCCCGAACATCGGCCGGTAGTGCACCGGCTGCGGCGTCGGGATCGAGGCGTTGGGATCGCCCATCGGCGCCGCCACGATCATCCCGCCCTTGATGATGAGCGCCGGTTTCGCGCCGAAGAACGCCGGCCGCCACAGCACCAGATCGGCCAGCTTGCCGACCGCGATCGAGCCGACCTCGTGGGAGATGCCGTGCGTGATAGCCGGGTTGATCGTGTACTTGGCCAGATAGCGTTTGACGCGAAAGTTGTCGTTGCGGCCGCCCGAGGCGCTGTCCTCGCGCAGCGCCCCGCGCTGCTGCTTCATCTTGTGGGCCGTCTGCCAGGTTCGGGTCAGCACCTCGCCGACCCGGCCCATCGCCTGCGAGTCGCTGGACATCATGCTGATCGCGCCCAGATCGTGGAGGATGTCCTCCGCCGCGATCGTCTCGCGCCGGATGCGCGACTCGGCGAAGGCGATGTCCTCGGCGATCGCGGGATCGAGGTGGTGGCAGACCATCAGCATGTCGAGGTGCTCGTCCACGGTGTTGACCGTGTACGGGCGCGTCGGGTTGGTCGACGACGGCAAGACGTTGGCGATCCCGCAGACCTTGATGATGTCGGGCGCGTGGCCGCCGCCGGCCCCCTCGGTGTGGAAGCTGTGGATCGCCCTCCCCTTGAACGCCGCCACCGTGTCGTCGACGAATCCCGACTCGTTGAGCGTGTCGGTGTGAATCGCGACCTGCACGTCGTGCGTCTCCGCGACCTCCAGACAGCAATCGATCGCGGCCGGCGTGGTTCCCCAGTCCTCGTGCAGCTTGAGGCCCACGCACCCGGCCACCACCTGCTCGACCAGCCCCTCGGGCCGGCTGGCGTTCCCCTTGCCGAGAAAGCCGACGTTGACCGGAAGGGCGTCGGCCGCCTGCAACATCCGCGCGATGTGCCACGGTCCCGGGGTGCAGGTGGTCGCGTTGGTGCCGGCCGCCGGGCCGGTGCCGCCGCCGATCATCGTGGTCACGCCCGACATGAGCGCGTCGTCCACCTGCTGCGGCGAGATGAAATGAATGTGCGTGTCGATCGCGCCGGCGGTCAGCAGGCACCCTTCCCCCGCGATGATCTCGGTGCCGGGACCGATGACGATGTCGACGCCGTTCTGAATATCGGGGTTGCCGGCCTTGCCGATGCCGCTCAGACGGCCGTTCTTGATCCCGACGTCCGCCTTGACGATGCCGGTAGGATCGACGACCACCACGTTGGTGATCACCGTGTCGGCGACGGTCGCACCGAACCGCTGGCTCTGCCCCATCCCGTCGCGGATCACCTTGCCGCCGCCGAAGGTCACCTCTTCGCCGTAGACGGTGTGATCGCGCTCGATCTCGACATAGAGATCGGTGTCGCCCAGGCGAACGCGATCGCCGGTGGTCGGACCGTACATCTCGGCGTAGGCGCGGCGATCGATGGTCTTCATTTGACCACCCCGAGCCGGCCCATCACGTCGCCGCGGAAGCCCTGTACGACCCGCTCACCGGCGTAGGCGACCAGATCGACGGTGCGCGACTGGCCCGGCTCGAAACGAACGGCCGTCCCAGCCGGAATGTCCAGCCGGAACCCCCGGGCCGCTTCGCGGTCGAACCGCAGCGCGAGATTGACCTCGTAGAAGTGATAGTGGGAGCCGACCTGGATCGGCCGGTCGCCGGTGTTGGCCACCTCGACCCGGCGGGTGGCGCGGTCGGCGTTGATCTGGATCGAGCCGGCGGCGGTCTCGACCGCGCCGATCCCGACGACGCGGGCGATGGGGATCGGTTGGTGAACGGTGACCAGCTTGGTGCCATCGGGGAAGGTGGCCTCCACCTGGACATCGGTGATGAGCTCGGCGATCCCCTCCATGACGTCGTCCGCGCCGAGCAGACGCGTCCCCTCCGACATCAGCTCGGCGACGGTGCGCCCGTCGCGCGCCCCTTCCAAAATGGCGGCCGAGATGTACGCGACCGCCTCCGGATAGTTGAGCTTGAGGCCACGCGCCTTGCGCCGCTCGGCCACCAGCGCGGCGGTGAACAGGAGGAGCTTGTCTCTTTCGCGGGGGGTCAGTTCCATGTCGAAAGCTCAGGTGGCCCAGATCCGCGGCGCGACGGCCCGGCGACCGAGCAGCGCCGGACGCAGGATGCGCCAGCAATCCTGGATGAATGAGCGCGCGCGCTCGGCGCTACCGCCCCGCCAGCGCGCGACCAGCAGCTCGTCGTCGCCGAGGACGGTGAAGCCCGCCAGATCCGGCTCGGGCAGCGCGGCCGCGATCTCGCGCAGCGTCTCCAGCACCGCCGGAGCGGGCGCCGGCGCCGTCACCAGGAGCGCCACCACCGGCTCGCCGGCCAATCCCCAGGGCGCGTCGTGAACGGGCGCGCCGCCCTCGAAGAGCCCGCGCTCGATGAAGAGCGGCTCGGCCCCACGCCAGATCTCGAACCGTTGCCGGCAGGCACCGCGCGAAAAGCGCTCGCCGCGCGCCGGCAGCCCGAAGCAAATCGTCTCCGCGCCGATGAAGCGCGCGCCGCGCGCCAGCTCGACCCGGGTCTCGATGGTGACCGCCGCGCCGTCGTACACGATGATCTCCTGCGGCAGCCACTCGAGCGATCCGCCGGCTTCGACGGACAGGGCCTGGATCTGCTTCGCCGTCGGACCCAGGGTGCGATAGACCTTCCCGGCCGCAGGCGTCGTCACCAGCGCCCGCGCCGACGGCCCGACCCGCAGATCCAACCGCAGCTCGTCGCCGCCGACCAATCCGCCCGGTGGGTGGAGCAGATAGACGTGGCAGAGATCGGGACCTTCCGGAAGCAGCGTCCTTTGGACGACGAATGGTCCGCGGTGGGCGCGGTGGGCCAGGTGCGTGGCGCCCGTGCCGGTGTCGGCGGCGAACGCGAGCTCGAGCGCCGCTTGCCAGCCCACGCTGCCCACACTGCCCACGCTGGCCACGCTGCCCAAACTCACGCCATCAGGACTCGCTGGGTGTAACCCAGGTGTTCGGCTGCTCCCAGACCACCAGCACCACGCACCCTTCGGTGCTCTCGACGGCGTGGATTGAGCCGGGCGGATTGACCACGTGGGTGCCCGCTGGGTAGACGCCGCGCTCGTCGCGCTGCGTGCCGTGCAGGACATACACGTGCTCGACCCCTTCGTGCCGGTGGGGCGGCACAGCGCCGCCGGCGCGATAACGAAGGAGCGCCCCCGATCCGGCTTTTTCGTCGCCCCAGACCCGGTGGATCTCGACGCCCGGCAAGAAGGGCTGCCAGGCCAGGTCGGGTCGGTTGGCGCGGGCGAGGAGCTCGTCGAGGCGAAGGTCATCCAGGTTCATCCCTCACACGGTACGACGCGTCCCTCGGGCTCCGTCAAGCGTGCCCCGCCATGTGACGACCGATGATCCCCAGATCGGCCTGCCCGATCGGCGTCTCGTGGACCGCGCGACCCTCGCTGATCACCACGATGCGATCGGCGAGCGCGAAGATCTCGTCGAGGTCGGCGCTGATGAGCAGCACGGCGGCGCCGCGGTTGCGCGCCTCCATGAGCCGCGAACGGATCTCGGCCACCGCCGCGAAATCCAGGCCGAAGCAGGGGTTCGACGCCACCAGCACCGCGACGTCTTCGGACAGCTCGCGCGCCAGCACCGCGCGCTGGACGTTGCCGCCCGAGAGGCTGCCGATGGGGGCATCCGGCCCCGGGGTGCGGATCCCGTACTCGACGATCAGCGCCTCGGCGTTCCGCCGGAGCGCGCGGCCGCTGACCAGGGTGCCGGCCCGCGTGAAGGGATGGCGATCGTAGCGGCGAAATCCGATGTTCTCGGCGACCGACATGGCGCCGACGCAGGCGTTGCGCAGCGGCTCGTCGGGCAGACAACGAACCTTGAGATCGCGCATCTCCGCGCGCCGCGCCTGGTAGCGCATCCCGCTGACCTCGATCCGTCCGGCGCGCGCCTCGCGCTGTCCCGCCAACACCTCGACCAGCTCCTCCTGGCCGTTGCCCGAGACCCCCGCGATGCCGACGATCTCGCCCTCCCGCACCCGCAGGGAGAAGTTGGCTACCGCCGGCGTCCCGAGATCGTCGTCGGCGGAGAGATCGGCGATCTCCAAAACCGTCGCCTGAGCGGCGCCACCCCGACGCATCTGGCGCGTCTGGGTCGCGCGCGGCGGCTCGTCGCCCACCATCATGCGCGCCATCGCGTCGGGCGTGAGATCGGCGACGCGGCCGCGACCGGCCAGCCGGCCCCGCCGCAGGACGGTCACCTCGTCGGCGAACGCCATCACCTCGCGAAACTTGTGCGAGATCATGAGGATGGTGAGTCGCCCGTCCTTCACCATCCCGCGCAGCAAGCCCAGCACCTCGTCGGCTTCGCTCGGTGTCAGCACCGAGGTCGGCTCGTCGAGGATCACGATCGAGCTGCCCAGGTAGAGCTGCTTGAGGATCTCGAGCTTCTGTTTCTCGCCGGCGGCCAGCATCCGCACCGGCTTGCCCGGATCGAGCCGGAAGGGCATCCGCGCCATGAACGCCGCGACGTCCTTCACCTCGACCGCCCAATCGAAGATGAACGGGTGCTGCCGGCGGGCCAGCACCAGGTTCTCGGCGACGGTCATGTTGTCGACCAGCGTAAAATGTTGATAGACCATGCCGACGCCCAGCGCCGCCGCGTCGCGGGGGCTGTCGATGCGCGCCTCGAGACCGCCGACCAGCACGCGGCCCGCGTCGGCCGGGTAGTAACCCATCACGCATTTGACCAGCGTGCTCTTCCCGGCGCCGTTTTCGCCCAGCAGCGCGTGGACGGAGCCCCGTTCGAGCTGCAACGAGACGTCGTCGAGCGCCAGCACCGTGCCGAAGCGCTTGGAAAGCCCGAGCGCCTCCAGAGCCAGCGGCGCGGGCTCGGCGGTCGCGCCGGCATCATCCGGCGATCCGATGCCGATGCCGATGCCGACGCCGATGCCGACGCCGACGCTCACGGCAGCGACTCCAGAAACACGCGCGAGCTCGACACCGTTCCGAAGACGCCGTTCTGCATCTTCACCATCTTGATGGCGGCGTGGTGGTTTCCCACGTCGGTGGCGGCGCAGCAATCTTCCAGCAACAGACACTCGTAACCGCGATCGTTGGCCTCGCGCATGGTCGTGTGCACGCAGACGTCGGTGGTGATCCCGGTCAGCACAAGGTTCTCGATCCCGCCTTGGCGCAGGATCAGATCCAGATCGGTCGCGCAGAACGATCCCTTGCCCGGCTTGTCGATGATCGGCTCGCCCGGCTGCGGCGCCAGCTCGGGGATGATGTCCCAGCCGGGCTCGCCGCGGACCAGGATCCGGCCGCAGGGTCCCGCGTCGCCGATGCCGACCCCTTCGTTCCCGGCCGTCCGCCGCGACCGCCAGCGCTTGTTGGCGGGCAGATCGGCGAGATCGGGGCGGTGGCCCTCGCGCGTGTGGATGATGTGATACCCGGCGGCGCGCATCCGCAAAAGGACGCTCTGGATCGGCGGGATGCAGGCGCGGGTGAGGCCGATGTCGTAGCCGAGCAGATCGATGTAGCCGCCCTTGCCGCAAAAATCGGTCTGCATGTCGATCACGATGAGCGCCGTGTTCTCGCGCGTGAGCTTGCCGTTCCACGGCCAGGGATACGGATCGGCGGGGATGGTGCGCGCCGGCCCGATCATCGCGCCATCCTCAGCTCGGCCGGCTGCCCCAGGAGCGCCCGATCGCGCGAGCTGGTGAGGACGATGATCGCCAGCGTCAGCACGTAGGGTGCCGCATTGAAGAGGTAATAACCCGACGTCACGCCCACCGACTGCAGCGCCGGTCCGAGCGCGCTGGCGCCGCCAAAAAGCAGCGAGGCCAGCAGGCAACGGACGGGATCCCAGCGCGCGAAGATCACCAGCGCCACCGCCATCAGCCCCTGCCCGCTCGACAGTCCCTCGTTCCAGCTCCCCGGGTAGAACAGCGACAGGAACGAACCGCCGACGCCGGCCAGAAAACCGCCCGCCATGGTGGCCAGCAGACGGACCCGCGCGATGTCGTAGCCCATCGCGCGCGCGGCGTCGGCGCTCTCCCCGACGGTGCGGATCACCAGCCCCCAGCGGGTCTTGCGCAGCACGAACCGCACGGCCGCGGTGGTGAGGAGGCCGAGCACGAAGAGCGCGTTCACCTGCAACGCCGAACGAACTTGGCCCGACGCGCTCCACCAGCCGAGCGACACCGACGGCAGATGCGGCGCGGTCGGCCCGATGAGCGGCTTGCCCAGGAAGAACGCCAACCCCACCCCGAACAGCATGAGCGCGATCCCCACCGCGACGTCGTTGACGCGCGGCCGCGCGCAGAGCCAGCCGTGCAGAGCGCCCAGCACCACGCCGCAGGCGCCGGCGGCCAAAACCCCCAGCCAGGGCGAGCTCGTCAGATACGAGACCCCGTATGCCGCCATCGCCCCCATCACCAGCGTCCCCTCGAGGCCCAGGTTCACCCGGCCGCTCTTCTCGGTGATGCACTCGCCCAGACTGACGAAGAGAAACGGGGTGCTGATCCGGATCGCGCCGCCGACCATGCCGAGCGCCACGCCGCCCGCCGCGCTCACGCCGCCACCGCCGGTTTGCGCGCCCACCGCCGGCCGTAAAGCGAATCCGAAAACAAGATCGACAGAAAGATGATCCCCTGCAGGACGTTGACGGTGGCGTCCGGAAGATCGAAGACCCGTTGCAGGAGACCTCCGCTGGCGCCGATGCCGCCCAGGAGCAGAGCGACGGGAACCACGCCCAGCGGATTTCCCCGCGCGATGAAGGCGACCAGCACGCCGGTATAGCCGTAGCCCGTCACCAGCGACGCGTTGGCCGTGCCGTGGATGGCCGCCACCTCGACCGCGCCCGCCAGGCCGGCGCCGAGGCCCCCCAGGAAGGTGGCCACCACGATCAGCCGACGGACGGGCAGCCCATTCAGCAGCGCGGCGCGCACGTTGCCCCCCACCATGCGCGCCGCGAAGCCAAAGGTGGTCCGCTGCATGAGAAACCAGGCCAGCAAGCAGGCGGCGACCCCGAACGCGAGCCCCCAGTGCACGTCGAGCCCCGGCAGATTCCCCAGCATGTTGTCGTCGCCGATCGGCAACGTCGACGGCTTGTTGAGGCTGGCCGGATCGCGGAGCGGTCCTTCGACCATGTGATTGAGGAGCGCGATGGCGATGTAGTTCAAGAGCAGCGTGCTGATCGTCTCGTTGACGCCGCGGTAGGCGCGGAGCACGCCCGCGCCCGCCACCCAGGCGCCGCCGACCAGCGCGCCGACGACGAACATCCCAACTTTCACCGACATCGGCGAGTGCAGGTGGACGCCCACCGCCGCCGCCGCCAGCCCACCCAGCACCATCGCCCCCTCGCCACCCAGCACCACCAGGCCGAGCCGCAGCGGCAACGCCGTCGCCAGCGCGGTGAGCATGAGGGGCGCCGCCCGTTGCAGCGTGTTCTGGAACGAAAACCAGGTCCCGAACGAGCCCCGGTACATCTCGTGATAGACGGCCAGCGGATTGCGGCCGGTGAGCGCCACGAAGATGCCGAACAGGATCAGCGCCCCCAGGATCGCGGCGCTCGGGACCGCGAAGGCCTCCACCGACCTCCGCCGGGCGGCGAGCCGCGCCTCCGCGGTGGCGACGACAGCAGCGGCACCCCCCGGAGACGGCTCGGTCACCGGGGAGATCACGCCGATGCTCACACCGATACCCATCGTGGCTAGCCGGGACCGGTCAGTGGGTCTTTCCGACCACGCCCTCGACCAGGTAATCCATTTTCTCGAGGGCAATGTCGGTCTGTTTCTGCTCCACCCCCGCGGCGATGACGACCTTCCCCGTGTTGTCCTTGAGCGGCCCCTTGTAGACGACCATCTTGCCGTCCATGAACTTCGCCTTGGCGGCGTCGGCCTTCTTCTTGGCCGCGGCCGAGACCATCTTGCCGTAGGGCGACACCTTGACGAATCCCTCCTTGAGGCCCCCCCGAAGAAGATGCGGCCAGGGCTTCCCGGCCTGAATCATCCCCACGTAGTCGGTGTAGACCTTCCCCCAGTTCCATTCCGCGCCGGTCAAGTAACCCTTGGGCGCCAGCGCCGCCTGGTTGGCGTGGTAGCCGGTCACCATGATCCCGCGCCGCTCCGCCGTCTCGACGATCACCTTGGGCGAATCGACGTGCATGGTCAGCACGTCGATCCCCTGATCGATGAGACTGTTGGCCGCCTCCGCCTCCTTGACCGGCATCGACCAGTCGCCCGTGAAGATGACCGTGGTCGTCGCCTTCGGGTTCACCGACCGCGCGCCCAGCGTGTAGGAATTGATGTTCCGCAAGACCTGCGGAATCGCCTTGGCCGCGATGAAGCCGAGCTTGTTCGACTTGGTCGACAGGCCCGCCACGATCCCCGCGACGTATTGGGCCTCGTCGATGTAGCCGAAGTAGCTCCCGACGTTGGTGGGGTGCTTGCCCTCCTGGTAGAGGCCGCCGCAGTGCAGGAAGGTGACGTTCTTGTACTTGGCCGCCTCCTTCAGGATGTGGGGGTCGAAGTACCCGAACGAGGTCGGGAAGAGGACCGTGGCTCCGTCGAGGTTGATCATGCTCTCCATCGTCTTTTGGACGGCGGAGGTCTCGGGGACCATCTCCTCCTCGCGGATCTTCACGCCGGGGAGCTTGGCGATCACCGCGGCCCCCTGGGCGTGGGCCTGGTTGTACCCGTAGTCGCTCTTCGGACCGACATAGATGAACCCGATCGTGAGGGGGGGCGTCGCCGCGACCGCCCGATGACTGTGGTGTCCGGGGGTTAGGCCCCCCAACACCGCGACGAAGATCGCCCCCGCCGCCACCCGTGTTGCGATCCGACCTGTCCGACCTGTCCGACCCGTCCGACCTGCGACAGAAGTCGCGAACGCTCGAGCTTTCGTCATGGACCCCTTATAGGCCGCGTGATGTTTCTTGAATCTTTCGTCGTTCACCATTGTTGGTAACTTCGCCCGCGGCGGCGCTCACGAAGGTTGTCGGCGGGAAGCCGGTCCGGCATCCTGGCCGACGCGATGACAGCGCCCGTGACGCCCCCCCGGTCCCTCGTCGATTCGGTGGAAAGCGCCCTGGCGGCGATCGCGCAACGCCCGGACGACAGCGTCTGGATTGCGCTGGCGGCGCGCGATCGGCTGATCGCCGAGGCGCGCGCCCTCGAGGAGCGGCGTGCGGCCCGCGAGCCGCTTCCACTCTTCGGCCTGCTCTTCGGCGTCAAGGACAACATCGACGTCGCCGGGCTGCCGACCACCGCGGCCTGCCCGGCGTTCGCATACGCGCCCACGAAGAACGCCACCGTGGTCGCGCGCCTGCTGGGCGCCGGCGCGCTTTGTGTCGGCAAGACCAACCTCGACCAGTTCGCCACCGGCCTGGCGGGCGTGCGCTCTCCTTACGGCGTCCCCAAGAACCTGTTCGACGCCGACTACATCGTGGGCGGCTCCAGCTCCGGCTCCGGCGTGGCGGTGGGGGCCGGGTTGGTCGACTTCGCCCTCGGAACCGACACCGCCGGCTCGGGGCGCGTGCCGGCCGCCTTCAACAACATCGTCGGCTGCAAACCGAGCCGCGGCGTCCTCAGCACGGCGGGCGTCGTGCCGGCCTGCCCCTCCTTCGACTGCGTGTCGATCTTTGCGGGCACCGTCGAGGAGGCCGCCCGGATCGCGACCGTTGCAGCTGGCTACGACGAGGCCGATCCGCTTTCGCGTCGCGACGCGGACGCGGTCGCCTTCGTGCCGGGCGAACGTCCGCCCCACTTCCGGTTCGGCGTCCCGCGCGGCGGCGCGCTCGACTTTCTGGGCGATGCCCGCGCGGCGGAGGTCTTCGAGCGGGCGCTGGCGCACCTGACCGCGCTCGGCGGTGAACGCGTCGAGATCGACTTCGCGCCGTTCGCCGAGGCCGGTGCCCTGGTCTACGACAGTCCGTTCGTCGCCGAGCGTCTGATCGCCGCCGGGCGCCTGCTGACGGAACGGCCCGGCGAGCTCTTGCCGAGCATCCGGACAATCTTGGGGGCGGCCGGTCGCTTCGACGCGCGCGCGGCTTTCGAAGCGTTGCGTCGGCTCGCCGAGCTGCGACGGCGCGCGCCGGCCTTCTTCGCCGGCCTCGACTTCCTGATCGTCCCCACCACGCCGACGATCTACCGCATCGATCAGATCGCGGCCGATCCGATCGGCCTCAACGCCACGCTCGGGGCGTACACCAACTTCGTCAACCCACTCGATCTCGCGGCGATCGCCGTCCCCACCGGCTTGCGCAGCGACGGATTGCCGGCCGGCGCCACGCTGGTCGGTCCGTGGGGCACCGACGCTCGCCTGGCCACCTTCGGCTCCGCGCTGCACCGGGCGACCTCGCAGACCCTGGGCGCCACCGGCTGGCCGCTCCCGGCGCCGGCGCCGCCGCCCCAGGGGAACGCCGTGCCGCCCGACTGGATCCCGATCGCGGTTCTGGGCGCGCACCTGGCCGGTGAGCCTCTCAACCATCAGCTCACCGGCCCAGGGGGGCGCTTCCTGCGCGCCACGCGCACGGCGCCCAGCTATCGGTTCTACGCGCTGCCCAACACCACGCCGCCCAAGCCCGGCCTGGCGCGCGTCGCGACGGGCGGCGTCGCGATCGAGCTCGAGGTCTGGTCACTGCCGCCGGCCGCTTTCGGCGACTTCGTGAGGCGCATTGCCGCACCCCTGTGCATCGGCAGCCTGGAGCTGGAAGATGGAACGCGCGTGAGCGGATTCCTGTGCGAGGGTCACGCCCTCACCGGCGCACTCGACATCTCGAGCTTCGGCGGCTGGCGCGCCTACCGTCGGTCGCTCTCACCGGGTTGAGACGCGACCATGCCGATCCACCGCACCCTTCTCGACAATGACGAACCGCCGCCGTTCGAGGTGGCCGGTCGTGATGGAGGCTCGCCGTTCGTCGTCATCTGCGATCACGCCGCGCGCCGCTTGCCGCGCGCGCTCTGTAACCTCGGCCTCACCGAGGCGGCGCTCGGCACCCATATCGCCTGGGACATCGGAGCGGGCGGCGTCGCGCGACGACTGGCGACGGTTCTGGACGCCTTCGTCGTCTTGCAGCGCTATTCCCGCCTGGTCATCGACTGCAACCGTCCCCTCGACGCCGTCGACTCCATCACCACCCGCAGCGAACGGACGACCATTCCCGGGAACCAGAATCTGGACGCAGGCGCCGCGAAATCGCGCGCCCAGGAGATCTTTCACCCCTACCACGACCAGATCCGCGGCGAGCTCGATCGGCGCAAAGCCTCCGGCCGCACCGGCCTCTTGGTCGCCGTGCACAGCTTCACCCCCGTCTTTCTCGACGTCGCCCGGCCGTGGCACGTCGGCATTCTCTACAACCGGGACGCGCGGCTGGCGGAGCCGCTGCTGGGGCTCTTGCGCGACGAAGGGGACCTGGTCGTCGGCCGCAACCAGCCCTACGCCGTCAGCGATCTCTCCGACTTCTCCGTCGTCCATCACGGCGAGCGGCGCGGAATTCCCCACGTCGAGATCGAGATCCGACAGGATCTGATCGCCGACCCCGCGGGACAGCACGCTTGGGCCGAGCGTCTGGCGCGCCTCTTGCCCGCCGCCGCGCGCTCGATGCCAGGTATGGGGCCGGCCCGCAGAGATGCCTGAAATTCGGGAATTCTGATCCCTGAATTTCAGGTCCTGAGCACGGACGGCAGCTGACCCCGATCGAAATCAAAGCGTCGAGCTCACGCGCGCGGAAGGGTGAAGAAGAAGGTCGCGCCCGCCCCCGGCGCGTTCTTCACCCCGAGCTCGCCCCGGTGGGCCCGCGCGATGCTTCGCGCGATGAACAACCCCAGCCCCGTTCCTGGACCGGCGCCCTTCCAGTACTGCTCGAAGATGTGCGGGACGTTTTCGGGCGGGATCCCGGGACCCGTGTCGGCGACCTCGAAACGCACCCCGTGGTCTTGCTCGGAGACCCGAAGCGCCACACGCCCCCCCTCGGGCGTGAACTTCAGCGCGTTTCCGATCAGGTTCCCCAGCAGCTGAACGATCCGGGCGCGGTCCGCGGCGATCGCCAGATCGCCGGGCGGGATGTTGACCTCCAGCGTGATGTGGCGCTGCTCGGCCCTGGGCATGAAGGCTTCGGCGGTCTCGCGCACGATCGGCTCGACCGCCTCGCGGGTGCAGGTCACGGCCAACGTTTCGTGCTCGATCCCGGTGACATCGACCAGGTCTCCGATGAGGCCGTCCATCCGGGACACCGCGCGCACGATCCGGTCGATGTGGCGGCGGTCCTTCTCCGGGGGAGCCACCAGCAGCAGCGCCTCGGCGCTCATCCCGATGGCGGCGAGCGGATTGCGCAGATCGTGGGCGACGATCTCCATCACCCGCTCGCGCGAACGGACGGCGGCCTCGGCGCGGGCGCGCGCGCGGTGAAGAGACTCGACCACCGCGCTGACCGCCACGCCGATGGCGAAGAACAACGCCAGCTCGACGACCGTTACCCCGACCGGCTCGCGCGCGGGGGCCACCCAGAAGTGGCGCAGCGCCGCCGTGGAGAGCGCGGCCGAAACGACGCCCGGACCGAGCCCACCGAGCCAGGCCGCCACCATCACCGTCGGGATGAAAACCAGGTGCCGATTGTGCTGGTGTCCCCACACCGGATCGAGCGCGACCCGCCCCGCCACCACCAAGCAGGTGAGCACGACCGCCGCGCCGTAGCGCAGCCAGGCGGGCCGCTGCGTCGCTGGTCGCACGGAGGTCATTGGTGAGAGGCTAGGCAATGTTCGCGACAATGGCCACCTGGGCCGGCGGGCTCTACAGCAGCTGGTCGACCCGCGGCGGCCGCGATTCGTCACATTCACGCTCGCCGATCCGTCATAGGGGCAAAAGAGATCGCAATGCAGTACCTGCTACTGATTCATCAGGGAGCGACTGAGGGATGGACGACCACGACTGGTTAGCCAAACGGTTCGACGACAGCCGCCCGCACCTGCGGGCAGTAGCGCTCCGGATGCTGGGCGCAGCCGGCGAAGCCGACGACGCCGTGCAGGAGGCCTGGCTGAAGGTCAGCCGCTCGGACACGGACGGCGTCGAGAACCTGGGCGGCTGGTTGACCACCGTCGTCGCGCGCGTCTGCCTCGACATGCTGCGCTCGCGCCGCGCGCGCGGCGAGCAGCCGCTCGGGCCGGCCGCTCATGCCTTGCCGGCCGGCGCCACCCCCGAGACGGAGGTCGCGTTCGCCGACGCGATCGGCCCCGCGCTGCTGGTCGTGCTCGACATGCTCGCGCCGCAGGAGCGCGTCGCCTTCGTGCTGCACGACATGTTCGATCTGACATTCGAAGAGGTGGCGCCCATCGTCGAGCGCACGCCGGCGGCGGCCCGGCAGCTCGCCAGCCGCGCCC
>CAYTTF010000084.1:0-13850 GCA_964440665.1 uncultured Myxococcales bacterium | reverse complement strand
GGCGACGGCAACTACGGCCTGCAGAAGTTCCTGGAGCAAGAGGGCGCCGAGTGCGACATCCAGCCGGTCACGGCCTGGATCCTCTTCATGATCTGGGAGCAGACCTGGGACACGCAGCAGCGGATGGTCCTGCGCGGCGAGGACAAGTCGCGCAAGGGTCTGGCGGGCGTCAACGTCCGCAAGAAGCTGCTCATGCTGTGGCTGGCCAAGCACGCCATCAAGGGAACCTTCTACGGCGTCGGCCACATCATGGGGCTGCACGACGTTCACCTGGCCGACATGGACACGGTAGCCGAGGCGGCGGCGCCCTTCTACAACAACCACCTGCGCGGTGGCGAAGGGCACATGGAGGTCGGCAAGCTGATCCTCAACATCGCCAAGGCCAAGGCCACCATGACCCTGTCGGTCAAGCCGTTCGGTTGCATGCCGTCCGCGGGCGTGTCCGACGGGGTGCAGTCGATGATCACGGAGAAGTACCCGCAGGGGATCTTCTGCCCGATCGAGACCAACGGCGACGGCGCGGTGAACGTCTACTCGCGCGTGCAGATGATGCTCTTCAAGGCGCGCCTCGCGGCGCGCGCCGAGTACCAGAGCGAGCTCGAGAAGAACGGCCTGACCGTGGCCGAGCTGCGCGCGTACCTCAAGAGCAAGAACTGGCGGGGCTCGTCGCTCTTCTACCCGCGCCACGGTAGCGTGGCCAGCTCGGCGGCCAACCTGGTGCAGCACGTCGTCGACGACATCAAGAAGACCCCCGCCGGCAAGGTCATCGACTTCACCAAGCGGCTCCTCGCGCGCCGTGGCGCCGCCAGGGCCGACACGGCCAAGGCCGAGCCCGAGATGCGCGCCGCTTCGGCGAGCAACTAGTCGGAATGCTGAGCGGCCTCGCCGACAAGCTTCGCGCGCTCGCCCATCGGGGGCTGGAGGAGAACGACTCCGCCGGTCCCCTGGTGCGGCGGGTGCGCGAGGTGGCCAATACCGTCAACGACCTGCTTGGCAAACCGATCCGCGCGCAAGACGCGACGGAGGAGCCGGCATCCGGCGCCGGCGCCGTCGTCGTGCCGCTGGTCCGCGAGCAGGCGCCGGTGATCCTCTACTTCGACGGCAAGGACCACCGCACGAAGACCAAGGTGGAAGAGCTGCTGGCCGCCCGGGACATCAAGTTTCGCCTCCTCGACGTCACCAACGACGAGGCCGAGCGCTCCTGGGTCATCACCGCGGCCAAGCGGGAGGAGTTTCCGATCGTCGTCATCGCCGGTACGCCGGTGGGCGGGCTCGAGGAGCTCACCCAGCTCGACGTCCAGGGCGACCTGAAGCGCCGGGTCTTCGGCGCCTAGTCGCCCCGCATGCCCTCGCCCCGCGTGCGAGCCGTCCTGCGGCACCCCGCCCTGGGCGTCTTGCTGGTCTATCTCTTCGGCGTCGCCGTGCGGGTGAACTACACCCTCAACTTCCACCCCCCCGCGGATTTCATCAGCTCGGACATGGGCATGTACGTCGCGCTCGCGCGGCGGCTCATGGAGTCGAGCGGCTCGCTGATGCCCTGGGATGTCACCCACCCGCTCGGATACCCCGCGCTCGTCGCGTTCCTGATGTCCGACGGCGGCTCGCTCGCGCGCGTCGCCGATCTGCAGATCGTGGTGAGCTGCCTGGTGCCCCTCGCGCTGGGTCTGCTCGGCGCGGCCGCCTTCGGGCGCCGGACCGCGCTCTGCGCCGTCGCCGTCGCCAGCATCTACTTCCCGTTCATCGAGTACGGCGCGCTCATCCTCACCGAGATCCACTTCATTTTGTGGCTCACGCTGGCGTTCGCCGGCTTCCTCGGCGCGGTGGGCGCCCGAAGGCGCGGCGTCTCGATCGCGCTCGCGGTGGGCGGCGGGGTCGCGCTGTCGTTCGCGATCTCGATGAAGGCGGTGGGGCTCATCGCGGCGGTCGGTTTCTTCGCCGTGCAGGCCCTGGCGGTTTTCATCCCGGAGATGCCCGGCGCATCCCCGTGGCGGGTGCGCCTTGCACCCTGGGCCCTGCGGGTGGCGTTCGCGGCCGTCGGGGCGGCGCCGCTCCTCGGTGTGCTGGCACGGGCGTGCACGCGCGCCAACCGCGGCCAGTTCTGCGTGGCGGGGAACAAGCCCGGCGCCGACTTCCTGCTCGGCCACGACGGCCGCATCGCCGACATCGAATGGGCGCCCGACGAGGGGCACCTGCTCGGCTTCGGCAGCCCGGGCGCCTATCTCCGCCACTACGAGACGCACGTGAAGGTGCCTTTCACGATCACCGACAACGCGGCGAACAGCGCGGCGGCCTGGCACTGGATCTTCGCGCACCCGTTCGAAGCCATCGTGCTTTCGCTCGATCACCTCTACGACACCTTCTTCGGGGTGGCGATGTGGCCGACCTTCAACAGCGGTTGGTGGCCCTACGCCCATCTTTCGCAGTACGCGTTCGTGGTTTTCCTTTTCGTGCCGGCCGTGTTCGCCTGCGTGGGGATCGCAAAGCGCGGCGCGCGCGCTCTCTTGACGAGCCGCACCTTCCTGGTCCTGTCGCCGGTCCTGGCGCTCGCGCTCACGGTGGCGATCGCGACCGGCGAGGTCCGTTACCGGATCCCGTTCGACGTCTTCTTCATCGTCGTCGCCTGCGCGCTGGTCGCCGGCGACATCGCCCGTGTCGACGGCGCGGCTTGAAAGCCCGTGTCCTCAGGCCACGATCCGCGACCTGTCGGCAGCTCACGGATTCGTGCGTCGTTCGACCGCCCCGAGATCGAAGATCGTTCGCCCCGAGGACCGACGGTCGAAACCGCGAGGTTGGTGGGTCTGATCGACGGCGTTGAGCGTCCCGAGGACGTCGGTGGCGTCGACAGCCAGGCTGTCGGCGTTCAACATGTGGACCTGGGGGTGATGCCCCCCGAGGCCGCCTTGGTCGGTGAGCTCGGTGTCCAACCCCGCATCCACGTCGATGAACGTGATTCCATCTTGCCCCTGACCACCCCGATCGGGTCCGATGATGGTCGAAAAGTCGCTGCTTCCGAGCAGCGAATCCTGCAACTGGTAGATCTCTCCAGCCACATCGCTGGGCGAAAGACAAGTGAACGACGCGTCCGGATTCATATCCGCGAGGCAGTTGTTCGCCACAATGCTCCCAGCGAGATAGATCTGGTTGTCGACGTTGTCGGGAAACAACGCCTGATTGGCTCCCACCGCGATGCCAGCACCCTGGAACGTTGTGCTGCCGTTGAAGGCGATCGTGGAACCCGTAATCCGCAGAATGCCGTCGGCCAGGGGGCCAGCATTGTTCGCGAAGCTGATACCGCCCCCGTGACCGCCGTCAGTGAGATTATCGGAGATGGTTGAATTCGTTATCCGAGAGATGCTGCTCGACTGAATCTGGATGCCTCCACCCTTGGTGGAATGATTGTGCGTTATGCTCGAATTGGCGATGGTCAAGAAATCTACCTGGGACTCGGCGTCGCCGTTCGTGTCGTAGAATATTCCACCGCCCCCGTCACCATAGTCGTTGCTGTTGCCGTCCAGCGTCGTATCTGTGACGTTCAAATTCACATCGGTGGCGACGATTGCGCCGTTAGAAAAGTGTTCAATCCAACATCGCGTCACATTGATCGTCGCTCCCGCGTCCGGAGTTTCTCCGGAGATGGAGATACCGCTCGCCTGCGTCTCCAGGCCTTGCCCGGCGCCGATGAGATGCAGGTCTTGAAACGTGATCGAGACTGGGATCATCGGAGCGACGCCGAAGAGATCGTTTCCGTCAGCTCCCTGAATCGTGGCCAACGTCCCCGGCGTGGGCGACCTGATCGTCACGGCGCGGGAAACCTCGAGCGTGGTGGTGACGCTGAAGGTTCCAGAGTTGGGAATGAGGATCGTGTCATCGAGACCCATGGAGCCGGACCACCGGCAGCCATATTCCGATTTCTGATCGGCGAGCGCCAGGACAGCCTCCTCGAGGCCACAGTGTCCGTCGCTGGCATGGTCATTGGGACAGGCGTCGGTAACCACGAGGCCGCAAGTCGTATCGACCAGGAGCGTGCCCGCATGCGCGTCACCTCCGCCCCCGTCGAACCCGGTGAATCCGCCGCCCATTCCAGCGGCGCCCCCGCTCCCCGCCGGCCCACCGGCGGCGCCGCGGCTCGCGTCGACGGTCGAGGCACCCGCCCCAGAGCAGGCCAGACCAAGAGCAAGCAGCCCCGGAAGCAAACGAAGCGTCATCCGCGGTGCACTAGCGACTCCTCGCGCAACGAAACCCGATGTAGTTGATGCGGGTGGTTGGGTTATAGACGTCGACGGTGAAGGTGTTCAGATACGACGCGTCGTCGTAAGCGCTGCCGCCGCGAATGACCCGTTCAGAGGTGTCCGGCGGAGGTACGAGAGCCGCGCAATTATCGCAGGCAGTCGTGTAGTAAGGCACGTACCAATCCTGTACCCACTCCCAAACATTGCCTGCCAGATCGGACTGGCCGTACTTTGCGTCACCCTTTGGCGACTTCGAGCCCACCTCGGCGACGTAGGTGGCGGGAGAGTAGACCGCGTAGCTGTCATCGATGGTCTCGTCGGTGAACGGATTCGACCAAGGGTAGTACCGCTGGTCCGAGCCTCCAGCCGCGGCGTAGTCCCACTCGGCGCTCGTCGGTAGACGACCACCATCCCAGATGCAGAATGCGTTCGCGTCGAACCAGGTGACGCAGTTCATCGCCAGGTTGTCTCCGTTGCCCCAGGTTTGATAGGTCGAGTCGCACTGCACGTTCGCGGTCAGCGTGGCTCGATCCGCAGGGAGAAAAGCGTTCCAGGCCGGGTCCCAGCCCGGGTCCGTCGAATTTCGCGGGTTCTTTCCGCTGCCGGCGGCCGGTTTGTTCGCCGGATAACCAGCAACGTACCTTGCAAACCTGCCCGCCGTGACCTCGTACGTGTCGAGCCGAAAGTCGTCAATGGTCGCCGCAAAGGGCGAATCGACGAGATCGTTTTCGCGCTGGAAGGTTCCGCCCGTCACGAGGCTCGACGCGCAGCAATCCCCGTTGCTCCCGGAGCAGCTCGCCGCCAGTCCGACGCAGCTCGGGTGGGTGGGGGTACACACGGACGAAAGGCCAGCGCACGACCATCCCGGTTCCACGAGGCAGCTTTCACTGCAGCCGTCGCTCGGCGTCGTGTTGCCGTCGTCGCAAGCTTCGCCATCTTCGATCGCGCCGTTCCCACATACCGACCGCGGTGGCGCGCCGCCGGTGCCGGCCTCGCCTGATGCGCCTGCCTCGCCCGAGCCTCCCGCCTGACCGAGTCCCGGTGTACCGCCCGTCGCGCGGCCAAGGTTGCCCGGAGTCGTGCTGCACCCCAGGCCATCCAGCAGCGTGACAGCGAGCGCCGCTGAGAGCCTTCGGCTCGCGCAGCCCCTGACGGCCCATTTCCGGCGTCGAGCTGTCATCGGCCGACTATATATAAGGGATCCGTGGCCCGCTCGATCAACCGCAGAGGCGCGGATACACGCGACAGGTAGGATACAGGCCCACAGACTCGGCCGCGCGCGCTTACGCGGTTAGGCCCAAGCGAGCGACATATCTTCCCGTTGTATGTGACCTGAGCGATTGTGAGGGGTCTCACGGTCGAAATAGGCGCCTTCGTGCGCGGATCACCACGAAAAACAGGTGAAGACAACATGACTCATTCGAGACGCCGCAATTTGAATCCACCTGGAGGGACTCCGATGGGGAAAGAAATCGGTCGCAGAGGGTCTTGCAAAGACCTCGTTGTGGTCATGTTCATCGTGGCATCCGGTTGCACCGGCGTGGTCGGTCTCCCACAGGGATCATCCGGCACCGGCGTTTCCGGAGCCGGCAACAGCTCCGGCGCCGGGAACAACGTCGGAGCGGGGAGCAACACCGGAAGCGGGGCGGCCGGCGGAGGGACGCCAGCGATGGCCGCCGGGCTCTGGGCGGTCACCCCGACCACCACGATCGACTCGACACGGGCCGTCCTCAAGCGCCTGAACAATCCCCAGTACGACAACACGGTTCGCGACCTGGTCGGGACCATGACCAAGGCAAGCGCGACCTACATGTTTCCGGACGACGACATCAGCGAGCTGTTCGACACGAACGGCCAGACGCTCGTCTACTCCGACCTTCTTTTTGCACAAGTTCAGTCGGCGGCGCAGGGCCTGGTGACGGAGCTCCTGGCCCGACCGGCGACCGATCCCGTTCGGACCCGGCTGGTCACTTGCACGCCCACGATGACCACCCTGGGAACGTGTCTCACGACGATCCTGACGCCTTTCATGACCAGTGCCTATCGCCGGCCGGTGACGCCCGCCGAGGTGGCGCAGATCGTCACCCTCGGCACCACGATCGCCACGGCGCACAACGACCCGGTGCCAGGCCTTTCGGGGGCGCTCGAAGCCGTGCTGCTCTCGCCCAACTTCTTGTTTCGCGTGGAGCCGTCCACGAACATCACCTCGACGACTCCTACCAAGGTCAGCGACTACGAGCTCGCGACCCGCCTGTCGTACTTTCTCGGCTCCACCATGCCAGATGCGCAGCTCACGCAGGCCGCGGCAGCGGGACAGCTCGCCCCGGCCGGGGCCGCCTACAACGCCCAGATCGACCGCCTCCTCGCGGATCCGGTGAGATCTCAGGCATTCGTCGACAACTTCGCGGTGCGGTGGCTTTCACTCAGCGATGCGTTGCTCGTGGCGCCGGATGACACGATATTCGCCGGCCTCTACGACGACGCTTTGCGCCTGTCGAGCCCTCAGGAGACCAGCATGTTCTTCGCGTCCCTCATCGCGGACAAACAGCCGCTCCCGACCCTGTTGACGGCGAACTTCACCTTCGTCAACGACAGTCTGGCTCAGCACTATGGCATTCCTTCGCCGGGCGGAACGGCATTTGCCCGGGTGAATCTGCCGGCGTCCTCCAACCGCATGGGCCTTCTCACGCAAGAGACGTTCCTGACGGTCTACTCGCAGCCAGACCGAACGTCTCCGGTCAAGCGCGGCGTCTGGGTGCTCGAAAACCTGCTTTGTGACGGAACCGCAGCGCCGCCCCCCGGCATTCCGCAGTTGCCCGCCCAGGGGACTGGGACGGTCCGTCAGGTGCTTGAGACACATCGGGCTCAGGCCTTCTGCTCGAGCTGCCACAACCTGATCGACCCGATCGGGCTCGCCCTCGAGAACTTCGATGCCATCGGATCCTATCGAACCCTGGATAACGGCGTGCCGATCGATGCGAGCGCGACGATGCTCGATGGCACGACCTTCACGGGATCGACAGCGCTTGCCAACTACGTGGCCAAAGACCCACGGCTGGCGTGGTGCCTCACAAAGCAGGTCATGACCTTTGGTGTGGGACGAACCTTCGAGCCGCCGGACGGCCGAGCTTACGTGATGGGTGTGGCGAGCCAGATGAATCCCAATCCGACCTGGCCCGATCTCATCAAAGCGGTCGCAAACAGCCAGGCATTTCTCACGAGCCGCGGGGAGAGCCAGTAAAATGTCGACCAATTCGAAACGGGAGAAGGACATGAGCGCAAAGATATCGCGTCGAGTAGTGCTCAAAGGAGCCGGCGGTGTGTCGATAGCATTGCCCTTCTTGGCATCCGCCTTCTGGTCGCGGCGCGCAGGTGCCCAGGCCGTGAGCTACCCGCGGCGGTTCATGGCCTGGTTCATTCCGAACGGATTGAACATGACGACCTGGACGCCGGTGCTGGGCTCCCAGGCGGGCCTCACGAACTGGGTGGCCACGCCGATCTCGACGCCGCTCGAGGTCATTCGAAAGAAGATGTTGATCGTCTCGGGGACCGACAATCAGGCGATCGCCATTCCGGGGAATCCCCCCGGCGATCACGGCGCCGGAACGGGCATGTTCCTCAACGGGCTTTCGGTCAACGGCCACCTGACCGACAACACCCGGACCAGCGTCGACCAACTGCTGTTGCCGGTCCTCAACCCGGCCGGGACCTCTCAGCCGAAATATCCCGTCCTCAACCTTGGTCTTCAGGGGGACAACGGGCTTTGCGATCGAGTGGATTGCACCTTCTCCCGCGCGATTTCCTGGATCAAGGGTGCGCCGCAGCCGAATATCTACGACCCGGGGCTGCTGTGGGACAAGCTTTTCATGGGCTTCACACCACCGCCGGCAGCGGGGGGGGGGACCTCCGCGGCGTCGGCCACCGCCGCTCAACTCAAAGCCGACCAGAAAAGCATCCTCGATCTGGTCATGTCGCAAGCGGCCACGCTCAGCACCAACCTGAGCACCTCGGACAAGATAAAGCTCGATGAGTTCAGCACCTCCGTGCGCGACCTCGAGGTGCAAATCCAAAATGTGTCCACGAGCGCGTTGACGACGGGCTGCACCCCCGACGCCAGGCCGAAGGCAGGCGAGGTCTTGAACTTCGATCGTGGCGTCACGCCCAGCACCATCCTGGTGAGCCACATGCCCATGCTTCTCGAGCTCATGCGGCTGGCCTTTCAATGCGACATGACGCGGGCCATTACGTTCATGGTTGGGAACGGCACCAGCAACAACGACTATACGTTCCTGACGGGCAGCTCCTCGCCCCACCACGCCACCTCCCACCACGATGGCGACCCGGTCAAGCTGAACAAGCTGACCCAGATCAACACCTGGGAGATGCTGCAAGCGGCGACCTTGCTGTCGGCGATGGACAAGGTTCAGGAAGGCGACGGTACGCTTCTGGATCACACGACCTTCTACCTCGGCAGCGACATCAGTGACGGAGCCACCCACAATCACTGGGACATGCCCTGCCTCGTCGCTGGCGGTGGCAATGGAAAGATGCAGATCGACGGCCGTCACATCAACTACGTGACTCAACTGACCAATCCCCGACCGCTGGTCGGCCCCAAGGGCGGTCCGGTCACGGGGCGCATCCTGATCTCGATCATGCAGGCCCACGGCCTGATGCAGAACACGCTCGGACTGGTGACCGGTGGGCCGCTTCCCGAGCTCATGAAGGCGTAGTCGCAATCTCGGCCGGGACACGCTCGGATTTGGCTTGACGCCCACGCTGGGGCCGCCTGCCAAGTGTGTCCAGGCGCAATCTTTCCGTTGGATGTTACGGGGTGCGGGCGCAGCGAAAGCCGCGCGTCTGATCCGGAAACTTCCCGTCGAAGCCCAGCCGAGACGCGGCGCGCAGATCGCTCTGCCCGGCCTGGTCGTCGTAGATGTAGTCGCCCCCGCGGAAGACGCGTCCGTCATCGGCCGTCACATCGAGGTTGGCGCAGTTGTCGCACGTCGCGTCGCTGTAAGGCGCGTAGACATCCAAGGTCCATTCCCAGACACTGCCGGCGAGGTCGAGATGTCCCCAGCGACCGGCTCCCGCAGGGAGGCTCCCCACGACCGGTAAATCGGCATCCGTACAGCCGGCCTGGCCGTCGAACAGGCATCCGTACACCGCCAGATCCGTCGTTGGAGGGTCATTCCCCCAGGGGTAGGTGCGCTGCTCGCTGCCTCCCGCGGCGGCAAATTCCCACTCTGCTTCCGTGGGAAGCCGCTTGCCCTCCGAAATGCAGAACGCGAACGCCTGGTACCAGGTCACGCAGGTGACGGGACGTGCCTCGGACGCGCCGACGTCGTCAGTCCACGGCCCTCCGCATTCGCTGATCGACATCATGATGTCTTGGCTCATCTCGCCGTTCCACGCCGATTGCCAGCCACTTCCGGGGATCAGGGGATGTGCGCCAACGCCGTCGGCGTAGCCGTCTCCCAAAAAACCAACCAGGAACCTTCGAAATCGCCCCACCGTCACCTCGTACTCGTCCATCACGAAAGGCGCGACATTCGCCAGGTGGCCTGGGTGCTCGTTCGGAAAGCCGACGTCATCGGCGGAGCCGGCCATGAAGGTCCCGCCGGGAACCGCGAGCTCGTCGGAACAGGGGGGGGAGAACCCGTCGGCGGCGCACGGATCCGGCGCAACCACGAGCGTGAGCACCGTCTGGGCGAGTTGCTCCAGACCTCCGACCTCGATGGCCTCGAGCGTGATCGCGTACGGACCCACGAGCTCGGGCGAGAAAGAAACGCGCGTCGCGGTCGGATCGGGATCGACGGTCAGGTACTTGCCGGTCGGATCCTGCACGTTCCAGAAGAACGAGATGGCATGCCCCGCGGGATCGAAGCTGTCAGCGGCGGAGAGATAGAGGGTGGCGCGAGGCTCCGGCGTGTCGGTAGGCAGGGCCGCGGGCGTGTAAGGATAGTCGTCGAGATTCGTGGGCAGAAGCGGGTTGAACCGTATCTTGGGCACCGGCGGAGAGTCGTCGGCAGTCTGGTTACAAGCGTCCCCATCGAGCAGGCAGCCCGCATCGCAGCTCGCACCATCACAATCCATCGTTGGGGGACGCCCGGTTCCCGCCGACGAGCAGCCGCACAGGAACAACGAGACGCACCAGATAGGCCTTATGCGACCCTTGGCCTTGCAACGCTTGATGGCTCAAGTATGCCACGTCGCAAGCGTTCGCGGCGGCGTCTGCCTGGCCCGTTCCCCCGGGTCGTCGGCGACATCGCCCGGGTGGACGGGGCGGCGCCAACCGATAGAGACAGACCGGCAGCCGGGGCGGACGACCAAGGGGTCTGATCTGACGCACGACATCCCCTGCCAAGCTCCTGGAAGATCCTCCCGAACAACTAGCACGACGTAATGATCAAATAGTTTGCGCGGCGAACAAACAATCGGTCCATGATGGCGGTCGCTCTCGCCGTTGAGGAATCGCGGAGCGGTTCGGGCTTTTTGCTAGAGGTCGATACGGAGGCGGGATGTTTGTGTTGGGCCTTCAGGCGGACGCACGCTGCCGTCAAAGCGAAGCGTCGGTGTGCAAGTGAGCTCGTCGGCGAGCGGCGCTGACACGCTTCTGCGCCTCGAAGAACGCCTCCGAATCCTCTCGGAGGCGATGCGCTTGTTCACCGAGGCGACGACCGACTCGCAACGTCTCCTCGACACCGTGGCGCGGCGGGTAGCCGAGGTCGTCAAGGACACCTGCATCGTCACGCTTCTATCCGACGACGGCCTCACGCTGACACCCGTGGCTGCGTACGATCCCGATCCCGAGGCCCTTCGCCAAGTTCGCGACGCGTACCTGGAGCCATTTCTCCTCGAGACGCACCCGGTGACCCGGCGCGTTCTGGAAACCGGCGAGCCGTTCTTTGCCCCGAAGCTCGATCTCGAACAGCTGCGGCCCCCGCGGACTACGGCGCGGTACTTCGACCTCATGCAGGGGCTCGGAATGCACAGCCTCTTGATCGTGGCGCTGCGGGTCCACAATCGATCGATCGGCCAGCTCACCCTGGCCCGCTCCCGCCCAGACAGCCCGGCTTTCGACCCGCACGATCTCGACCTCGCGCAGAACCTGGCGGGCTATGCGGCGTTTGCCATCTCGAACGCACGTCTTGTCGTCGACGCCCGGCGTGAGACCGCGGAGCGCAAGCGGATCACGGAGCGATTTCGGATCCTGGCGCAGGCTTCCCACGATTTCAGCGAGGCGACGTACGACGACCATCGACTGCTGGAGGTGGTGGCGACGCGTCTCGGCCAGCTCCTCGGTGACATGTGCGTGATCAGGGCCGTCACCGAAGATGGGGAATGGTTGGAGTCAAATGGGGCGGCCTACCATCGAGATCCCGACCTGCTCGTCGCCACCCGCGAGGTGATGTTGTCGGGCCGCCAGCACGTGGGGGAGGGAATCTCGGGCCGCGTCGCGGCGACGGGACGGGCCGTCCTCACCCCCCGAATCGACCCGGCCGATTTCGCAGCATCCAGCGAGCCGAAATACCGGCCTTACCTAGATCGGCTCGCGATCACGAGCTCGATGGCGCTGCCGTTGCTGTGTCGGGGGAAGGTCGTCGGCATCGCGAACCTCATGCGCGGCGCCCCTGCAGATCCATATACGGAGGACGATCTCCATTTGGTAGAGCGCATCGCCGATCACGCGGCCCTCGCCATCGCCAACGCCCGATCTTACGCCGCCGAACGGAAGGCGCGCGACGCCGCAGAGAAAGCGGCCAGCGACCTCCGGAAAGCTGAAAGTCGCTTCGCCCGCCTTTCGGAGTCGGGGGTCATTGGCATCATCGTCAGCGACCTAGATGGGCGAATCTCCGAGATCAACGACGCGCTTGTCAGGCTGTTGGGTCATTCCCGCGACGACATTCTTTCCGGACGGACCGTTTGGAGAGACCTCACCCCGCCGGACTGGCGCGAAGTCGATGCGCGGGCTGTCCAACAACTGGTGACCTCGGGGGTCGGGGCGCTTCGCGAGAAACAGTACATCCGCAAGGATGGGACGCGCGTCCCAGTCTTGATCGGCTCGGCCATGCTCGAAGGCGGGGCCGGGGAATGCATTTCCTTCGTTCTCGATCTCACGGAACGCAAGGCGGCTCAGGCGGCGGTCGAGGTTGCGGCCATCGTCGAATATTCCGATGACGCCATCATCGGCAAGACGCTGGATGGCGTGATCACCAGCTGGAACCGGGGCGCCCAGCATGTCTTCGGCTATTCCGCGGCCGAGATCGTCGGGTCGCCGGTCTCCGTGCTGGTTCCAGCAGAACGTGCGCAGGAAGAGACGCTGATACTGGAGCACCTCGCCAAGGGTGAGGTCGAGCGTTTCGACACGGTTCGGCTGCGGAAGGACGGACGACGTATCGACGTCTCCGTCACGATCTCACCGGTGCGCGACGCCGGTGGCCGCGTCGTCGGCATCTCCAAGGTGGCACGCGACATCACCGATCGACGCCGGGCCGAGGAGGCCCTCGCGCGAGCCAATGAGGTCGCCGAGGCCGCCAGTCGAGAGCTGGAAACGTTCAGCTATTCCGTTGCACACGACCTGCGCGCGCCTCTCCGCGGAATGAACGGATTTGCCCAGGTGCTTCTCGAAGACTACGGGGACAAGCTCGATGCTGAGGGTCGGGACTGCCTTCAGGAGATTCACGGCAACGCCCAGAAGATGGGTGGTCTCATTGATGCGCTGCTGTCTCTCTCGCGCGTCGCGAGGAGTGACTGGAGACCCGAACGAATCGACCTCTCGGCCCTCGTTCGCACCATCGGGGCCGAGATTGCCGCGACGGAACCCGAGCGCGGGGTGAGAATCGTCGCCGAGGAACATCTGTCGGCCGAGATGGATCTTCCGTTGGCGCGTGCGCTATTTGAAAATTTGCTGGGGAATGCCTGGAAATTCACTGCGCAAACCCCGGATGCCCGCATCGAGTTCGGGGCTGTCGAGAAGGGCGGGGGGCTGACACTGTTTGTCCGAGACAACGGTGCCGGTTTCGATATGGCCCACGCGAACAAGCTGTTCGCGCCATTCCAGAGGCTGCACACCGTGGCGGAATTTGCGGGTACCGGCATTGGGCTTGCCACGGTGCAGCGGGTCGTCAAACGCCACGGGGGGCGCATCTGGGCCGAAGGGAAGGTGGGCGAGGGCGCGGTCTTCTATTTCGTCCTCCCCGGCGTCTCGCGAGGCGCGGCATGATCCGCGGCGGGTCGTACGGCCTCTCCAGCCACCTCGATTCTCTCGGGCTCTTGACCGCCATTGGGATCTTGGGCCTGGTCTTGGGCCTCGGCGTCCGGTCGACCATTGCCCGTGCTCGAGTCGCTCGATGACCTTTCTCGAAGGTCCGGGAGGTTCTCGAGGGCGATGACGTTTCCACGAACGGTGGCGATTTGTAGGTTCCAGGCGATTCGTGGTCTGTTCCCCGCCATGAATCGGCTTCGCTCCGCAGTCTGCACCTTGATGTTCTTGGCGCTCGCGACGTTCCCGGCGATCGCGGCGGAGGACCCTGCTGCTGTTCCGTACACCTGGAAGAGCGTCCAGATCGTCGGCGGCGGGTTCGTGGATGGCTTCGTGTTCCATCCCACGGCCAAGGA
>CAYTTF010000083.1:0-14024 GCA_964440665.1 uncultured Myxococcales bacterium | reverse complement strand
CGGGGACGGTCGCCTACACGCCCCGGCACTTCAACCTAGACTGTTTGCCCCAACGTGTCTATGCGGATCTTTCGGGGTCGTACTGGTACTACGCGACCGGCACCGGCACCTGGGCGACCCCCTACTCGCGCGCCGACCTCCCCTTGAACAGCGTCACCTACACGCCGGGGGACTTCAACGGCGACGGGAAGGCCGACCTGGTGATCACCACCGGGTCGGGGTCGTACTGGTACTACTCGACCGGCACCGGCACGTGGAACGCGCCCTACTCGCGCGGCGATCTGCCACGCGGCGCCGTCGCCTACACGCCGGGGGACTTTAACGGCGACAGGAAGACCGACCTGGTGATCACCACCGGGTCGGGGTCGTACTGGTATTACTCGACCGGCACCGGCACCTGGACCACCCCTTACCAGCGCTCCGACCTGCTCCTGGCGCATTGATCTGCGGCGCCGGGGCGGCACCGAGCGGTGTCCGCCCCGGCGCGTTTCCGCCGGTCGACGGCGGCGTGAAAGCTGCTAGGCTCCGCGGCCACTGACGAGCCGCCCGACCGAGATTCGGGCCCCGCTTCGTCGTTCTAATGAGGGTGGAGCAGGAGGCAACGACGGCGGGCGGTCATCTGGGCGAGCAGGCCCGGCCGGGAGAGCTGACCCGCGGGACGGTGGTGGGGCGATACACCGTGCTGTCGCTGGTGGGTCGCGGCGGGATGAGCGAGGTCTACGGGGCCTATGATCCAAAGCTGGATCGCAAGATCGCGCTCAAGGTCCTTCATCCCCGCCCACTCGGGGCTTCGCCGCAATACGAGCACCGCCTGCAGCGCGAGGCCCGGGCGATCGCCCAGATCTCGCACCCGAACGTCATCGCCGTTCACGACGTGGGGACGTTCGGCGATCGCGTGTTCGTCGCGATCGCCTTCGTGGAAGGGGAGACCCTTCGTGAATGGCTGGCCGAACGCCCGCGGACCCGCGAGGCGATCATGGCGGCGTTCCTCGACGCTGCCCGCGGTCTGGCCGCCGCCCACGACAAGGGTCTCGTCCACCGGGACTTCAAGCCGCAGAATGTCCTAGTCGGCGCCGACGGCATCGTCCGGGTGACCGACTTCGGGTTGGCGCGGTGGAGCGACGAGCCGTCGGACGAAATGCCAGACGGCGCCCCTTCGCGGATCCTCGGCGTCGATTTGACCACGACTGGACAGATCGCCGGGACCCCGCTCTACATGGCCCCGGAGCAGGTGCGGGGCCATGCGCTCGACGCCCGGGCCGACCAGTTCGGCTTCTGTGTGGCGCTCTACGAGGCGCTCTACGGCGGACACCCCTTCTTCGATCCCGGGTCGGGCGTGCCCCTGGCGGAAGCGGTGACGGCCGGCCGGGTGCGGCCCCCACCGCCCCGGAGCAACGTTCCCGGCTGGCTGCGGCGGGTGCTGGTGCGCGGGCTGTCCGTTTCGCCCGGCGATCGGTGGCCCTCGATGACGGCGCTGATCTCGGCGCTCACGCTCGATCCGGCCGGCGTGCGGCGGAGGTGGGTGGCTGCCGGCGCTGGAGCGCTGGCCTGCCTGGTCGGTCTGATCGCGGCCGGTCGAAACCCACGCCTCCCCGGCGCGGTGTGCGAGGCGGGGCCGGTCGGCATCACCCGCGTCTGGTCGACCGGCCCCGGCGATGGGCCGGCGGGGTCGCGGCGCGCCAAGGCGAAGGCGGCCTTCCTCGCGACCGGGGTACCCACGGCGACGGAGGTGTGGGACCACACCGCCGCGGTGATCGATCGGTACGCCGGAGACTGGGCGCGGATGTCTCGTGACAACTGCGAGGAGACCCACGTCCGCCACGAGCAGGCCCCGGCGGTGCTCGACCGGCGGGCGGGCTGCTTCGATGAGCGTCGCGGAGCGCTCGAGGCGTTGGTCGACGTATTCGCGACCGCTGACGCGAAGATGATGTCCTCCGCGGTCGACGCAGCGATGGCGCTGCCGGGGCTCGATCTCTGCGCCGATCTGCCGTCTTTGAGGCGCGACGAGGGACTACGTGACGCCGAGGTTCGGTCGCGCGTGGACGACCTGCGCCGCCAGGCCCTCATGGCGCGCGCGCTCCACGACGCCGGCCGCGATCAGCCGGCCATCGCCGAGGGACGTCGGCTGGTCACCAAAGCGCGGGAGATCGGCTACCCGCCGCTGACGGCCGAGCTCCTGGAGATGACCGGGTTCTTCCAGTCGGCGGCGCTCGAAGCTGAGGCGCCTTCCGTCCTGAACGAGGCGTTCTGGATCGCGCTACGCACCGGACGCGACGAGATCGCCGCGCACGCTGCGGCGTTGCTGGCCGGCATCGGCGCCCGCCACGGTGAGAGGACCGAGGAGGCGCAGCGCTGGTCGCGACTCGCCGACGCCTTGGTCGATCGCCTCGGGCCCGGGCACGACCGCCTCCGATCCTGGGTCCTCAACGATCGCGCCGTCGCCCTCCAGTACAGCGATCTGCCAGCATCCCTGCGCCTCTTCACGGAGGTGCTGGCCCTCAAGCGGCGGATCTTGTCCCCCGGAGATCCGGACATCGGACGCACCCTGATCTCCGAGGCCGAGACGCTTCACCGGCTCGGGAACGACGCCGCGGCCATCCGTGAGGTGGACGAGGCCCTCCGCCTGCTGGAGGCCGCCTACGGGCCGAACAACGTGACCGTCGCCTTCACCCTGAGCAACCGCGGCGAATACCTGGCAGGCGTCGGACGGACCGAGGAGGCGCTGGCCAGCTTCCGCGAGTCGCTGGCGCGGTGGCGGGTCCAGGTTCGCTCCTCCGACGAGTATCTGGCCTACCCGCTCACCGGGATGGGCGCAGCGCTGTTCGCGCTGGGGCAGCGCGCGGAGGCACGGGCGGCGCTCGAGCAGGCCTGGCGGATTCGGAAGGACTTGGCGGGCGATCCGGCCGAGCGGGGCGACACCGCGTTCGCGCTGGCGCGGACCCTGTGGGCAGAGGGGGATCGGGCCCGCGCCCTCGAGCTGGCGAAAGCAGCGCGCCTAGATTACGAAGAGCGCGCTATGGTGCGCAAAAAGGGCGCGCAAGAGGTCGCGACCTGGATCGCCCAGCACTGATGCCCCTCAGCGAAGACAACGGCAAGAGCCGTCCGGACGCCGAGCTCCGGAGCGCCTCCGCGGCCGCGACCACGGAGTCCGCGATCGACACGGACGCACCGGGGCAGTCCCCGCGCCGGCGACGGCCAGGGCTGGTGGCGCTGTTCCCGCGGGTGGAGGGGCAAGCCTTTCAGTCCTGGCGTCTCACGGGACCCACCTCCTTGGGGCGAGACGCCGGGTCTACGGTTCGCGTGAGGGACGGCCGCGTCTCCCGCCACCACGCCACGGTCGAGCCGCGCGGCCACGGCCTGTTCGTCAGAGATCTGGCCAGCCGCCACGGCTCGTTCGTCGACGGCCGCCCGATCGGCGGCGAAGGGGCCACCGCTCCGCCCGGAAGCGTCCTCCGCTTCGGCGATACCCTGCACCTCGTCGTCGACGACGTCGAGCGCTACCAGACGCCGCCCCGCGCGATCGCGGGCGCCGCCCTCGGCTTGCTGCGCTCGGTGGTGGCCGGTCCCGTCCTGTCCGAAGTCTGGGATCAGGCGGCCCGGCTCGCTGGGGGAAAGGAGCCGGTCCTGATCCTCGGTGAAACCGGAAGCGGAAAGGAGTGTGTCGCGCGGATGGTCCACGGCGGCGGCCGCGCGCCGTTCGTGGGGCTCAACATCGCCGCGATCCCGTCGGAGCTGTTCGAGGCCGAGCTGTTCGGACACCAGCGCGGGGCCTTCACGGGCGCGGTGACCGCCCGCCCCGGCGCCTTCCTCGAGGCGTCCGGCGGCGTGCTCTTCCTGGACGAGATCGGAGATCTCGAGCCGGCGTCGCAGGTCAAGCTGCTGCGCGCGATCGATCTCGGTCAGGTGCGGCCGCTCGGCGCCACGCGCGACGTGACGGTCTCCCTCCGCATCGTCAGCGCGACCAGCCGCGATCTCGAGCAAGCGAGCGTCTCCGGACAGTTCCGGGCCGATCTCTGGTACCGGCTGTCGGCGCAGCTGCTCCGGGTGCCCCCGCTGCGAGCGCGGCGTGAAGACGTCATCCTCCTGGCGTTGCAGATCCTGGGCGAGCTCGCGCCCTGCCCGCGCCTCTCGGCCGACGCGGCGCAGATCTTGTTGCTGGCCGCCTGGGAGGGGAACGCCCGGCAGCTCCGCCACGTGCTCACCCGCGCCATCGATGCGGCGCGCGCAGAGCGGGCCGACGAGATCCGTCCCGGGCATCTTCCCCCCCTCAACCCGGCCATCCCCGACGAGGGCGGCCTGACCGTCGAGCGGATCCAGGCCGCCCTGGCCAAGTCCGACGGCGTCGCTCTCCGTGCCGCCAAGCTCCTCGGCGTCTCGCGCGCGACCTTCTACAACGCGATGACTCGCCTCGGCATCAAGCGGCGCTGAGCCCTCCGCCCAGATCGCGCCGGAGCGGCAGCTCGCCGAGCTTCAGCCTCGCGCATCTTCGGCTCGCCGCCCGTGACGACGGCGCAGGTCGAGAGTTCGGCGACGCTGACCGCGATGGTGCCGGACACGCCGGGCACGGCGCTCGGCATCAACCTCTCGAGGTCGACTCCCCAGCACTGCAGTGATCCGTCGACGATGACGGCGCACGTGCTGTAGGCGGTCGTTGCAATCGCGATCGCGTGACCGAGATCGCTGACCGTCACCGGTGTGGGTGAGCTGCTCTGGGTTCCATCGCCCAACTGTCCGGACGAATTGTCGCCCCAGCAGGCGACGTTCCCGTCGTCGAGCAGCGCGCAGGCGTGGAACCAGCCCGCGGCGATCGCCTTGACGCCAGTCAGTCCGGGGACCACGACCGGGGTCGCTGAATAGCTGCTGGCCGCAGTCCCGGGCTGCCCGAGAGGGCTCGACGAAGGACCCGCAGGAATCACGGCAGCCCTTGATGTCCGGGGTCGCGATGTAGCAAGATGTTACATGCGTGGCTGGCCCATCCACTGCTATCCAGGCGTTGAGCTGGGCGAGGGAGGCAGTGGGAAGCGGGCGATATTGGGTGGTCGACCACGCTCGGGATCGGCAGCGGCAGCGCGGCGTCACGGCCGCCGACATGAAGAACATTGTCAAGAAGGCGACGGATTGCGAGGCGTATCGGGAGGGCATCCCCCGGATTCGGCGGGACGTGCTGGCGCGTAACGGGGCCGAGCCTCGACGAGATTACGACATCGATCGGCGTCGAGGTCTACGTAGACCACCTCGGCAAGCGGCTGGTCATCGCGACCGTGTTTTGATCGGAAAGGGAGTAGTCATGAAGAAAAAGAGCGATCTTCAAACGGGAACCATCTGCCCGAGCTGCGGGAAGGGGAAGCTGACGTTCAAGGCGGGCAAGCGAGACCTCGGACCGCTCCTCGGTTTGAACGAGGTGACGGTCGAGAATCTCTCGGCGCCCTCCTGCCCAACCTGCGGGGCGATTCTCGTTCCGGGCGAGGTGCTCGAGCTAGTCTCCCTCGCGATCGCCGGCTCCATGCTGAGCCAGGCCGAGCTCGAACCGATCGAGGTGAGGTTTCTGCGGAAGCTGCTCGAGTACACGCAGGCGGATCTCGCCGAGCATCTCGGGGTCGATCGCGCGACCGCCAATCGGTGGGAGCAAGAAGGCGGTCGCTTGACTGGCGCCAATTCGTACGCACTGCGGTCTCACGTGTTCATGCAGCTGCGCGACAAGGCGGGCGCGCTTTTCGCTGCGGCCGAGAAGGCGCTGAAGGAGCATTCCCAGCCACGGCCGACCGTGCCCGCCTACCGGACACTCGACGTCGAACGGCTCCGGGCCGCATAACGAGGCGGTCCGAAAACTGCCAGGCAGGTCAGAATGGCTTCGAACCGCCCGGCTCTGGCGGCTCTTTCTCTCAGTCCATGAGCTGACTGCGGAGGTGCGTCGTGCCGACCAGTCGCACGATCTCCAAGTTCGTGCGTTGTACGTGTTTCGAGATGCGGTCCAGGTGGCGTTCGATGTTTGGATTTCCCGGCGAGGCTTCTGCGCTGTAGCGACCGACGAGATATGCGGAGGTCTCGATCACGCCCAGTGCGTTGAAGATTCTCGCGCTCGTTTCGCTCGGGATGGAATGCTGCGGATCGAGAGGGGACGTCGTGGACGCGCTCCCCTTCGTGAGTCCCTGATCGAAATGGACGAGCATGACCTCCAGATCGAAGAGACGGGCGAGGGCATCCGCGATTCGCGATCGACTTGGTTCCAGCTTCACCGACGTCATCGTCGCAATCTCCGTGAGGCGGTGGCGCACACACCCAATGACCAGAACGCACACGATAGGCGGGAGGTTGGACCAGCCCCGCATACCGGAATGAACCCGCTCCTCGAACCAACGTCCGTCGTGGGGTCCGCGAAGCACCGCCCCGAGCCAGCTCTCCAGATCGAGCTGCGGTGGGTGCTCGCCGTCCCGCCGTGGCGCGAGCCGACCCGCCAGGTCACGTGCCTCGTTCAGTACAACCGACAGAGACTCTCTTTCGGTCTTTTCGAGTACGTCGATGGCGTCGCTCACGTCCGGGTCAAGTACGACATGGTTCCGCATGGCGTCCATAAGGGGCTGACGATCTGAATCGACCTGCATGACCTCCACCCATTATGCAAGCGCGATGCCCTTCGGGTATCTGCTCGCCGATGGCGTGCTCTCTTCTGGTAGGACGGCTGTCGGCGACCGCGAATGCGCAGTCCTTGCCGATCAAGGGCGCGCGCCGCAAGAATTGCGCGGTCCCAAGCTCAGCCAAGCGGTTTTGCGGTCTTTTCGGCCTGGTACGAAGGTTGCGTTGGCGTACGGCCATGCAAACCGCGACTGCGATCCTCCGAAGAGAACAAATGAGGCCAACTGGGCTGAGGATGCCTCGCATCGCGGTACTTTCTGACCAGGGCCTGTATCGGGACGGAATTGTCGAGATACTGAGGCAACACGGCTTTCGAAGAGTCGACGGCTTCAGCGACTGCGAAAACCTACTAGCGGCAGCCCGAGTCGCGCCGCTGGATCTTACGCTCGTCGACCTCGCGCACGAGCGAGAGGACGCCGAGGATGTCGCGCGCCGCTTACGGGCCATCTGGCCCGACTTGACCATCGTGGCAATCGGAACGCCGGTGCAGTTGGCGGCCAGGGCGGTGGGCGTCGATGGGTGCGTCGAGATCCCGAACGATGGCTCGGCCCGCCTCTTTGCGATGGCGGAGGCGGTCGCGCGTCGACACCACGGTCCGATCAAGTTCTCCGTTTCGGCGGAGCTTTCGCGGCAGCGTCTAACGTGGGCGTCCCTCACGCCCCGCCAGCGGCAGGTCCTTGGACTTCTCAGCTGTGGCGTGGACAACCCGAAGATCGCCGCATCTCTCGGCATCTCAGAACGCGCGGTGAAGGGACACGTCGGCGGGTTGCTCGAGAAGTTCAGCGTGAACAACCGGACCGAGCTTGCGCTCATCGCCTGTCGCGCCGGATTCGCGCGAGCATAGTTGCTCCGATCTGCGATGCCGCAGCGGCAGGACCGGGTACCCCTTTGTCCATGGTGGGTTCCCTTTCATCCATATTGGGTCTTCAGGTCTACCAGGCTAAGTGAGGCAGCGATGGCTGACCACGCAGGGAACCGGCCCCGTGCGGTCATCGCCGGCGACAGCCTGAACCTCGCCGACAAGCACGGCGTCCCTGGAGGGGGTTCCCTTTAGGACCTATTGAGGGTTCGTGTCAGCCGCGTCATAAGTTACCCGGTGATGGTCGCTCAAGATACCGGGAACCCGGCGCGGGTAGTCATCGTCGACGACAACTTGGCGCTTGCTGAGAACATCGCCGAGATTCTGATTCTGGAGGGATTCCCGTGCGAGGTTCTTGGGAGCGCCGAGGAGGCGCTTCCCACGGCGCTCGGTGAAGGTGTCGCCATCGTCGTGACCGACTACCGGCTTCCCTGGCTGAGCAACTTCGTCCGCGAAATCGGCTAGATGAGTAACCCGGGCGCCGCGCAGGTAGCGTGGGCCAAGCGACTGCTGGCGGTCGAAGGGAATTCCGGCGACAACGCGGAGGTGTGTGCGGCGGCAGCTTGGCGCGTTTACGAAAAGCTCAACGCTCGATTGTCCCCACTTCTGGGTTCTGCCGGTGTCCAGGCGCTGTTCGTGCGGAGCGCGAAGCTGGCGCAAGCGGAGTTCGCCTGCCTCGCCGAGGTCGCCGTCCCCGAGGGACTGACGAACCTCGGGGCCTGTCTGCAGGCGCTCGAGCCCACCGTCGCGACCGAGGCGGCTGCGACCTTGTTCGGAACCTTCATCGATCTCATCACCACCTTCATCGGAGAACGGTTGGCGGTCATGGTCCTGCAAAGCGCCTGGCCGACGATCGAAGATACGTCACTCAGGGAGACCAAGAAATGAACGACCGCGTTCCGATTCGTCAGCTGCCCTCCGGCGTGCCCGGCCTCGACGAAGTGTTGGGCGGGGGGATCCCCGAGTTCTCGTTCAACCTGATCGCCGGCGGCCCCGGATGTGGCAAGACGACGCTCGGCCATCAGATCATGTTCGCCAACGCGACCCCCGAGAGAAAGGCGGTCTATTTCAGCGTCATCGGGGAGCCGCCCATCAAGATGCTGCGCTACCAGCAGCAGTACGCCTTCTTCGACGCTTCGAAGATCGGCGACGGCTCGGTGCGCTTCATTCACCTCGGCCAGCAGGCGCTCGAGGGGGGGATGGCCAAGGTGCTCGAAGCGGTGGTCAAGGAGATAGAGAGATCGAGCCCGGCCGTCGTCGTGGTCGACTCCTTCCGGGCGATGGTACGCAGCGCGCTTGTCGGACCAGCCGGGGAGACGGAGCTGACCAACTTCATGCAGCGGCTCGCGCTGGCCCTCACGAGCCACCAGGCCACGACCTTTCTCCTCGGTGAGTACGGCGACGGCGAGCACGACAGCGCGGTGTTCACGGTGGCCGACGGGCTCCTCTGGCTCTACCAGGCGATCGATCGCAACTCCGTCGTGCGCAAGCTGCAGGTGATGAAGATGCGCGGCCAAGGGCAGATCCCCGGACTGCACACAGCCCGCATCACCGACGCCGGCTACAATGTCTTTCCGCGCATCCTCAAGCCAGAGGAAGTCGTCACCGACCACCCCCTCAAACACCGCGTCAAGACCGGCGTGCCCGCCCTCGACAAGCTGATGTCCGGCGGCATTCCCCGGGGATACTCGGTGCTGGTCGCCGGTCCGTCCGGATCCGGCAAGACCGTGCTCTCCAATCAGTTCATTGTCGAGGGCATCGACCAGGGCGAAAACGGGATCGTGGCCGTGTTCGAGAAGCGGCCCAACGACTACCTGCAGACGACGCCACGCGGGGAGGAGTTCGAGAAGCTGGTCCGGCGGAAGAAGTTGGAGGTCCTCTACCTGCGCCCGCTGGATCTCTCGATCGACGAAACCTTGGTGGCGCTGCGCGAGGCCGTGAAGCGGACCGGCGCCAAGCGGGCGGTGATCGATTCGCTGTCCGGCCTGGAGCTGGCTCTCGCGCCGACCTTCCGAGAGGACTTTCGGGAATCCCTCTATCGAATGATGGGCGCTTTGACGGGCCTTGGCGTCACGGTGATGGCGACAGTGGAGCTGGAAGACTCCTACACGGATCTTCGATTCAGCCCACAGGGCATAGCGTTTCTCACGGACGCCATCATCATCCAGCGCTACATCGAGATCGACGGCGAGCTGAGGCGCGCGATGGCGGTCGTCAAGCTGCGCGCCAGCCAGCACAGCAAGGAGCTGAGAGAGTACGACATCACGTCGGATGGGGGGATCGTGCTGAGCAAAGCACTGAAGGGGTACCAGGGTCTGCTCACGGGCACGCCGGCGGTGGGCGGGAAGAAGCGAAGAAGCTGACTTGGTAGCACACTGGGCGGAATGCATCATCGGGACTTAGGGGAGTTAGCGTGACTGAGTCGGAGTTCCAGACTTTCGAAGCTGTAGGTGCCCTCGTCGTCGTGCTCGACGTGGAAGGCCGGATCGTCTATTGGAATCGGTCCTGCTCCGACTTGACGGGCTACGCGCTAGAGGAGATTCGAGCCCGCAAGCTCTGGGATTTCGTCCTTGCTCCAGAAGAGGTGGAGTCGGTCAGGGCGGTCTTCTTCGAGACGTTGCGGACGGCGGCGCTTCCAAGCGCTTTCGCGAACTACTGGGTCACCAGGACCGGCGAGCGACGATGGCTCGCCTGGTCGCACACGTTGACCAGGAATCCGGACGGACAGATCCAGTACATCATCAAGACTGGAATCGATCGAACCGAGCGGAAGGAAGCCGAGGATGCCCGCCGTGCCAATGAAGCCAAGCTGGGCGCTCTTGCTGCCGACAATGCGCGGCTCTACGAGACTTCTCGACGCGCCTCCGCCGACCTTCTCGAAGCGAACCAACACATGGTCCGAGCGACGATCCAGGCGCAAGAGCTGACCGAGAACGTGGAGGCCGCCCTGAAGCGCGCAGAAGAGAGTGAGCGAGAGCTGCGCGTTGTGGCCGAGTTCCGAGAGATGTTCATCGGCATCGTGGGCCACGATCTGCGCAACCCGCTCGGGGCGATCAGCATGTCGACCGGGTTGCTGCTTCGGCGCGGCAACCTCGACCCGGAAGCCGAGAAGCAACTCGCGCGCATCATCAGGAGCAGCCAGCGCATGAGCCGGATGATCTCTCAGCTACTCGATTTAACCCGCGCCCGTCTCGGGGGTGGTTTCCCGCTTGAACCGAAGCCCACGGATTTGCGCGAGCTGTGCCGGAGTGTCGTCGAGGAATTCGGGGCGGCTATCCACCTGGAGACTGAAGGCGACTTGACGGGCACGTGGGACCCGGATCGTTTGGCGGAAGCCATCTCCAACATCGCGGGGAACGCCGTCGAGCATGCGACGCCGGGTACGGCCGTCGTCGTCAAAGCCCACGGCGACTCCGGCGAAGTCGTGGTCGAGATTATCAACCAGGGAGATCCTATTCCGAGCGATGTCCTCCCTTTCATCTTCGAGCCTTTTCGCCGTGCCAGGCAACACGAAGTGTCGACGACCGGAAACCTCGGTCTCGGTCTCTACATAGCAAAGCAGATCGTCAACTCGGGTTGCGGGACGCTCGCCGCGTATTCTGTCGACGGCACGACGACGTTCTTGATGCGCCTGCCACGCGAACCGCCTGCAGCTCCTCAGATCCAGAGGAGCGCTTCCTAACAGGATCGTCGAATGGCCGTTCCGACCACCGAAGCTGCGCCTTCTCGCCAGGCGCGACGCGCACGTCTAGCCGCTCCGTGAGCCCCGCGGCTCGATCACCGTAACCATCTGATCCTGCCGCCTCGTCGCCCCGAGCGCCTCTACCCACGCGCCGTCAAGGTCAAAATGAGTAAGGCGCCCATGGGTAAGGGCCGCAAGTGAACGGCATTGCCTTAGTCCCTGTCGAATAGAAAGGCCGGGACCGACTTTGAGATCGGCCCCGGCCATTGTTAACTAAGCCTTCGTTGAGCTTTTTTGGAGCTCCCTTCGAGCTCCTTCGGTCTACTTCTCGGTCTTGGTTTCGGTCTTCGTCTCGGTCTTGGTCTCGCCGCTGCCGCCGGACTTCTTGCTCTTCTTGCTCTTCTTGGTGGTCTTGGTCTCGGTCTTGGTGTCGCCCTCGTCAGCGGCCTTGGCGACGGTCCAGGACGCGGGGAGCAGGATGGCGAGAGCGAGGAAGATGGTGCGGGTAAAAGTCATGTTGTCTCCTGATGGTTGTTGATTGCCGACTGCCGAATAGCTTCGACTGCCGCGGTAAGGTATCCCGTGATTGGCTCGACGCAAGCGGAAACCCCAATTCACGTGCCGTTCGAGGAACGCGCGTCGCTGCGCGCTGGACATTGCAAATGGATAAGCCGCGGCAGCAGTTCTTGCCCTGAGCCCGATAAGGGGGAACCATCGGCGGGCGGTGCGCAGTTGGTGCGTGGGTCGCGCGGCTCGACGCAGTAATTGCGTGAATGTTGGAGACCGTCCCTCCGGTGATGAACCAGTACTATCTGGTCCGCCTGCCGCCCCACGACCGTCGGACTTGGCCCCGGGCTTGCTTGCCGTAGTCTTATGCTCTCGAATCAGCGTTGGGTGTTGGTTGTGGACGACGACGACGATCTTCGCGACGTCATGGTTGAGACGTTGGAGGACGCCGGCTATCGGGCGGTCGGCGTCGCGAGCGGTGGTCAGGCCCTCAAGGCCATTCACGATGAGCCTTTTCTAGTGCTGGCGGACCTGCGAATGCCGCGGATGGATGGCTCCGAGCTTCTCAATGCGATGCGAGCCGAGTTGGGCTCCCGCGTGCCCCCGGTGGTGTTCATCACCGGAGCGTCGCCATGGACGATCGAGAACGTCGCTGCGCCGGTCTTGTCGAAACCAGTCGATATCGATCAGCTCCTGAACGTGGTGGGTCGCCACTCGCCCGAGCTCGCCGCCCGGGGTCCGCGCAATCAGGTGGGTATGAAAACATCACCTTCCTGTTCGTGAGCTGACCGGAGATGCGACCCCGACGGCTTCGGTTCTGGATCCTTCTCCTGGCGGTGGGCACCGTGTTGATCGGCGTGTGCATCGCCCGTCGCGCCGGATTCGCGCGAGCATAGTCGCTCCGATCTGCGATGCCGCAGCGGCGGGACCGGGTACCCCTTTGTCCATGGTGGGTTCCCTTTCGTCCATATTGAGTCTTCAGGTCTACCAGGCTAAGTGAGGCAGCGATGGCTGACCACGCAGGGAACCGGCCCCGTGCGGTCATCGCCGACGACAGTCTGAAGCTCGCCGAAACCATCGCCGTACTCTCTGACCGGGCGCTGTATCGAGACGGAATCGTTGAGATCTTGAGGAAATATGGGTTCCTCCGCGTCGACGGCTTTGCCACCTTCGGACGTCTGCTGAGGGAAGCCCGCGGTGGCGTGCTGGGCCTCACATTGGTCGACCTTGCGCACGAGGAGGAGGCTCAGGAGAAAATGCTGGCCCGCCTGCGAATCATGCACCCCAATGTGACCGTGGTGGCGATCGGAACGCCGTCTCAGCTGGCGGCGCGGGCGTCTGGCGTCGACGGATGCGTGGAGCTCCCGGGCGATGGCGCAAGCCGGCTCGCCGCCATGGCCGGGGCCGTCGCGCGGCGGCGCCACAGTCCCGTCAAGTTCCCCGTCTCGCCAGAGGTCGCCCGGCAGACTCGGACTTGGGCGTCACTGACGCCCCGCCAGCGTCAGGTGCTCGGACTGCTCGGCTGTGGGATGGAGAACCTGAAAATCGCCGCCTCCCTCGGCATCTCGGAACGTGCGGTCAAGGCACACGTCAGCGGTTTGCTCGCGAAGTTCGGGGTGGGCAACCGGACGGAATTGGCGCTCATTTCCTATCGCGCTGGAGTGGCGGCGGGCTGATGGCTCACCTTCGTGGGTCACCGGGGCGATGGGTTCCCTTTAGTACATATTGAGTGTTCGCATGCGGTGGGCTTTAGTGGCCTAGCGATGGCCCTTCAAGACGCTCGGACCCGGGCTCGTGTGGTCATCGTCGACGACAACTTGGAGCTCGCTGAGAACATCGCCGAGATCCTGAGTTTCGACGGATACGCGAGTGAGGTTTTCGGGAGCGCCGAGGAGGCGCTCCCCGCGGTTAGCCAAAGCGTCGCAATCGTCGTGACCGACTATCGGCTTCCGGGAATGACTGGCGCGGAGCTCGTCAGGCTGCTCCGGGAGCAACACAAGCAACTACACGCGGTCGTCATCAGCGCCTACACAGACGAAAGGACCGTGAGAGCGGCGCGCGAAGCGGGCGCGCGCTTTCTGCCCAAGCCGGTGGACCTCGTCTGGCTGAGTACCTTCGTCCGCGAATTCGGGTAGGCAATCAGCGCCGTGACGAACAGCAGGAATGGAAAGAAGGAGAACAGGAAATAGTAGCTGACGGCTGCCGCGGATTCGGCTACGGCATCGGCCGTGTACTTCCGGTAAACGTGCTTACAGAACTCAATCGCGCCGGCGCCCGTGTACCTCATGAAGGAAGGTGCGATCATGCTGTGGACACTCGCTGTGGTTCTTATGGTTCTCTGGG